>NZ_JEOG01000007.1:0-162687 GCF_006408715.1 Bifidobacterium sp. UTCIF-39 | reverse complement strand
CATGGGATCCATCGGCCAATACCGACTCTACTTTGTCGCCGGCGCCATGTTCAACATCCTCATCAAGTGGCTCGAGGGAGGTGCCGTCGAATCTCCGCGCGCCATCGCCCAAGCCTGCGCCGACTGGCTAGCGCTCGGTGTCTCCGACAAACCGTTCTGACTGCATTCCGTAAGCCGAACGTCATAACCGGCGATGGTCTGTGGTCATTGTTATCCAGTGTTACCATCAGCCTGTTCGAGGAAATATGACAAAGCCCTACATCCCAAGCGGGAGTAGGGCTTTTGGTCGGGCTGACAGGATTTGAACCTGCGACATCCTGCTCCCAAAGCAGGCGCGCTACCAAACTGCGCTACAGCCCGATGCGTCCGTACAAGATCGAGACAATGCCGACCGTGCATGAACACGAATCACCAGTATAACCCATATAGACCCGCGTGTCGTCCTTGTGTCACCTCGAAGTTTTTACGACGGGCTGTTTTCCTTAGTGTCGAAAAACAGAAATCACCGAATGATCTTCCCGCCGAATGCTCTCCGCAACCGACACGACCTATAATCAACGGGAAGAAGCAATGGCGGAGAGAAACCAAGAAACGGGGGCCCATGGGCAGGCATCAGCAGGCGGAGACGCTTGGACTCATCGCATCCTTGGTCTGTACGCTCGCATCCGGTCTGATCATGGAGCTCTATCGCACGTTCGCGTCGGCCATCTGGATGATTTCAGGCCGACTCTTCGCCGTATGCGCAGGTGTGGTCGCCGCATGCGCCGTCATCGCATTCATCGTAGGATACACACGTCAGTCACGGTCGTGGAGTCTCAAGCGAGGATGGATCGTGCCGATTCGCCGCGCGTTCGAGACTTTATCCCTATCCGTGGTCTACGCGGCAACCGTGTTTCTCAGTGTCTACGCGATGATGGAGATCATCAACGGCACAATGGGCATCGCCATATTCTCCACGTACATTTCCACCGTCACCGCCATATTCTCAGGCATTGTCGGATACGTGGTATTCGTACAGGCCGATACGTTGAATTCGCGGACCATCGCATCATTGCTACCGCTGTTTGTCGTATCCGGCGTCAGCACCGCCGGACTGACCACCGATGACCCCAACTGGTGGAAGAACAACTTCTCCCAACTCGGCGACCGCACCACATTCGCCGCGCGCATGTTCAATTCGACGCTGATCCTGGCCGGCATCTGCGTGATCATCCTCAGCTACTTCGCCATCTCCGAACTCATCACCACGCAACGCATGCGACTTAAATGGCGGGCGGCGAACAACACCGAAGCCCCCAAGGTCGGTGACGAACCGGGGGCTGAATTCGACATTCCGCATTTCTGGGCACGAATCCTCTGCATGTCCATCCTGCTTACTCTGGCCGGCATCTGTTTCGCCGGAGTCGGATTCTTCCGATACACCCCGCATCCCATCCTGCACAACGTATTCGCGCGCGGACTGAGCCTGCCGATGAGCCTGCTCATGATCTTCCTGCCATGGCTTGCGCCGCAATTGTCCCGGGCCATATACGTGGTATCGGATCTCATCATTGTCGCCGTTGTGGTGGCAGGACTCAACTGGTTACAGGGCGGCACAACACTTACCAATGTGGAGGCGCTTGCCTGCATTCTGTTCATGGGCTGGTTCATCGTGTTCTCAAGACAGATCGCGGCAATTGAGGCGGACCGTGTGTATGCCCAGTTGACGGCGGATCGTCCGGTGAGTGTCGTGCCGCCCGAGTCGCGCATCTCCCCGCAGAACTGAGCGGAACTGAGAAATAACCAACCGGCGGTCCACACACCGTGTCGGTTGATCGACCGGTATGCAGACCGCCGGTTATATCAGGGAGGCGGTTCCGCTAGCGAACCATTGAACCTTGGCCTAATCCGGGCCAAGCATCTTAGTCCATGAGCTTGTGCGA
This sequence comes from Bifidobacterium sp. UTCIF-39, assembly GCF_006408715.1. Classification (NCBI taxonomy): domain Bacteria; kingdom Bacillati; phylum Actinomycetota; class Actinomycetes; order Bifidobacteriales; family Bifidobacteriaceae; genus Bifidobacterium; species Bifidobacterium sp. UTCIF-39. The sequence goes on along the minus strand of NZ_JEOG01000007.1, from coordinate 160,765 downwards.
GCGCTTGGCGCTCATCAGTACCAGGAAGCTACGCGGCTGAGCGGTGATCACAAAACCCGCCTCGTAGGTGAGCTCCGGTCCCTTCGGATTGAACGTGTCGGCAACCAGCGTCCACGTGGATCCGTACTTCTCCTCGGGCAGCTTGAACACGATCGGCTCATAGTGCGCGTTGAAGATCAGCAGGAAGCTGTTGTCGGTCATGGGGGAGCCGTACCAGTCGGTTTCGGGAATGTCCTTGCCGTTGAGGAACACCATCACCGACAGGGCGTGGGTGTTGCCCCAATCCTCGCGGTCCATGACCTCACCGGTATGATCGAACCATTCGGCCTGCGGGATACGATCCGAGGTATCGCCGGCGGCGCGTCCGGTGAAGAAACGCCTGCGGTGCAAAACCGGATGGTCAAGACGCAGATGGATGAACTTCTTGGTGAACTCGAGCAGGTCGCGACGGTCCTGATCAAGCTCCCAGTCGGTCCATGAGATCTCGTTGTCCTGGCAGTAGGCGTTGTTGTTGCCCTGCTGGGTGCGTCCCACCTCGTCGCCGCCGCAGATCATCGGAATGCCCTGACTGACCAGCAGCGTGGCGAGGAAGTTGCGACGCTGGCGATGACGCAGGCAGTTCACATCCTGAATGTCGGTGGGGCCTTCCACGCCGCAGTTCCAGGAACGGTTGTGGGATTCGCCGTCTCGGTTTCCCTCGCCGTTGGCCTCGTTGTGCTTGTCGTTGTACGTGACCATATCGTTGAGGGTGAAACCGTCATGCGCGGTGATGAAGTTCACCGAGGCGACGGGTCGACGTCCGTTGGCCTGATACAGGTCGGAGCTTCCCATGAGTCGGCTGGCGAATTCAGGAAGCGTGGACGGCTGCGAGCGCCAGAAGTCGCGCACGCAATCGCGGTAGCGGCCGTTCCATTCGGACCAGCTGGACGGGAAGCCGCCGACCTGGTAACCGCCGGATCCCAGATCCCACGGTTCGGCGATCAGCTTGATGTGGGAGAGCACCGGATCCTGTTCCACGATATCGAAGAACGCGGAGAGCTTGTCGACCTCCTGGAACTGACGGGCGAGTGTGGCGGCAAGATCGAATCGGAAGCCGTCCACGTGCATCTCTGTCACCCAGTACCGCAGGGAGTCGGTGATGAGCTGCAGCGCGTGCGGCGAGCGCATGAGCAGGGAGTTGCCGGTTCCGGTGGTGTCGAAGTAGTGGGCGTAATCGCCGTCCACCAGACGATAGTAGTTGCGGTTGTCGATACCGCGAAGGCTGAGTGTCGGGCCGCGGTGGTTGCCTTCGGCGGTGTGGTTGTACACCACGTCGAGGATGATCTCGATGCCGGCTTCGTGGTAGGCCTTCACCATGGATTTGAATTCGTTGACCTGCTCGCCGAATTCTCCGGAGCTGGAGTAGGCGTTGTGCGGAGCGAAGAATCCGATGGTGTTGTATCCCCAGTAGTTGCTCAGTCCCTTTTCGGTGAGGAAGGAGTCGTTGACGAACTGGTGGATCGGCATGAGCTCGAGCGCGGTGATGCCGAGTTCCTTGAGGTAGTTCACCACGGTGGGGTAGGCGAGACCGGCGTAGGTGCCGCGGATCTCGGCCGGGACGTCCTTGCGCAGGTTGGTCATGCCGCGAACGTGGGCCTCGTAGATCACCGAATCGTGGTAGGGGATGTTGGGGTGTTTGTCGTTGCCCCAGTCGAAGAACGGATTGACGACCACGGACTTCATGGTGTGGTGCGCCGAATCCATGGTGTTCATGTTGTATTCATTGTCAGGATCGCTGAAGTGGTAGGAGTACAGGCTTTCATCGTCGTCGATGTGTCCCTGGATGGCTCGGGCGTAGGGGTCGAGCAGGAGCTTGGAGGGGTTGCAACGATGGCCGTTGTTGGGGTCGTACGGACCGTAGACGCGGTAGCCATACCGTTGTCCCGGTTGGATGCCCGGCAGATAGTTGTGCCATACGTAGGAATTCTGTTCCGTCATTTCAATGCGGGTCTCGTTGTCGTCCGCGTCGAACAGACAGAGTTCCACTTTTTCGGCCGCTTCCGAGAACAGGGCAAAATTGACTCCTGCGCCATCGTAGCGAGCTCCCAATGGATACATTGAACCAGGTCTGATCTGCATACTTACAGTATCGCATTACCGTGTCACAAAGTCTCGTTCGCGAGTGAACCGGAGATGAATCGTATGTGATGTGTACTGGTTCTGTGAGATTCCCGGCGTTCCAATCCCCGAGTGTGAACGGTCACGTTGTTAAAATAGGGGTGCACCACTCAATAGCGAAGAGACGAAGGAGTTTTCGCCATGACAGATGGATACAAGCCGGTTGGGGACGGCGACTCGCAGTATGTGCCGCCGGACAGTGCGGCGACCGATGAAGGAGCTGGACAGCAGCCGTCGATGGGGGGTCCGTCGGTTTCGGGGGCGTCCGCATTTCCTCAGCAGCCTGATTCCGCCGTTTCTGGCACCTATCAGTCCGGAACGGGAACACCGCTGCCGCAAGCCACGCAGCCGTATCAGCCCTATTCGCCACAGCAGTCCTACGATCGGCAGCCGTTCAGCCAGCCTGCCTACGGCGGCTACGGTCAGGGTCAGGATTCTTCACAGTTCCAGTCCGGACAGCCTGATCAGCCCGGCGTGACGCAGCAGCCGTTTGGTCACTCGTTCGAGACTCCGGTTCCGGATTCGTCTCCGTTCCAGCCTCAGCAATCGGGAGCGCAGTCTGCTCAGCCGGCGGCGTTTGACGCCGGTGCCGGACACGACGCCAATGTGGCCGGATCCTCCGACCCATTTGGTGTCCCGCCATATACAACCGGCCCGGTCGCGCAGCCGCAGTCTCAGCCGACTGCACCGTTGCAGGTTCCCTCCGCTGAGCAGCCGACGTCAGCAGGAACGCAGCAACCGTTTGATGGAGCGGCGGCATCGCCTGCTACTGACGACTCCTCTTCGTTGGACGCGCCTGCTCAGCCCGCTCAGCCCGCTCAGCCCGTGTCCGACCCCTTTGCCGCGGGACCGGTTCCCCCGGTTTCGGCCGTGCCGTCCCAGCCGGCTGGCGGACCTCAGGTTCCCGGTGCTGGCCCGTCCGGCCCCGGCGTTCCCCCCGTCGGCGGCCAGCCGCCGTATGGCGGATTCCAGCAGTCCGGCCCCGGTCAGGTTCCGCAGGGTCAGCCGCCGTATGGTGCGCCCATGCCCCCGGCTCAGAAGAAGCCCAACAAGAAGCTGGTTCTGGGACTGAGCATCGGTGGTGGCATCGCCGCGCTCGTCGTCATCGTGCTGGTCGTGCTCGCCTTCCTTCCCAGTGGCAAGCCGACCGCGGACGACTACACCAATGCGTTGAACCAGACGTCGAAGATCAGCACGAAGTACTACAGCATCAGGACGAAGCTCAATGATGTGTACGCCGTGAGCTACGATCCGTCCAAGAACATCGAAGATAGCGACATCACGAGTCTCAAGGAGAAGGTGAAGGACTATCAGAGTGCGGTGTCCGAGCTGGGGAAGCAGGACAAGCTCCTCAAGGACGAGAACGTCAAGGGCAAGTATGACGCCTATGTGAAGGCATCCGACGCATACGCCTCCTACATCAACGGTCTCGCCGATTCCGCAATGCCCATGTCCAAGTCGGTGAAGGCCTGCGCCACGGCACCGACGGCAAGCCTGTACGACAGCGACTTCTACGATAAGTACAACCAGTACATCAACGACTGCTCCACAAGCCTTGAAGAGCTCAGCAAGGCAAAGGACAAGGACGTGGCGAAGTACGGTACCGATATGAAGGACTACATCGGCAAGCTGGGTGACCTCATCCACCAGATGCAGGCGCTTGGTGATCCGAATAACATCCGATACGGCACTGATGAGTACAACAAGATGGGCGAGCTGTCGGACCAGTTCTACGAGCTGAGCTCCGATGGTTACGACATTGATTCCGCCTTCTCCGAGGCGCTCAAGGAGACCGAGGACAAGACGAATCCTGAGGATGCGCTCAACGATCTCAATGATGTGCTGCAGGACGGATTCCATGATGCGCTGAGCAAGAAGTGACGGCGTGGTCGATGGTCGGCACCGGTGTGTGGTGTTTGCCGGTGCCGCATCGACGGCGTTGCAGTGAAATTCCGAAGCTCTGACGTTTCCGATGGGGCCCGCGTTTGTGGAATGCGAACGCGGGCCCCGTCATGTCTCACGCTAGTATGTCAGACATGACAGCTTCCACAGATCTTTGGCGCGCCCCCAAGGCGGCGGCGCCCCTCAATGCAACGGTAACCATTCCTGGCAGCAAGTCCCTGTCCAACCGGTATCTCATTCTTGCGGCCATGGGATCGCGGCCGGTCACCTTGATTGGTCTCCTGCGTTCGCGCGATACCGAACTCATGATGGGAGCCCTTGAATCCCTAGGCGTGGAATGTCGGATCGATGACCATGAGGAAACCACGGTCACCGTTGTCCCGCCGGCCGACGGGGTGTTCAAGGGGAATTCCTCGGTGTTCTGCGGGCTTGCCGGAACCGTGATGCGATTCGTGCCCGCGCTGGCCCTGTATGCCGATGGCCCAGTGCGGTTCGATGGAGACGCGCAGGCGTACCAGCGCCCGATGGCACCGTTGCTGGAGGGATTGGAACAGCTGGGTGCCCATATCGATTACGAGGGGGAGCGTGGTCGGTTGCCGTTCACGCTGACGCCGCCCGAGCATGTTGCCGGTGGGGCAGTGTCGATCGACTCGTCCGGCTCCAGCCAGTTCATCTCCGGACTGTTGCTGGCCGCCCCGAAGCTGGGAAACGGACTGACCCTGACCCATACCGGTGAACATCTGCCCAGCCTGCCACATATCCGCATGACCATGGCTGATCTTTCGGCCGCCGGTGTGAACGTGACCATGGATGATCACACGTGGACGGTACGTCACGGTGCCGTTCAGTTGCCGGAACGCGTGGTGGTGGAACCGGATCTGTCGAATGCGGCACCATTCCTTGGGGCGGCGTTGATCGCCGGAGGTACGGTTCGGGTTCCGAACTGGCCTGAGACGACCACGCAGCCTGGCGGCCTGCTGCCTGGTTATCTGGAACGTATGGGAGCCGATGTGTCCGTTGAGGTGTCGGCCGACGGGACGCGAACGTTGTCGGTCACATCCGATGGCACGATTCATGGACTTGGTGAGTTCGATCTTTCGGCGGCGGGGGAGATCGCGCCGTCTCTGGCCGCGATTCTGGTATTCGCCGACGCTCCGACATCACTGGTGGGCATCGGACATCTGCGTGGTCATGAAACGAACCGTCTGGAGGCGCTGGTCACGGAGATCGAGCGTGTGGGTGGCAGCGCCCATGAGTTGCCTGATGGTCTGCATATCGATGCCGTTCCCTCGGACGTGTTGCATGGTGCCGTGATGGAGACGTATGCGGATCATCGTATGGCTACGTTTGCTGCCATGCTGGGATTGCGCATCGACGGCATCGATGTCGTCAACGTGGCGACCACGCGTAAGACCATTCCGGACTTTGTCGGACTGTGGACGTCCATGCTGGGAAAGGACACTTCGACTAACTGACGTTTCCTCTTGCAGACACAATGATGGGGTGGCCGTCCACATCGGATGGCCACCGTTGCAAGCTAGTTTGTTTTGGCTTGCAGGACACTCTTGCGGGTGTCCGCTCCAAGTCTTATGCCATTGTCATGGCTGCTTGGTTAACGCTTCACCGCGGTTCGCCCGCCATCCCGGAGGGTGGTGGGTCTTACGTCCGCTCCATGCGCGTTTATGGTCTCCGGGGCACTCCCGGCGACCTTGATGTTGATCGCGGCGTTCAGGTCGCGGTCGATCACGAGTCCGCATCCGTCGCAATGGTAGACGCGCTCGGACAGGGAGAGCTTGGCTTTCACCCTCCCGCAGTTCGAGCATGTCCTGCTTGACGGATACCAGCGGTCGATGACGTGCAGTCGTGCGTCGGTTCGCATGGTCTTGTATTCCAGTTGGCGGCGTATCTCGAAGAAGGATGCGTCCGCGATCGCCTTGGCGAGCCGATGGTTTCCGACCATGCCATGCACGTTCAGGTCTTCGATCGAGATGTCCGAGTAGGTGGAGGCGAGTCGCGTGGTGAGCTTGTCCAGCAGGTCGCGCCGCTGGTTGGCGACGCGCGCGTGCAGACGCGCCACGCGTTCGCGCGCCCTGCGCCGACGGTTCGAGCCTTTCGTCTTGCGGGACAACGCCTTCTGCGCGCGTTTCAACCGACGCTCGCTCATCCCCAATGCATGTGGGTTGGCGATCATGGTGCCGTCCGACAATACGGCCAGCGTCTTGACACCGAGGTCGATGCCGACCGCACCGCCTTTCGGAGGCACCAATGGCGCATTGTCGGCCCGTTCCACGGTCAGCGCGGCGTGCCAGCGTCCCGCATGCCGCGCTGACGGTCATGCGCAGCACCCGACCATCGCCGACCCGCTTCGCCACGTTCTCCATGCAGTGCACGCGGCCGATCCGCGGCAGTCTCAACGCGTTCGCGTCCCCGTCGATCAGACCGTATGAGCCGGTCGTGTATGCGAACCGGGGTGTTGTCCGATCCTTCGCCCTGAACCGGGGGAAGCCAACGCGACGGCCCCTGCGTCGCCCCCTGCGGCTTTTCGACCAGTTCGACAAGGCGTTCGACAGGGCCTCCAGACCGCTGTTGTACGCCTCCTTGCTGTTCTCCCGCCACCACGGCACACCGCTCCCGTCCACGGCCAGCGTGTCCTTGTTGGCGTTCCACCAGCGGCGCAGCGCGTACAGCGACCACTCCGGCTTCCCGCGCACGTCGATCATTGACTTGACATGGGCGAGACCCGCGTTGAACGCGAACCGCGCCGCCCCCGCATGCGCGACCAACAGCCGCTCCTGCGTGGGGGTCGGGTCCAACGCGACCCTGACCGCCTCAAGCATCATGAGCCGCCCTCAACGCGGCCTCCGCCTTGCGCCTGGCGGCATGCCTGCCGTACAGGCGCGCGCAGAACGAGGTCAGCACCTCGGTCATGTCACATACGAGGTCATCATCCAGCTCCGAATCGTCCACGACGATCAGCCTGCGCCCCGCCGCCTTCAACGCGGACTCAACGAGTCCCGCGTCCATGCGCGCCAGCCGGTCGCGATGCTCCACGATGATGGTGCCCACCGTGGAGTCGGCGAGGATTCGGTTCAATCTGCGCCGCCTGTCGTTCATGCCACTGCCGGTCTCCGTGACCACCTCCGGGGATTCGACGCCCATATTGATGGCGAACGCCTTCAACCGGTCCGCCTGACGCTGCAGATCATCCTTCCGGTCGGATGAAGAGACCCGCGCATAGCAGACCGTACGCGAACCCACGGCGGGAACAGCGGGCTTCTCATACTTCGGGTCATGGATGAGCCACACGCTACCCGAACGCTCGAACGGGACCGGCATACGATTCTCACGACACCACTTCCACACCGTCTGCTCGTTCAACCCCTCACGAGCCGCCCATTCCTTCACACGCATGAATAAATCATAACATGTCAAAACAAGGAAAAACAAGTTAACACGGCATCATGCGACAGTCCCATCATCGTATGAGTAAGCATATGAAAAATCCGGTTGTCATTCATGCGCAGAACTGCATGAATGACAACCGGATTAGCGTCACTCAATCAATGATTGCCAGTGATGCTCACTTGGTGAACACGTTGCCGTAGGAGTCCTTGCCCTCGGCGGCGATGGCGGCGGACTTGCGGGCGATGGCAAGCTCCTCATTGGTCGGGTAGACGGCCACGATGACGGAGCTGTCGGGCGTGGAGATGATGCGCGGCTCGGAGGTGTGCACGTTGTTCTTCTCCTCGTCCAACTTCACGCCGAACGGAGCAAGGCGATCGATGACCATCTTGCGGATGGGGGAGGCGTTCTCGCCGACACCGGCGGTGAAGGTGATCACGTCCACGCCACCCATCTGGGCGGTGTAGTTGCCGATGTAGGCCACGATGCGGTGCACGTACACGTCGAGGGCCAGCTGGGCGTTCTCGTCGCCCTCATCGGCCAGACGCATGACCTCGCGCATGTCGCCGAAGCCGGTCATGCCGGTCAGACCGGACTTCTTGTTGAACAGGGAGTCCAGCTCATCCACGTTCATGTGGGCGTTGCGGATCAGGTGGAACACGACAGCCGGGTCGATGTCACCGGTACGGCCACCCATGACCAGACCCTCGAGCGGAGTGAGGCCCATGGAGGTGTCGATCGGCTTGCCGGAGATCTGGGCGGAGGCGGAGGCACCGTTACCGATGTGCAGCACGATCTGCTTGAGACCCTCGGCCGGCTTGCCGATGAGCTCGGGAACCACGGAGCCAACGAACTCGTGGGAGGTGCCGTGAGCGCCGTAACGGCGGATCTGGTAACGATCGGCGATCTCCTTGTTCAGGGCGTAGGTGCTGGCCTCCTTGGGCAGCTGGAAGAAGAAGGAGGAGTCGAAGACGAAGACCTGCGGCACGTCGGGCAGCAGGGTGCGCATGACTTCGGCGCCGGTGGCCTCAGGGCCGTTGTGCAGCGGAGCCAGCACGGCCAGATCCTTGACCTTGCCGATGGTCTTGTCGGTGACCAGAGCCGGACGCGGGAAGATGGAGCCGCCCTGCACCACACGATGGCCGACAGCCACGATGCCGGACTCGTTCAGATCCGGACCATACTCCTTGAAGAAGCCGAGCACGCGCTTGAGGCCTTCCTCGTGATCGTGGATCGGCTCGGTCAGCTTGTGCTTTTCGCCGTTGTATTCGTGCTTGTAGTTGCCGTCGATCGGTTCGCCGATCTTCTCAACCAGACCGGATGCGATACCTTCGCCGGTTTCGAGATCCACCAGCTGGTACTTGATCGAGCTGGAGCCGGAGTTGATGACAAGGACGGTTTTCGCCATTAGGGCTTCCTCCATGACTACTAGTGATTGGGGAGCATAATTGCTCCACTTCCTTGATCGAGGGTACTCGTTGGTGGCTACATTCCGGTAGTGATTTGCCTAGTTTTTTCATTGGGGAACCATTGACATCGCAAGGAATCGAAATGATTTGTGAGGAATGTCACACCTGACGCATTCGTGTCCGCGCATGCAAACTTACAAAAAGGACGCCCGGCCGAGACCATGGCGTCCTTTTGTGCTCTTTTTGCGATCTGTCAATCTATGACTGATTGACAGATCGGCAAGTCCCCTGCATCACTCCCATTCGATGGTTGCCGGCGGCTTGCTGGTGCAATCGAGGACGACTCGGTTGATCTGACGGCATTCATTGGTGATGCGCGTGGAGATCGCGGCGAGCACGTCGTAGGGCAGACGGGACCAGTCGGCGGTCATGGCATCCTCCGAGGACACCGGACGCAGGACGATGGGGGAGCCGTAGGTACGTTCGTCGCCCTGGACGCCCACGGAGTGCACGTCAGCGAGCAGCACGACCGGGCACTGCCAGATGTCGCGGTCGAGACCGGCCTTGGTGAGCTCCTCGCGGGCGATCGCGTCGGCTTCGCGCAGCAGATCGAGACGTTCCTTGGTGATCTCGCCGATGATACGGATGCCGAGGCCCGGGCCGGGGAACGGCTGACGCCAGACGATCTCGTCGGGCAGGCCGAGCTCGGTGCCGATGGCGCGCACCTCGTCCTTGAAGAGGGTGCGCAGCGGTTCGATAAGCTGGAACTTGATGTCCTTGGGCAGGCCGCCCACGTTGTGATGGCTCTTGATGTTGGCCGCACCGTCTCCGCCACCGGATTCGACGACGTCAGGGTAGAGGGTGCCCTGAACGAGGAACTTGACCTCCTTGCCGCGGGCACCAGCCTCTTCGAGCACCTGCAGCTGGGCCTTTTCGAAGGTGCGGATGAACTTCTCGCCGATGATCTTGCGCTTGCGCTCGGGTTCGGAGACACCCTTGAGCGCGGTGAGGAAGTCGTCGGCCGCATCGACGGTGATGAGGCGGATGCCGGTGGCCTCGACGAAGTCGTGCTTCACCTGCTCGACCTCGCCCTTGCGCAGCAGACCATGGTCCACGAACACGCAGGTGAGCTGGTCACCGATGGCCTTGTGCACGAGTGCCGCGGCGACGGCGGAGTCCACGCCGCCGGACAGGCCGCAGATGACCTCGGCGTCGCCGACCTGCTCGCGGATCTTGGCGACTTGATCGTCGATGATGCTGGATGCGGTCCAGTTGTCAGGCAGTCCGGCGCACTTGTGCAGGAAGTTTTCAATGAGATCCTGACCGAGCGGGGTGTGCTTGACCTCGGGGTGCCACTGCACGCCGTAGAGCTTGCGGGATTCGTCGGCCATGGCGGCGACGGGGGCGCCCTCGGTGTGCGCGAGCACCTTGAATCCCTCGGGGGCCTTGTTGACGGCCACGCCGTGGCTCATCCAGGTGCTCTGGTCGGTGGGGGAGCCGGCGAGGATGCCCTCGGCATCGGTGATGACGGCGGGGGTCTTGCCGTATTCGCCGAGCGCGGCCTTGTCGACGTCGCCGCCGAGTTCATGCGCCATCACCTGGAAGCCGTAGCAGATGCCGAGCACGGGGACGCCGGCGTCGAAGATCTTTGTATCGATGCTGGGGGCGCCGGGTTCGAATACCGAGGCGGGGCCACCGGAAAGAATGATTGCCTGCGGGTCCTTGGCTAGGATCTCATCCACGGGCATGGAGTGCGGCACCAGTTCGGAATAGATGTGCGCTTCGCGCACGCGGCGTGCGATCAACTGCGCGTACTGAGCGCCGAAGTCGACGACGAGAACCGGTCCTTTGGCCATACGAGCCTCCCTTGGGGTTCAGAAGATATGTAGAGAAAACAGTGTGTCGATTATCACCGGAGATTACGACATAAGGTGTTCGTCCGGGTTCGCATGCGCATGCTGTTCGTTCGGATACCGGCGACACGCCCTTCGGATGCAACAGCGCTTGCGCATCTTCCCGTGATCGGTTTCTTCACATCATGGCAAACTCAGGCAACCGAAAACCCAAGAGTTATCGGCCTGACGGGGCTTTTCGGCGAACGAAGAAAGCGCACAAGTTTCGATCCTCTATGACAACTTTTCGAACATTTCTTAACAAAAGTCCGTCGGTCGATTATGCAAAAGTCCGCGAGTTCCTTTACCATTAAGGACGATTAGGAAATGCAGTTCATTGCACGTTCCAATCCAAGGAACTCAAGGGATTGCAATCCTGAGAAAATAACCGATCGCACATCAAGTGCAGAAGTACAGGAGTACACATGACGAGTCCTGTTATTGGCACCCCTTGGAAGAAGCTGAACGCTCCGATCTCCGACGAGACCCTCGAGGCCGTCGACAAGTACTGGCGCGTGACCAACTACCTTTCCATCGGTCAGATCTACCTCCGCAGCAACCCGCTGATGAAGGAGCCCTTCACCCGTGAGGACGTGAAGCACCGCCTGGTCGGACACTGGGGCACCACCCCTGGCCTGAACTTCCTCATCGGCCACATCAACCGTCTTATCGCTGATCATCAGCAGAACACCGTGATCATCATGGGACCGGGCCACGGTGGCCCCGCTGGTACCTCCCAGTCCTACGTCGACGGTACCTACACCGAGTACTTCCCGAACATCACCAAGGACGAGGCTGGCCTGCAGAAGTTCTTCCGTCAGTTCTCCTACCCGGGCGGCATCCCGTCCCACTACGCTCCGGAGACCCCGGGTTCCATCCACGAGGGTGGCGAGCTGGGTTACGCTCTGTCCCACGCCTACGGCGCCGTGATGAACAACCCGAGCCTGTTCGTGCCGGCCATCGTCGGCGACGGTGAGGCCGAGACCGGCCCGCTGGCCACCGGCTGGCAGTCCAACAAGCTCGTGAACCCGCGCACCGACGGTATCGTCCTGCCGATCCTGCACCTCAACGGCTACAAGATCGCCAACCCGACCATCCTGTCCCGCATCTCCGACGAAGAGCTCCACGAGTTCTTCCATGGCATGGGTTACGAGCCCTACGAGTTCGTCGCTGGCTTCGACGATGAGGATCACCTGTCGATCCACCGTCGCTTCGCCGAGCTGTTCGAGACCGTCTTCGACGAGATCTGCGACATCAAGGCCGCCGCTCAGACCGACGACAAGCACCGTCCGTTCTACCCGATGATCATCTTCCGCACCCCGAAGGGCTGGACCTGCCCGAAGTTCATCGACGGCAAGAAGACCGAGGGTTCCTGGCGTTCCCACCAGGTGCCGCTGGCTTCCGCCCGCGATACCGAGGAGCACTTCAACGTCCTCAAGCACTGGCTCGAGTCCTACAAGCCGGAGGAGCTGTTCGACGAGAACGGCGCCATCCGTCCCGAGGTCACCAAGTTCATGCCGCAGGGCGAGCTGCGCATCGGCCAGAACCCGAACGCCAACGGTGGTCGCATCCGTGAGGACCTGAAGCTCCCGAAGCTCGAGGACTACGAGGTCAAGGAAGTCAAGGAGTTCGGCCACGGCTGGGGCCAGCTCGAGGCCACCCGTCGCCTCGGTGTGTACACCCGCGACGTCATCAAGCTGAACCCGGATTCCTTCCGCATCTTCGGACCTGACGAGACCGCTTCCAACCGTCTGCAGGCCTCCTACGAGGTCACCAACAAGCAGTGGGATGCCGGCTACCTGTCCGATCTGGTCGACGAGCACATGAACGTCACCGGTCAGGTTGTGGAGCAGCTGTCCGAGCATCAGATGGAAGGTATGCTCGAGGCCTACCTGCTCACCGGTCGTCACGGCATCTGGAGCTCCTACGAGTCCTTCGTGCACGTGATCGACTCCATGCTGAACCAGCACGCCAAGTGGCTCGAGGCCACCGTGCGTGAGATCCCGTGGCGCAAGCCGATCTCCTCCCTGAACCTGCTCGTCACCTCCCACGTGTGGCGTCAGGATCACAATGGCTTCTCCCACCAGGATCCTGGTGTGACCTCCGTGCTGCTGAACAAGTGCTACAACAACGACCACGTGATCGGCATCTACTTCGCTGCCGATGCCAACATGCTGCTGGCCGTTGGTGAGAAGGTCTACAAGTCCACCAACATGATCAACGCGATCATCGCCGGTAAGCAGCCGGCCGCCACCTGGCAGACCCTGGACGAGGCTCGTGCCGAGCTCGAGAAGGGTGCCGCCGAGTGGGAGTGGGCTTCCAACGTTCACTCCAACGACGAGGTCGAGGTTGTGCTCGCCTCCGCCGGTGATGTTCCGACCCAGGAGCTCATGGCCGCCGCCGACAAGCTGAACAAGCTCGGTGTGAAGTTCAAGGTCGTCAACGTGGTGGATCTGCTCGCTCTGCAGTCCGCCAAGGACAACGATCAGGCCCTGTCCGACGAGGACTTCGCCGACCTCTTCACCGCCGACAAGCCGGTCCTGTTCGCCTACCACTCCTACGCCCACGACGTGCGTGGTCTGATCTACGATCGCCCGAACCACGACAACTTCAACGTCCACGGCTACGAGGAGCAGGGCTCCACCACCACGCCGTTCGACATGGTGCGCGTGAACAACATCGACCGTTACGAGCTGACCGCTGAGGCTCTGCGCATGGTCGACGCCGACAAGTACGCCGACGAGATCAAGAAGCTCGAGGACTTCCGCCTCGAGGCCTTCCAGTTCGCCGTCGACAACGGCTACGATCACCCGGATTACACCGACTGGGTGTGGCCGGGCGTCAAGACCGAGCTGCCGGGTGCCGTCTCCGCCACCGCCGCCACCGCTGGCGACAACGAGTGAGATTCGTCACATTACCGGTAACGGTCTGATTCGTTAGCGAATCGGGAAAACCCCTACAGCCTAAATGGTTGTAGGGGTTTTCCATATTCGTGAATTTGCCGATCGGTTAACGGCCGATGCAAACCACGACAACATACGACAACAATCGTCCGTGAGAAGCGCTCACACACTTACAATAGTGAAGGTTGCAATGCAGTGTTGCCGCACCTCAGTTCAGTAATGAACTGACCATTCGCGAAGGAGTGTATGACCGTGAGTCTCACCAGTGTGTATATCGCCAGCCCGGAAGCCGCCAATGGCCGCAATGTAGTCGCCTATGGCGTTGTGTCCGCCCTCGCCGGACAGTACAAGACGGGCGTGTTCCGCCCGGCCGCCTGCAAGAAGGAGACCTTCACCGACGTGCTGCTGGGAGCTGCCAATGCCGGACAGACCCGCGAACAGGCCGTCGGCGTGTGCCCCTGTGCCGCCCGCGAGGACAAGGAAGGCGCCCGCGGCGATATCGTGCGTGCGTACTCCGCCGCCGTGACCGCCGTTGAGCCGGAAGCTGTCGTTGTTGTCGGTACCGACAAGAGCAGCATCTTCGATCCCGGTGCATTCGACTTCAACGCCGCCGTGGCCGCCGACCTCAAGGCTCCCGTGTTCCTTGCCGTGTGCGCTCTGCAGCGCGACGCCAAGCAGGCCAAGGCCACCGTCGAGGCCTGCGCCAAGAGCGTCAAGGACGCCGGCCAGACCGTCGCCGGCGTGTTTCTGACCGGTTGCGATGACGAGAAGGCCCTGTCTGTCAAGGAGGCGCTCTCCGACTTCGCCGCCCCGGTGTGGACCGTGCCCGCCCACGATTGCGGCACCGAAGAGGAAGCCAAGGCCGCCCTCGCCGACTTCGAGGCCCACGTTCCGGCCGCGCAGATCCTGGCAGCCCTGAATCAGGACTTCGCCCAGCCCACCACGCCGTACGCCTTCCAGTCCGACCTGCTGAACAAGGCCAAGGCCGCCAAGAAGACCATCGTCCTGCCGGAAGGCGAAGAGGACCGTATCATCAAGGCCGCCGACTACCTGCTCGAGCGCGACATCGTCAACCTGATCATCGTTGGTGAGAAGGATCAGATCCTGGCCCGTGGCAAGGAGCTCGGACTGAACTCCCTGGAAAAGGCGACCTTCCAGTCCATGAACGATGAGGAAGTGCTTGCCCCGATGGTGGAGAAGCTGTGCGAGCTTCGTGCTAAGAAGGGCATGACCCCGGAGCAGGCCCGCAAGCAGCTGACCGACGCCAGCTACTTCGGCACCATGCTGGTGGTGCTCGGCAAGGCCGATGGTCTGGTCTCCGGCTCCATCAACTCCACCGCCAACACCGTGCGTCCGGCACTGCAGGTCATCAAGACCAAGCCCGGCCAGAAGTTGGTCTCCGGCGCGTTCCTCATGTGCTTCAAGGATCACGTGGCGGTGTTCGCCGACTGCGCCATCAACCTCAACCCGAGCGCCGAGCAGCTTGCCGAGATCGCCCTGCAGTCCGCTGAGACCGCCAAGGCCTTCGGCATCGACCCCAAGGTTGGCATGCTGTCCTACTCCACCCTCGGCTCCGGCAAGGGCCCGGACGTGGATCTGGTCGAAGAGGCCACCTCGCTCGTCAAGCAGAAGAATCCAGAACTGCCCGTGGTCGGTTCCATTCAGTTCGACGCCGCATGGTCGCCGGTCGTGGCCGCCACCAAGGCCAAGGGCAATGACGTTGCCGGACACGTCAACGTGTTCGTGTTCCCCGACCTGTGCGCGGGCAACATCGGCTACAAGGCCGTGCAGCGCTCCTCCGGCGCTCTGGCCATCGGTCCGGTCCTGCAGGGTCTGAACAAGCCGGTGAACGATCTGTCCCGTGGCGCCAACGTCGAGGACATCATCAACACCGTGGCGCTGACCGCCGTCACCGCCCAGTGATGATGTTCCGTCAATGACATTCCGTCACTGAACCGTTCATAGTTTATAGGGGTCATGGCTTCATGCCATGGCCCCTTTTCGTTGCTGCGCCGACCATGCCGCGGATCGCATCGCGAGCCATGATCGGCGTGTCGAAACACCTGCCCGCAGTTCCGGCCTTTCCCTATAATGCTTTCATTTGCACCGCCGTTCGAGAAGGGATGCCGATTTCATGCGACAGGGTTTTGACAACGACAAGTACATCGAATTGCAGGCCGCCAACATTCGGAAGCGCATCGCGCAATTCGGTGGCAAGCTCTACCTGGAATTCGGTGGCAAGCTGTTCGACGATTACCATGCATCACGCGTATTGCCCGGTTTCGAACCGGACACCAAGTTCCGTATGCTGCAGAGTCTGTCCGATGACGTGGAGATCGTCATCGCCGTCAACGCCAACCACATCGAAAAGGCCAAGGTTCGTGGGGATCTTGGCATCACCTACGACGAGGACGTGCTTCGTCTGATCGACGTATTCCGAGCCCATGGTTTTCTCGTCGGTTCGGTCGTGCTCACCCAGTATGCCGGTCAGCCCGCCGCCGACGCCTATCGCCATCGTCTGGAACGGCTGGGCATCACCTGCTATCTGCATTATCCGATCGCCGGATACCCGCATGACATCGAGCATATCGTTTCCGATCAGGGCTACGGTCGCAACGACTACATCAAGACCAGCCGTCCGCTTGTCGTGGTCACGGCTCCCGGCCCCGGATCCGGCAAACTCGCCACCTGCCTGTCGCAGCTCTACCATGAGCATCGCCGTGGTATCGCAGCCGGCTACGCCAAGTACGAGACGTTCCCCATCTGGAACCTTCCGCTCAACCATCCCGTGAACATCGCCTACGAGGCCGCGACGGTCGATCTTGACGACGCCAACATCATCGACCCGTTCCATCTGGAGGCGTACGGCAAGACCACGGTCAACTACAACCGCGACGTTGAGGCGTTCCCCGTGCTCAAGGCCATGATGGAGCGGATCATGGGGGAGAGCCCGTATCAGAGTCCTACGGACATGGGCGTGAACATGGCCGGGTTCGCCATCAGCGACGATGAGGCGTGTCGTGAGGCGGCCGATATGGAGATCGTGCGTCGCTACTTCACCGCCGTGGTCAACGAGAAGCGCACCGGTTTTGGCGAGGAGCAGGTGGAACGACTGCGTTCCATCATGAAGAAGGCCGGCGTGGACGAGAATCTGTCGCCGGCGCGCTCCGCCGCGCTGAACCGGGAACGGGAGACCGGTGCGCCGGCCGGAGCCATGGTGCTGCCGGACGGACGTGTGGTCACCGGTAGGACCGGAGACCTGCTGGGTGCCGCCAGCGCGCTGCTGATGAATGCGCTGAAGACCGTGACCGGCGTGGACCAGTCCGCGCTCGTGATCGACGAGGCGGCCATCGAGCCCATCTGCCAGTTGAAGACCAGCCATTTGCACAGCGTGAATCGCCGTTTGCATTCCGATGAGACCCTGATCGCACTGTCCATTACGAGTGCGACCAGTCCGACCGCCGCCAAGGTGATTGACGGACTGAAACTGCTGCGTGGATGCGATGCGTTCTTCTCCGTCATCATCTCCGCCACCGACGAGGCGTTGTACCGCAAGCTTGGCATCAACGTGTGCTGCGAGCCGAAGTACGAACGGGTGAGCCTCTACCATAAGTAGCCGGCACGAATGCCGATAAGCCGTGGCGTGGGATGAATCATGGGACGGGCTGTTCCCCCGGTGTCCTTGAGACCATCACACGCCACGGCTGTTCGCAGGCTCCTTGGGCTTCTTCAGTACTGGCTACTTGTACGTGTAGAATCCCTCACCGGCGTTGATGCCGGTCTTGCCCTCGTCGATGTATCGCTTGAGCATGGCCGCGATCTTCCCCTGAACGGTGTTCGGATCCTTGGCGCGCGGATCCAAGGCACCGATGTTGTAGGCGGTGGTCAATCCTACGATGTCGAGGATACGGAACGGGCCGAGCGGCGCTCCGGTGGCCAGCATCCACGTCTTGTCGATCGTTTCCACGTCGGCAACATCGGTGGCGAGCAAGGCCTCTGCGGCGCTCAGGAATGGAACGAGCATGCTGTTGAGAATGTAGCCGGGCTGCTCCTTCTTGAGCTTGAGGGGAATCATGCCGATCTCCTCGGCGAATTCGACCACGGTATCGTAGGCCGCGGGATCGGTTCCGGGATGACCCATGATCTCGGCCGTGTTGTTCCGCCAGATCTCATTGGCGAAATGCAGCGCAAGGTACTGCCCGGGACGTCCCGTGTATTCCGCGAACGTGCTGGGCAGCATGGTGGAGGAGTTGGTGACCACGATCGTCCGCTCCGGAAGATGCTTGGCGAGCTCCGTGTAGAACGCGATCTTGTCCTGCGGATTCTCGGCGATCGATTCGATCACAAGGTCGGCGTCCTTCGCCGCCTCCTCATAGGAGGTCGTGTATTCGATGCCATTGAATGCCTGCTCGACCTGGGCCTTGAGCTCGTCGATCTGATCGGCGGTCAGATCGGGGGAGGGGGCGAGTCCGCGGCAGTAGGCGGCCGGATTGGTCTTCATCGCTTCGAGTGTGGACAGATAGATGCCCTTGAGTCGTTCGAACTTCGGCCTCGCACGGTCGATGGAAGCCTCGCTACGCAACCATACCGTCATGTGGAATCCCTTATAGGCGATCTGGAAGGCGATCTGACTACCCAGCACACCGCCACCGGCGACAACGACATTGCTGATCTTCATATGTGATCCTTTCACCATTGATTGCGGATCGGGCCTCGTTCGACATCGAACACCGAAACGGCAATGAGACCGCGTGCGGACAAGAGTCCACATATCCGTATCATATGCATGATCCACAGGATACGCGGCATTTGTTGCCGCATCATGCCTTGGAGTTCCCGGCTCGTCAACGGTGTGCGTTGATCCACGCGATGGCCAGCTGGGTGCGATTCATCAGACCGAGTTTGTCGAGCATGGCGCTGATCCGGTTGCGTACCGTTCCCTCGCTGAGAAACAGGCTCGCCGCGATCTGACGATTGTCGTAGCCTTCGGCGACCAGTGCGGCCACGTCCCGTTCCCGATCGCTGAGCACGTCCAGATCCCGTATGCCTATCGCCGTGGACCGACGAGTATGGTTTCCCGATGCCATCTGCGGGGTTGTCGAAGCCGTTGACGTCGGGGATACGGACAGTTTGTTCAGCACGTCCGCTCCCAATACGATCTGCCCCGCCATCACGGCCTGCATCGCCGGGCCGACCGCCGAGACATCCTGTTTGATGAGATATCCCTTTGCCCCGAGTCCGATCGCCTGGGCGATATAGTCCTGATCCGAGAAGGTGGTGAGGAACAGGATCCTGGCCGACGGATCCCGGTGCAGGATCTCCCGAGCCGTTGTCAGACCGTCCTTGCCGGGCATCTGGATATCGATCAGCAGCACATCTGGATGACTGGCAGGAGAGGAGAAGTACCGGGTGACGGCGTCATCGCCGCCGCACGCCGTCCACAGCACATCGGCGGCATGCGTGGCGGTGAGTATGGTCTCCAATGACTGGCATACGATCGGATCGTCGTCCACGATTGCCGTCTTCATCATGCCTCCTATCGATGTCCCCATGTCGAATCATAGCGATGGCACGCCCTAGCGCATGGCATCGGATGGATGCTGAGACCAGCGTGTTTTGGGCAGGGACACGAATACCCGCCATCCGCCCTGATACGGGCCGCACAGTGACGTTCCGCCAAGCGCTCGCACACGGGTCTCGATATCCGATAGACCCATGCCGCGCAGGCCTTCGATGTCATCGTCCGTTCCCGCTGTGGACGAATTGATCCGACCCGTGCCGCCATCCGCCGGACCATCATGCCGAGACGGGCCCTCGTCCTGCACGACCAGTTGCCAGAATGCGGGGAAGTCACGAAGGGTGACGGTGGCCTGCCTGGCCTGGCTGTGCCGCACCACGTTCGACAACGATTCGCGAATAACCGTGGCAAGACAACGGGCCACCGGCGCGGGAGCCGCATCGATGCCATTGAGCACTCGCACGGAAAAACCCGACGACACACCGCTGAACGAATGCACGGCATCCGCTATCTGAGCGGTGAAATCAGTGCCGTCATCCTCGAGATCGTGCACGGAACGACGGATCATGGTCATGGCGTCGTTCAGCGTATCGCCGAGTGCGGCATACCCCTGTGACGCATGGGGGCACCGGTGGCATCGGCGATCGCCTTGCCTGCCTGCGCCTGCATGATCGCCCGGGTGAGCAGATGGCCCACATTGTCATGGATTTCGCGCGCGATGCGGGTACGCTCACCGAGCGTCGCCATACGGACGGCCCGTGCGCGCTCCTCGTCGATGTCGCTCAATCGGATTCGCATGATACGGGAATCGTGCCGTGCACGGTCTTGCGTCCGCTGCAACGTCCGTCGCAGTGTGTGCGCTTCGACGCGTGCGGAACCCAGACCATTGCCAAGCAGCGTGACAGCCGTGACTATCACTGGCACTGACGGGCCAAAACCGTCCACAGCACCATCCCGCATGAGCAGAACGACCAATGGAACCAGCCATATGAGCCCAATGCCGCGGTCGATGATCCGTCGCCATCGACGCGCATCGAAGAACGCCGGGGACCTTGCGCAGTCATAGGCGATCAACGGCAGAAACGCGCACCATTGAGGAAACAGAACGGCGGCGACGGCATATCCTGCTCCCGCGTAACCGAGCCACCGTCCATGTTCAGGGGCAAGTCCCTCGACAAGCCCGGCATACGCCACCGATACAAGGAACCCCGCAACCGTCAACGGCATCGTCGCCGCCGACGGATTCGCAAGCGCCAGTGTCAGACCGGCCGCGATCAGCAATGCCTGTTCCCCGATCGCACGCATGGTCCCTCCTCGATGTTTCGTCTATGACATGACACTATCGCAGTGGACCACCATCGCTTCTGCATGACATGACAAATGTCATGCATGTCGGAGGAATTCGTGACGTTTGGCGGTGGCGTCGACCATGCGATGGCGGGAAGATGAAATCAGCGAGACGGGCACGACAGGTAAGGATGGTCCTATCATGACGACACCGACGGGGATGGATACGAATACGGATACGCCGGCCGTGAATGTCAGCCATCTGGTCAAGCGGTATGGCGACATGGTGGCGCTCGACTATTTTGATCTTGACGTGAAGGCGGGGGAGATCTTCGGTCTGCTCGGTCCGAACGGATCGGGCAAGACCACCGCCATCAACTGCATTCTTGCATTGCTCACCTATGATTCGGGAACGATACGCGTATTCGGTGAGCCGATCACCCCCAGCTCGTATGCGCTGAAACGCCGTATCGGCATCGTGCCGCAGAATGTGGCGGTGTTCAACGAACTGACGGTGATCGAGAACATCGACTATTTCTGCTCGTTGTATGTGCCCAGACGTGCCGAGCGCGAGCCGCTGGTCGAGGAGGCCATCGACTTCGTCGGCCTTGGTGAATTCCGAAAATACCGTCCGGGCAAACTGTCCGGAGGTCTCCTGCGACGACTCAACATCGCCTGCGGCATTGCGCACAAGCCCGATCTGATCTTCTTCGACGAACCCACCGTGGCCGTGGACCCGCAGAGTCGCAACGCGATCCTCGAAGGCATCCAGCGGCTGAACCGCAGCGGAGCGACGGTGATCTACACCAGCCATTACATGGAGGAGGTCGAACAGATCTGCGACCGCATCCTCATCATGGACCATGGCAGGCATCTCGCCCTCGGCACCGCCGAAGAGCTCAAGGGCATGATCGACACCGGCGAGCGCATCAGCGTGGAGACGCTGGACCTTTCCGACGAGACGCTGCATCGGATCCAGCAACTCGGCTTCGTGATCGACGCCGTGTACGACGGGCGAGAACTCGCCGTGCGCTGCCGTCATGGCGACCATAACCTCGTCGATCTGCTGGGAATCCTGCGCGAGTCGGGAGCCGGCATCGGCCATCTGACCAGTCGACCGCCAACCCTCAACGACGTGTTCCTCGAACTGACCGGCACGGCGCTGCGCGACTGACCTGCCAATGCTTCGAACAGGAAAGGAGGGGCCATGTGGACCACGTTTCTCATCACGCTGAAAACGAACCTGCGGCAGAGAGCGGCACTGTTCTGGATGTTCGTCTTCCCGATCGTGTTGGCGACCATGTTCAACGGCATGTTCGGCAATCTCGCCGACGCCTACCGGATCACCGCAGTTACCGTGGCCGTGGTCGAAGACGAGAATTGGGACAAGGCGGATGGTGCCGCCCAGTTCGTCGACGCGCTCGCAGGACGGTCCAACAACGTCGCCGACCTTGACACACGGCTCATCGAAACCACACCCGTGCCCTCATTGGCTGAGGCGAAACGGCTCATTACCGACGATACGACGATCGGATACCTGACCGTCAATGCCGACGGCATGCTGTCCCTGACGCTTTCGACCGATACGGTGGAAACCGCCAAGGACGCCAGTGGAAACACCTCCGTCAGTCCGGTCACGATAGCTGCCCTGCATAATGCAATCGCGCTCTACAACCGCACGGACGCCGTCACTCGGCGTACGATCATCGACCATCCGCAGGCGGTTGTCAGCCAACGGTTCTGGGAGTCGGTGGGATCCGTGTCCGCCATGACGAAGGAGACATCACTCACCAATTTCAAGCCCAATGCCACGGCCCGATACTATTACGCGCTGCTGGGCATGGTGTGTCTGATGGCGATGTCGTACGCGATCTCGGCTGTCACGATGGCGCAGGCGAACCTTTCCGCATTGGGAATCCGCCGCACGGTCGCACCCCTGAGCCGCGCAGCCCAATTGGCCGCCGGATTCCTTGCCAGTTGGCTGTGTTCATTCCTGAGTCTGATCGTCGCACTCGCTTATATCCGATACGTATGCGGCATCGCGTTGGGAGGACGGGAACCGGCCGCCGTGCTCGCGGTTGCGGTGGCCTCGTTCATGTCCTGTGCATTCGGCACGATGATCGGCGCGATCCCTGGATTGACACATGCCACGAAGATCGGCCTGACCAGCGCGATCCCGTGCACCCTGTCGTTGTTCACCGGATTGTATGGGCAGTTCGCCATGAACCTGAGCGATTGGATCACCCGCAATGCACCGGCGCTCGCCATCATCAACCCGGCTCAGCAGGTGACCAACCTGTTCTACGACATTCTCTACTACGACAGCTATCGTCCGTTCGGGACGACCTGCGGCATACTGCTCGCCATGAGCGCCGTGTTCCTTGCCGTGGGCGTCGTCATGCTCAGGAGGCAGCGCTATGAACACCTGTAAGGCCACGTTGCGAGTACTGGCCGCGCATCGACTCTACGTGATCATCTATCTGGTGTTCATCGGCATTATGATGTTCGCCATCAGCTGGTCGGCGCTCACGTCGAATACGGATGTGGGGGACTCATATGAACCGAGGAAACCGGTTGTGGCGGTTGTCGACCGGGATCGGGGAAGGGGCGATATCGCCACCGCCATGCAGGACTATCTGCGTACCGACAACGAGATCATCACGGTGGAGGACGATCCGGAGGCGTTGCAGCAGGCGGTCGCGTCGAACTATGTGGATCTCATCGTCATCGTTCCCCACGGGTATGCCGATGCAGTGATCGCGTCGGCAGGGCATGGGGAGCCGCCGGCCGTGGAGACGATCACCAGCTATACTTCCGGTGCCGGAGCGATGGCGTCGATGGGCGTGAACGGGTTCCTGTCGCTCACCCGCACCACGCTGATCGGTGAAAGCGCCGAGGCCACTGCGGGCGTAACGGAGGATGCGACGTCCACGGCCGTTCCCACAGTGGATCAGCTCGCCGAAGCCGCGAAATCCGTGGCCGACGTGGTCGACGATCCGTCCGTGAACCCCGCCATCGCCGTGGACCACGCCGACAGGACCGCGGAGGATACCAGTTCGACCAACCTCGCTGCCATGGGATTCGGCACCACCATGAAGACGGCACTGTATCCGCTGCTCCTTGCCATGGTGGTCTGCACGGCGCTCGTGACCGGCGTATTCAACGCGGGGGAGACCAAGCGTCGCCTCGACGCGTCCCCTCAGCGGTCCTCATCTCTGGGTATGCAGCGTATGGCCACCATGGGGGCGTTCTCGCTCGTTGTGGCCATCGGATACCTGATCATCGCGTTCGCTCTGATGCTCGCGGCGGGACACGACCCCTTACTGCTCCCACCGGCCGGCGTGGCAATGACGGCCTGCACAACCGGCGTGTATGCGCTTATGGCCGTGGCCTGCGGATTCCTGCTCGGCGAATGCGGGGTCTCGGAGACCATGGCCAACGGAATCGCCAATGTGTTCGGACTGCTGACGCTGTTCACCTCCGGCACCATGCTCCCGCTGAGCATGATGCCATCGGTCATGATCACGGTGGGCAAGTTCCTGCCTGGATCGTGGTATTGCCAGGCCATAGACCACGCGCTCGGCATCGGCACGGCCGCTGTCGGCGTCAGCGTGGGGGACTGGGCCTCATGTCTGGGACTCGTGGCGCTGTTCGGCGTGGCATTCATATGCCTGGGCCTTGGTGTGGGACGGTTCCGTCGATCACGGCCGGCAACCGGAGGTGCTGCCGTCACCCATCTCGCCGAATCGTAAGTGGATCATAAGGGGACACGGAGGTCATGCCGCTGTGACGGGATGACCTGACTGCGCTCAGGGCCCGTTCAGCTGGTCTTCAGCCGATACCGCTGGGTCGGATCATCCTGCAATCGCACCGTCGCGACGCGTCCCTCCTTCACAAGCTCCCGCAGCCCCGACGTGGCCGCCAATGGGGTGAGACTCAGCTCGCGGATGATCTCCTTGACACTCATCGCCGAATGCCGTTCCAGCAACGTCATGATCTCCTTCGACACATCGCTCGGAGAACCATGCTTGATCGTGCGATGCTTGGTGATCGTCATCGTGAACGTGTTGATGTCATTGCGCGTGGTTGCCGGTTCGATGCCGTTCTCACGCAACGCCGCGGCGATACGCTGATAGCCGTCGCCACCCTCCGGGTTCACGAATCCGCCATCCGGATAGGGCGTGGACTCCAGCAGCGTGAACAGGAACTGATTACGCGTGGACGAGAACGCCGTGCCGGCCACAGGATTCGACCCGGCCAGCACATCATGCGTCACCGTGCCGTACAGGCCACCAGGATTGCTGATCTCGATTCGATCGGTGAACACGCTCACATGCACCTGCGTGCCACGCGCATCGGGTGAATAGTCGCGATGCGTCAGCGCGTTGGCGATCGCCTCGCGCAACGCGGCAGGCGGGTAGTCGGGTTTGCGGGCGCCGATCCAACGCATCAGCGACGTCACCGTATCATCGATCATCACCGGAATCGAACCGACCACCGTCTGCGAGGCGATGAGCCGTTCGTCACCGCGGAACACGTCGTTGCGATTCGTGCCGGGGAACACGGCGATCGACACGTTGAGTCGGGGAAAGAACTTCTGCGGATACCGTCCGAGAGCCAGCAGCCCCGCAAGCGTCGGACGCAGCACACTGCCGGCACGTCCGTAATCCGAATCATCATGCCGCAGCACCTGCAAATCCAGCAGCGTATCCGTATCACTGCGATCGGCGAACACATGGGGATGCTGACTGCGCACCCGCTCCAGCAAACCGGCTGTCAGCGTCGGGTCAAGATCGGCGATCGTGGCATCCGCGACGATGTCCAGATCATAGGTGGGTTGCAGATGCTCCTCGATAAGCCGGTCCACCTCATACGCGGTCATGCGACGGTCGCCGTCGCCGGTACGAATATACGAGCCGCCATGCGCTCCAATGGAGGAGACGAAACACGGCTTGTCCCTCGGCAACATCTCATCCACACGGGCGAACACCAGATTCGACCCCTCAAACGGACAGGTCACGATCACCGGACGCACCACGGGCGTCATCTTCTCACAGGCCTGACTGAGCGACTCCTGCATGGAACGGGCGTTGAAATCCGGCACCGGAGTGAAGCCGTTCTTCTCCGAAAGGCCCAGAATGATCCAGCCGCCGGCCCCATTCGAGAACGCGGAAAGCGTGTCCGTGATGGTCGACGAAATCTTGCGCTTGCATTCCTTGACCTCGCACTGCTGTGTGTCATTGCCGATCAGACGCATCAGCTCGATCAACTCGGTCATCTTCGCGGTGTAGTCGTCAACCATGGCGGGCCTCCTTGGATTCCATTGTCTCGCACCAGTCCGCCGTTCGGCCGCCGCCCTGCGTCGTTGGCCTGCAATTCATCAAGAATTCATAATCGACCGATTCCGGCCCTTCTCCCGGACCGATTTCCCCTCCGTATGCATCCTGTACGCTCGTATATGACGGCGAGAGCCTCGGTGACTGATGTGGTCACCGAGGCTCTCGGATATGTGCTGCCGGTCGCGTATCGCGCCGATTTCACTGATTGCGCTGATGCGCGGAATGCCTACTCGGCGTCGGCGGGGGCCTCCTTCGGCGCGGACAGGAAGTGGTCCTCGCTGGGAAGCACGAGGTTGAGGATCACGGCCACGACGAACGCGACGGCGATGCAGTTCGAGGCGAAGATCTGCTGGAACAGTGCCGGGAAGTGCACGAAGATGTCGCTCACCTGCGTGAATCCGATGCCGATGGTCA
This sequence comes from Bifidobacterium sp. UTCIF-39, assembly GCF_006408715.1. NCBI lineage: Bacteria > Bacillati > Actinomycetota > Actinomycetes > Bifidobacteriales > Bifidobacteriaceae > Bifidobacterium > Bifidobacterium sp. UTCIF-39. The sequence continues at coordinate 134,542 of NZ_JEOG01000007.1, read as the reverse complement.
GGCTCAGCGCCGCGATGGTGATGTTGCGCTGCGAGTAGCCGGCCTCGGAGATCATCTGGAAGCCGGAGAGGATGATGTTGCCGAACATCATGATCGTGCAGCCGCCGAGCACCGCCTGCGGCAGCGAGTTGAACACCTCGGCGATGGCCGGGACGAAACTGGCGAGGATCAGGATCACGCCTCCGGAGAGGATCACCTTGCGGTTGACCACCTTGGTCATGGCCACCAGACCGATGTTCTGGGCGAATGAGGTGAGTGGCAGACATCCGAACAGGCCGGAGACCGAGGAGATCAGACCATCGCCCGCGATGGCTCCCGCGGTCTCGCGTTCGGTGGGCAGACGATTGAGGCCCACTTTGGTCAGCGCGGCGGTGTCGCCGAGAACCTCGACCGAGGAGACGACATACAGCAGACCGAGCGAGATGATCGCACCCCAGTCGAATTCGGGCTTGAACGGCATGAACTGCGGTACGGATACGATCGACAGGTGCTGGAATCCGGAGAAGTCGACCTTACCCATGGCGATGGCCACCACGTATCCCACGACCAGGCCGAACAGCACCGACAGTTGCTTGGCGGTGCCCTTCATGAGCAGCTGGAACGCCAGGCAGGCGACCAGTGAGATCAGACCGAGCGTAAGGTTCTGCCAACTGCCGAAATCGGCGGCGCCGGATCCTCCGCCGAAGCTGGTGGCACCCACGGTGAGCAGGGAGAAGCCGATCGAGGTGACCACAATGGCGGAGACGATCGGCGGCACGAATCGGCGCCAGTACCGGGCGGTCAGGCCGAGCACCAGCTCCAGCAGTCCTCCGACCATGACCGCTCCCACCACGGCACCGTATCCCTTGTCGGCGCAGATCGCCACGGCGGCGGCAACGTAGGTGAATGAGATGCCGGTGACCATCGGCAGCTTCGAGCCGATGCGCCAGGCTCCATACAGCTGCAGGCAGGTGCCCAGACCTGCCACCAGCAGACCGGCCTGAATGACCGTCGCCGACTGCTCGGGGGTCATCTTCGCCGCGGAAGCCACGATGAAGATCGGTGCCAGATTCGCCACGAACATGGCCATCACATGCTGCAGGCCGAAGGGGATGCCCTTCCAGAAGGAGACCGGAGCGTCAAGGCTGCTCAACGCCTCGAACGAAATGCCGGAAGGGTGGCGGTCCTCCTTGGTGTCCGGAGTGTGTTCCGGCTCCGTTGTCTTGTCACTCATGCGTACTCCTCTCATGATTCTCTTGATTCTCTGTTTTAGGATCCCGCGAAAGTGTCGTGGAATCCCAAATCCCATAGGAAAGGGAGGGCCATTGTGGGTGCCCTCCCTTGGGAATGAAATGATGATCAGGCGAATTCGATGTCGCCGGTCTCGGGGTTCATGGACTTGACGATCGCCAACGAATCTAAATCATATCCGGCTTTGCGCAGCTGCTCGCCTCCATTCTGGAAGCCCTTCTCCACGGCGATGCCGATGCCTTCCACGACGGCGCCGGCATGGTTGCAGATCTCGATCAGACCCTGCAGCGCCTTGCCGTTGGCGAGGAAATCGTCGATCAGCAGCACATGGTCGCCGGGGGAGAGGAACTTCTTCGCCACGATCACCGGGAATTCACGCTGCTTGGTGAAGGAGTAGATGGTGGTCACGTACTGGTCGCCGTCGAGGTTGATGGACTGCGCCTTCTTAGCGAACACCACGGGAACGTTGCCGAAATGGCGGGAGGCACAGCAGGCGATGCCGATGCCGGAGGCCTCGATGGTGAGAATCTTGTTGATGGTCTTTCCGCGGAAATGCTCGGCCCAGGCCGCGCCCATGTGGTCGAACAGTTCCACATCGCACTGATGGTTGAGGAAAGCGTCTACCTTGAGTACATTGCCGGGCTTGACGGTGCCCTCCCTGCGGATTCGCTCCTCGAGTTCCTTCATGCATACCCCTTTGGTTGATGGCCGTTCGGCACGTTGCCGTTCATGGTCTGTTTACTTCGCGGACAGCAATGGTCCACGTATGTCTAGCAGACTACTCTGGGCATGGGATGACGGCGCGGCTGGCGGTGATGGGTTGCAGCGGCCGCGCAGACCATCGGAATCGAATGGGGATGAGACATGGCGGATGCACAGATTGTCGGGGGAATGCCGGCGCGGTCGGCGAGCGCATACGAACAGATTGACTCACGGCCGTTGACCGGCCATCAGAAAAGCATCATCGGACTGGTCATTGCCGGGAACATCGCCGAGTTCTTCGATATGTTCCTCATCGGATTCGTGGTGGCGCTGTTGTCCGACGCATGGCGGCTGACCGGCATCGAAGCCGGGGTGATCCTCGCGTGTTCGGGTCTCGGCACGGTGGTCGGGGCCATCATGTGGGGGCGTCTGGCCGACGCCTACGGTCGTAAGCGCGCCTTCCTCTGGTGTGTGGTCTGCTTCGTGCTGTTCACCATGCTGTCGGTGGTTCTGCCGGACCGGGCCTGGGTGCTGCTGGCGATTCTTCGTGTCGGTGTCGGCATTGGCGTGGGTGGCCTCAACATCACCTCCATCCCCTATGTTCAGGAGTTCGTGCCCACCCGGCATCGTGGTCTGCTCGCGGGGCTGGCGTCCGTGTTCATCCCGCTCGGCCTGCTGCTGGGCTCCATCGGTCAGAGCGTGGTCGGCAACCATTGGCGTGTCCTGCTCGCCCTCGGTGCCATTCCGGTGCTGTTGCTGTTGTGGCTGCGCCAGGTACCTGAATCTCCCCGGTACTACCAATCCCAGGGCCGTGACGACAAGGCGAGGGAATCCCTTGCCTGGGCCATGGAGATCCCCGTTGCCCAGGTCGGGGCATTGCCTCACGTGGACATGGAGACCCGATCCCATTACTCCGTGCTGTTCGCACGGCATCTTGGCTCCCTGATCATCGTGGCGCTCGGAACGTTCTGTTTCGTTCTCGGCGGGGCGGCCATCCAATCATGGGGACAGACGTTGCTCAAGGATGCGTTCGGCTTCCCCACGAGGACGGTCGCCTACCTGTTTATGGGAATATCCGTCGCCGACTGCATCGGACGATTCGGATCCGCATGGCTCGCCGATCATGTCGGACGCCGTCTGACCATGTTCGGTTTCGGCATCATTGGCGCGGCGGCCTGTTTTGCCGCGGCCTTCTACCATCCCACGGGAATCGTGTTCGCCATCGAGGTGACGCTCATCATGACCTTCGCGGACGGCGTGTTCGGCATCATCAACGCCTTCGGTGCCGAACAGTTCCCCAATGCGGTGCGGTCCACCGGCATCGGACTGGGATACGGCATCGGAGCCACGGCGAAGATCATCAGTCCGTTCCTCATGGGTCTGCTGGTCGGCGGGGACGCGATCTCCCAGAACATCGACATCAGTGTGATCACCACGGCATTCGTGTTCTTCGGCATCTGTCTGATCGTAGGATCCGTGACCTATCTGTTCGCCAGGGAGACCAGGGGCAAGGGGCTGGAAAGTCTCTAAAATCGTCACAACAACCTGAAAACGTGGCGTGACTGTACCGTGGTACAAACCGGGGTTTGGACTTTACCATGTGAGACGCGTTAGGGCCATGACGGCCTGAACGCTATAGTAAGGTCACCGTGCCGGCATACGTCGGTAGTGGGGATACGGCATCCGGACGCGAATACGCGGACGATGCGGGAGAACAATGAAGGAGCGGTTCATGCAGATCAGCGATATCTGGGTGTTCTTGGCCATGGTCCTGTATTTCGTGGCCATGCTGTCGGTTGGATTCTTCTATTCACGACGATCCAACTCCTCGGCATCCCAGTACTTCGCCGGTGGCCGTGGCGTGGGACCGTGGCTGACCGCGTTGTCCGCGGAGGCATCCGACATGTCCGGCTGGCTGTTGATGGGACTTCCCGGCCTTGCCTACTTCACCGGCGTGGCCGATGCCGGATGGACCGCCGCCGGACTGGCCATCGGCACCTATCTCAACTGGAAGATCGTGGCCAAGCGTCTGCGTCGCTATTCCGTCGCCGCAGGTAACGCCATCACCATTCCGGACTTCTTCTCGAAGCGCTTTGCCGACACGAAGAGGATCCTGTCGACCATCGCCGCGCTCATCATCATCGTGTTCTTCGCCGTATACGTCGGCAGCTGCTTCGTCACCGTCGGCAAACTGTTCGACACCCTGTTCGGTCTCGACTACCACCTCATGATGGTGCTTGGCGCCATCGTCGTCTTCCTTTACACCGTGATCGGCGGATACCTGTCCGTGGTCCTCACCGACTTCATCCAGGGCATGCTCATGTTCTTCGCGCTCGCCGTGGTGTGCAGCGGAACCGTGATCAGCGCGGGCGGCATCGATCATGTCGCAGCGTTCCTGTCCGATATTCCCGGTTACCTCAGCGCTAACCACACCGCCACACCGACCGTCGATCCGGCCACGGGAGCCCAGCTGGCACAGGGAGGACAGCCGCTGTTCGGCGCGCCTGCCGAATTCGACGTGATCACCATCGTCTCCCTGCTCGCCTGGGGTCTCGGATACTTCGGCATGCCGCAGGTGCTTGTCCGCTTCCTGTCGGTCCGTGACGCCGAGGAGATCAAACAGTCCCGTATCATCGCCACCGTATGGGTCGTCATCTCGCTTGGCTGCGCCATCGCCATCGGCCTGTTCGGACGTGCGCTCCTGCCGGTGCAGTTCGCCACCCAGTCGGCCGCGGAAAGCGTGTTCATCGTGCTCAGTCAGATGCTGCTGCCCAGCTTCATCTGCGGCGTGGTGGTGTCCGGCATCTTCGCCGCATCCATGAGCTCCTCGTCAAGCTACATGATCATCGCAGGATCCGCCGTGGCCGAGAACATCTACCGTGGCATCTTCAAACGCAACGCGAGCGACCGACAGGTCATGTGGGTGGCCCGCATCACCATCCTCGTCGTGTTCGTATTCGGCTGCATAATCGCATCCGACCAGAACTCATCCATCTTCCAGGTCGTCTCCTACGCGTGGGCCGGTCTCGGCGCATCCTTCGGCCCGCTCATGCTGTTCAGCCTCTACTGGCGTCGCACCAACAAGTACGGTGCCATCGCCGGCATGCTCTCCGGCGCGATCACCGTATTCGTGTGGAATCTGGCCATCAAACCGCTCGGCGGCATCTTCGGCATCTACGAACTGCTGCCCGCATTCATCGTCTCCGCCGTGGCCATCGTCGTGGTGTCTTTGCTGACCCGTGCCCCGGACAAGGAGATCACCGACGTATTCGACCACTACATGGATGATGACACCAACGTGGGAGAACTGCTCGAAGAGCATGCCGTCAAGGCCTAGCCTCCGTACGGTCCATCATCACGCGCTTGACCGCGCCCGATGGTAGATTCATGTACTCGGTTTTACCGTGATGAACGACGACACGAATCGACATCGGGACAGGGGATTGCGAATGATGGTATATGACGAACCGGAGGTCATCGCCCGCAGCGCGGAGGAACTGCTGGGCGGCCTCAACGATCAGCAGGCCGAAGCCGTGCAGTATCACGGGCCGGCCCTGCTGATCGCCGCCGGCGCCGGATCCGGCAAGACTCGGGTGCTCACCCGACGCATCGCATGGCTGCTCAGTCAGGTGGGTGCCTGGCCCAGCCAGATCCTCGCCATCACCTTCACCAACAAGGCCGCCGCCGAAATGAAGGAACGGCTCACCACGCTGATCGGCCCGGTGGCCCAGCGCATGTGGGTCTCCACCTTCCACTCCGCATGCGTGCGCATCCTGCGCCGCGACGGCGAGAAGATCGGCCTCAAATCCGGATTCTCCATCTACGACACCGCCGACTCGCAGCGCCTGGTCAAGATCATCTGCACCGAACTCAACATCGACGTCAAACGGTACACGCCCAGATCCATCCTCGCCCGCATCTCCGACTACAAGAACGGACTTGTCGGATGGCAGGAACGACTCAAGGAATACGCCCCGCAATTCAAACCCGGCGTCCGCGGATCCCAGATCGGCAGCTTCGGCGACATCGAAGTACTGTATGCCTGCGTGTACGCGGAATACCAGTACCGACTCGCCGCGGCCAACGCCGTGGACTTCGACGATCTGATCATGCGCACCGTCGAGTTGCTGCGTGCCGATCCCATGGTCGCCGACTACTACCGACGCAAGTTCCGGTACATTCTCGTCGACGAGTACCAGGACACCAACCACGCCCAGTATGTGCTCGTGCGTGAGCTCGGCGGCGTGGATGCCGGGCAGTCCCGTGAACCCAATGCGCGTGGCGCCGGTAAGACCGGGCCGGCATGGATCACCGTGGTCGGCGACTCCGACCAGTCCATCTACGCGTTCCGAGGCGCCGATATCCGCAACATCCAGGAGTTCGAAAAGGACTTCCCGAACGCCAAGACCATCATGCTGGAACAGAACTACCGTTCCACGCAGACCATCCTCAACGCCGCCAACGCGGTGATCGCACTGAATCCCGGCCGCAAGCCCAAGAAACTGTGGACGGCTCTCGGAGAAGGCAGCAAGATCATCGGCTACGCGGCCGACAACGCCCAGCAGGAGGGCGCGTGGATCGCCACCGAGATCGCCCGCCTGGCCGGTGAGGAAGGATTCCGATACTCCGATATCGCGATCATGTATCGCGCCAATGCACAGTCACGCTCCCTCGAAGAGGGGCTCATCAACGCGGGAATCCCCTATCAGATCGTTGGCGGAACCAAGTTCTACGAACGCAAGGAGGTCAAGGACGCCATGGCCTACCTGCAGACGATCGCCAACCCCGCCGACGACGTGAACCTCCGACGCATCCTCAATGTACCCAAGCGTGGACTCGGCGCACGCGCCGAAGCCGTGCTCACCATGTACGCCGCCGATCATCAGACCAGCGCATGGGGGGCACTGGAAGCTCTCGACACCATCGAAGGCGTGCCTACCCGCACCGCCAACCTGCTCACACAGTTCCGCGACCTCATGCGTTCGCTGCGGGAGTTCGCCGCGGCCAACGACTCCAAGCCGAGCGAGATCGTGGCCGAGGTGCTCGACAAGTCGGGTCTGCTGGCCGAACTGCGCAAGTCCACCGACCCGCAGGACATGACACGCGTGGACAATCTTTCGCAGCTGCAATCCGTGGCCGCCGAGTACGAACAGAACACGCCCGACGCCACGCTCAACGGATTTCTGGAGACCACGGCGCTGGTGGCCGACAGCGACCAGCTGCCCGGCGAGGGCGAGGACAGCGGCACCGTCACGCTCATGACCCTGCATACCGCCAAGGGACTGGAATATCCCGTGGTGTTCCTTACCGGGATGGAACAGGGGACCTTCCCGCATTCCCGCGCCATGGAGGATGAAAGCGAGCTGGAGGAGGAACGGCGACTCGCCTACGTTGGCATCACCCGCGCCCGTCAGATCCTGTATGTCACCCGCGCCGCGGTGCGAGCGCAATGGGGCCAGGCGGCGGAGATGCTGCCCAGTCAGTTCCTCGACGATATTCCCGAGGACCTGATCGAATGGAAGCGCAGGGAGACCTCATCCGAACGCATGCGCGGCGGCTGGGGGAGCGGTTTCGACGACGATGACGAGTTCGGCGGTTTTGAATCCGGCTCGTCCGATTCCGGGTACGGATCGTTCGGTTCATCGCGTCGGTGGGGATCCGCGTCCGGGCGTTCCTCCGGCGGTTCGTATGGTTCCGGTTCCTACGGTTCGGGCTATGGTTCCGGATCGTCGAGTTCGTCGTCCCGTTTCGGATCACGGTATGGTTCCGGATCGTCACGCTCCTATGGCGGGGCCTCCGGCGGCTCGTCCTATGGGTCCCGTTCCGGCTCCTCGCCGTCCCGCTCCGGCACGTCGTCCCGATTGGGCAAGGTGACCACCAGGCGCATGCAGCGCGATCTGTTCGGCTCGCTGTCGAAGGCCAAGGCCGCCGCCGAACGCAAGACGTCCGGGAACGATCATGATTCCGTCCCCAACGTCGCCGATTTCCATGCCGGGGACAAGGTCACCCACGACCAGTACGGTCTGGGAACCGTGGTCGCCGTGGAGGACAAGGGCCGTAATTCCGTGGTGACCGTGGACTTCGGCTCCGACGGCGTCAAGCGGCTGCTGCTGCGGGTGGCACCCATCGAAAAACTGTAGTTTGCATGGCGAGTAGCATCCTTTTCGGGAAAGTCAAGACTTGATTTTCCCGGACAGGATGATCACAATCGCTCGAATCCATATGTTGACGGCATTCGCCATGGATGTCGCTGGAACATATCGGCTGAAATATGCAGAAGTAACAGGAGAAGATTGTGAAGAACAAGCTGTTCGTGTCCATTCCATCCATCGTTTTCGGCGTGCTCATCGCCGTCGCTCCGCAGACGTTCGCCTATGTCTGCAAAGTGGGGGAGATGCCCATGGCGTGCCATTGGACGGCACAGGCTGAGATCGGTGTCGGTTCGCTCATCGCTTTGCTGGGTGTCATCGCCCTGTTCGTCTCCCCGCAGATCCGCATTGGCCTGAACATCGGTGTGGTGCTGGGCGCGGTGCTCGCCATCGCCATCCCCACGGTGCTCATCGGCGTGTGCCCCGGAGCCATGATGCATTGCCACATGGTTGCCAGGCCAACGCTGATCGTGCTCGGCGTGCTGTCCATCGTTTTCGCCGCCATCGGCATGTGGCTGGACTCACGTCCGGCCAAGCGCTCCTGATCGAAGCGTCTGACACGTCGGAAGCGCATCGGGAATCATGTCAGTACGCATCTCACTCGCTCGCCTGCCATTGGAGAATCTCCGGCGCAGGCCCTTCCGCACCGCATCGCTGATCACGGTGGTGGCTATCCTCTCCGTCGCGTTCTTCGGAGGATCCATGCTGGCCATGAACCTCAATAAGGGGTTGACGAGCATGGAGGAACGTCTCGGAGCCGATCTTATGGTCGTGCCCCAGGCCACCGAATCCAAGGCTGAGGCCCTGCTGACCGACGGCACGCCGAACACCTTCTATTTCACCAACGATATCGAATCGAAGGTCGCCAAGGCCGATGGGATCGCGCAGATCACCTCACAGACCTATATCTCGTCGCTCGCTGCGGCATGCTGCGCCGAAAAGCTGCAGATCATCGGCTTCGATCCGAAGACCGACTTCGTGATCGAGCCGTGGGTCGCGTCCCAATACGACGGAACGCTGGCCGACGGCGAGATGGTGGCCGGTGCCAATGTGAACGTATCCACTGATGGCACCATCGAACTGTATGGCCGCTCCTGGCCTGTTGTCGCGCAGTTGGCCAGCACTGGTACCAGTCTCGACAACTCCGTGTTCGTCAATAAGGCCACAGTGCCGCAGATGGTCGCCGCCTCGGCGAAGGTTGCCAGGCAGGTCATGCCGCAGGAATATGCGTCCAAGGCCGTCTCGTCCGTGCTGATCAAGGTCCAGGACGGCTATGACGCGCATACGGTGGCGAATAACATCGCTCGCATCGATCCGCAGCTGTCGTCGGTCGGATTCGTGTATCCGGGAGGCGTCACAGCGTCCACCAAAACATCATTGAACACCATGTTGTCTTATATGCTGGTGTTCGTCGCCGTGCTGTGGGTGATGGGGCTGATCGTCATGCTCGCCGTGTTCGCATCCTCGGTCAACGAGCGCAAGAAGGAGTTCGCGTCCCTGCGTATCATGGGTGCCACTCGCGGCATGCTCACCTCCATTGTCATCCGCGAATCGCTGGTCACCGGTCTTGCCGGAGGTCTTATCGGCGTGGCGATCGCATCGTTGATCGTTTTTCCCTTCAGCGGATACATCGGCAAGCAGATGCAGCTCCCATACCTGCAGATAGGCATTGGCATGAGTCTATGTCTGGCGCTGGTCGCCTTGGCATTCGCCGTGATCACCGCGGTTCTGGCATCGCTGTTCGTCGTCATCCGCATCGGTCGCCCGGAGACGTATCTGACGCTGAGGGAGGGAGAGTGACATGCTGCTGGAGATCAAGGACCTCACCCGGGAATTCGTGCGCAGGGGAGTGCCGTTCGCCGCAGTCGATCATGTGAATTTGTCCATGGATGACGGCGAATTCATCGCGATAGTCGGCCGTTCGGGCAACGGCAAGAGCACGTTGCTCAATATGGTGTCCGGGTTGCTCCGCCCCACCTCGGGCACTGTGACGGTCGAAGGGAAAACAGTCGCCGAACTCGATGACAGAGCGTTGTCACGTCTGCGCAATCGCATCATCGGCTTCGTCACGCAGAGCCAGACGTTATTGCCTAATCTGACCGTGATCGACAATGTGATCCTGCCGGCTGTGCTCTTCCCGGATGATCCCGTCACCCATGATCGGGATCACGCCGCCGAAGAGGCAACCGCGCCGGATGTGCCGAAGCAGACCATTTCGGAGCAGGAGCCCTCCGTCGACCAGAGTGATCCGGACATGCCCGACGTCATCGCTCCGGCCGCGGCCCCATCACCGAGCGACGAGCAAACCGATGCGTTGACCATGCGAGCCCATGCACTGCTGGCCGATCTGCAAGTCGATGATCTTGCCCATAGCTATCCCCGTGAACTGTCCGGCGGCGAGATGCGTCGCGTTTCCATCGCGCGTGCGCTGATGAACCAGCCCAAGCTGCTGATCGCCGATGAGCCGACGGGAGATCTGGACGCGGAAAGCACCCTTATCGTCATGCGTTTGCTGCGATCCCTGGTCGATCGGGGGACATCGGTGCTCATGGTCACCCATGACGCCGATGCGCTTCCCTACGCGGATAGGATACTGACATTGGATGCCGGGCGACTCGCCGAAAAGACGGCATGATGACAAAGTCCCGTCTTTGCCGTACACTTTTTCTCTTGGTGTCCGCTTTCAGGTGGAAACCTATCTGGAGCCTTAGCCCGTCAATGGGTCGGTGGTTGCGGCAACGATCGCAACCATTCGTGCCACGGCACGGTGAAGCATTGGAGAGGCCGGCTCAGCGCATGGCATTGTCATGCGTTCCGTTCAGATAACGACAGAAACAAAGGATGAACATTCATGACTAACGTTCAGCGCTCCCGCCGTCAGGTGCGTCTTTCCCGCGCCCTCGGCATCGCTCTGACCCCCAAGGCCCAGCGCATCTTCGAGAAGCGTCCGTACGCTCCCGGTGAGCACGGCCGCACCCGTCGTCGCACCGAGTCCGATTACGCCGTTCGTCTGCGCGAGAAGCAGCGTCTGCGCGCCCAGTACGGCATCTCCGAGAAGCAGCTGCGTGCCGCTTACGAGAAGGGCACCCACGAGGCTGGCCAGACCGGTCTCGCCATGCTGCAGCACCTCGAGTCCCGCCTCGACGCCCTCGTGCTGCGTGCCGGCTTCGCCCGCACCACCGCTCAGGCCCGTCAGTTCGTCGTGCACGGCCACATCATGGTCGACGGCAACAAGGTGGATCGTCCGAGCTACAAGGTCCGCCCCGGCCAGACCATTCAGGTCCGTCCGAAGAGCCAGACCATGGAGCCCTTCCAGGCTGCCGCCGAAGGCGTGCACCGTGACGTGCTGCCGGCCGTCCCGGGCTACCTGGATGTCGATCTGGCCTCGCTGAAGGCCACCCTGACCCGCAAGCCCCTCGCCGAGGAGATCCCGGTTCAGGTGAACATCCAGTACGTGGTCGAGTTCTACGCTCGCTGATTCTGGTTTCAGCTTTTCGCCCTGCGCGCCGCTACGGCCGCAGGGCTTTTTCGTATCCGTCCCCGATATCATTGCCGTCTTTTCCGTCAATCCGTCATTGCCGATCTTCTCCATTGAAGACCTCGGAGGAGGCCGGGTATCGGGGAGGAATCCGGGAACAATCAGGGCAAACCCGGATGCCGGTCCACCGTCATTGCAGCCATAATGAAGACAGGACAATCATTTCATTACCGCACAACAGAGGGGAATACATTCATGAGACTTCTTGGCAACATTCTGTGGCTGATCCTTGGTGGCTTGTTCCTCGCATTGGGCTGGGCCGTGATCGGCATCGTCCTTTGCATCACCATCATCGGCATACCGCTGGGACTCCAGGCGTTCAAGATGGCGCAGCTGACGCTGACCCCATTTGGCAAGCAGGTGGATTACGCCGGTGGATTCGGCTCCCTGCTACTCAACATCATCTGGATCGTGGTCGCCGGACTGTGGATGGCGATCGGCTATGTACTCGCCGGGTTGGCCAACTGCATCACCATCATCGGCATTCCGTTCGGCATCCAGTCCTTTAAAATGGCCAAGCTCGCGCTTATGCCGTTCGGCGCGGTCATTCGCTGACCAATCATGACCGCGGGCCGTCACATGCGTCCGTTGCATGATCGCAAGCGGTCAGACATGCGTCCGTCAGCCGATGCGGTAGCGGTCTCCACGCTGTGTCATGAACAGACCCGCCTGGTGCAGTTTCCGCTCAAGCGACCGCATGACGGTCATCATGACGTCACGCTGTTCAAAAAACCCGTTACCGCACACTCCCTCGAGCAATTCTTCGAATGACAGATAATCACCGTCGGCGCGGACCATCATCTCCAAAGCTGCATATTCCCGAGGGGACAGGGGAAGCGGGCGGTCCAGCCTACCGTAGAACGCCCGTCTGGCGTCAACGTCCAGCGTCAGATCGCCACGAGTCAGGATCGATGAGCCAGATGATACTCCGGTACGTGACAGCATCCGGACGTGGGCCAGCAGCTCCGAGTCGGAGAACGGTTTGCGCAGTTCGTCGTCGATCTGCGACAGCATCCCCGCATCGGTGGCGGCGTCAGAGGAATCGGTGGTACCGTTCCGGGGGTCGTCATTCGCTGCGTCCAGATTGGTGGAACGCAGATACAGCAGTTTGGCGTTCATCATCTGCGTCACGATCAGATCCAGGTCATGACGATCCGCATGCTGCGGGAACGTGTCGTCCATGATGACCAATTCTGCGGTGAACGGCTCATTCTCCTCGGATTCGTCATCATTTGCAGGGATCGTCCTGACGATGTGTCCAGCCGACTCGAGCGTCGCACGCGCCGCATTGCACAACGCCACGTTGAGTGTCGCCAACAGAATCCTCATCGAACCTCCCATGATGTGCGTCCCATTGCCTGTGTTCAGCATAAGGTGCATGGAGGAAAAACGACGGAATTCCGATTCATCGACAGAGCTGGCGACAACGTGCGTGCCCCGCGCTCCCCACCATGTGACACCATGTGATGGGACCAATGCGACGACCGTCGTCGCGTACACGGTACGGAATGGATGGAACGCGATGATTACCGAAGTGGTGATGGTGCGACACGGGCGCACCTGCTTCAACCTCGAACGCAGACTCCAAGGACAGATCGACGTCCCCCTCGACATCATTGGGCAATGGCAGGCGGACCAGACCGGGTTTGAACTCGCCCGCCGATACTACTGGGCTAAGGTCAGTCGCATCGCGGAACGGCCGGGAACCCTTCCCCAGCCGGGTCCCGGAGCCGCTCGACAAAGCGATGTCGAGGAATATCGCAAGGCCTCTGCCTCTCGCAGAACCCTGCGTGTGGTGGCGTCGGATCTGTTTCGAGCCCAGCAGACCGCCCATGCGTTCGCCGATATTCTCGGTCTCCCGGTTGAACTCGACGAACGGATGAGGGAACGTTCATTCGGACGATGGGAAGGTCTCACCCGCCCGGAAATGCGCGCAATGGACGCCGAAGCCTATGCGTCATGGAAGGCCCATACCGGGGGAGAGACCAAATACGGCGTGGAAACGCGGACCCATGTCGGACGGCGTGGCGCGGATGCGGTGGTGGACCTCATCGAACGCGCCCGCGGCGAGGAACGCGAGACCACGCTGGTCATCGTGGGACATGGATCCTGGATCGTCGCCACCATCGAGACGCTGCTTGGCATGGACCCCGACAATCTGAGCAATCTCGGTTCCATGCGCAATGCCTTCTGGTCGAGGCTCACCCCCGTGTATACCGGTGACGGCGCGCTGCGATGGACGCTCGATGAATTCGACACCGGTCCCGCCATCGCCGGGTCGATGGACTGGGAGAACGGTCCCGAGGACCTGCGCAACGACGATATGCCGCGATGGAAGCCCATTCCGGCCTGAGAGTGGGATAATCAGAGATATGACGTTTCATCTGCATCTGGTCCGTCACGGACAGACCTATTTCAACCGATACAACCGTCTGCAGGGCTGGTCGAATTCCCCGCTGACCGAATCCGGCATCGCTGACGCCGAGAAGGCCGGGCACAAGCTGGAGGACGTCGATTTCGCGGCGGCCTACTGCTCCGACACCACGCGCGCCGAACTGACCGCACGATCCATCCTCGACATCAACGAAAAAGCCGGACACCAGCGTCCGGAACTGACCGTCGACATGCATTTCCGTGAGCAGTTCTACGGCTACTATGAAGGCCTCGACATGGCCATGGCGTGGTATGCCGCCGGTGCTCCGCACGGGGTCAAGACCTATAACGCCATCGTGGAGAAATTCGGTCTGGCCGCCACCAAGGACTTTCTCAAGGAAGCCGATCCGTTCCATGACGCCGAAAGCGAAACCGAATACTGGACGCGTGTGGAGGGCGGATTCGACCTCATCGCCGGCAATGAACGGCTTTCCGACGGCGACGATGTACTGGTGATCTCACACGGCAACACACTGCTCAGCCTGATGCACCGATTCGCCCCCGCGGGATACGATCTGAGCGAACGTCCTGCGAACGGCAGCGTCACCGTGCTTGATTTCGATCCGACCAAGCCGTTGGACGACGGCGGCATCACCATCATCTCCTATAATCAGTGAGTTCCATCGGCGAACGGTGATGCGATTCAGACGCCACTGTTCGCCGTAGGTGATAGCCTTTGGATTTGTATTTGCGTCCGGGACTGCTGCAATGTCCGGGAAGTCGTCAAGGAAACGAGGTATTCGGCAATGGATATCGGTCAGATCGCCGGCCTGATCGCGGCCATCGCGTTCGCCATTCTGGCGGGCTTCATGATCTACCCGCTGATTCGTTTGGGAAAGCTGTTCGACCAGATCGCCCAGACGGTCAAGGACACCGGAGACCATGCGCTTCCCGCCCTTGACGAGGGCGTGACCACCGTGCAGAAGGTCAATCGTTCCCTCGAGGATGTCAACACCATCTCCGATGCCGCCCAGCGCTCCGCCTCGAACGTGGGCGCGCTCACTGATCTGTACGGATCATTCCTCGGCAAGCCGGTGATCAAGGCCGCATCCACCGTGTGGGCGCTCAAGGCCACCGCACAGGACTTCCTGAATCGACGCGCATCCGGTCGCCATGCCGAGCCGTCGCCGCTGTCGGACGACGCCAAGGGGGAGTAGACGAATGTTCAAACGCATCTTCTGGATTTCGCTCGGCGTGGGCATCGGCGT
This sequence comes from Bifidobacterium sp. UTCIF-39, assembly GCF_006408715.1. Classification (NCBI taxonomy): domain Bacteria; kingdom Bacillati; phylum Actinomycetota; class Actinomycetes; order Bifidobacteriales; family Bifidobacteriaceae; genus Bifidobacterium; species Bifidobacterium sp. UTCIF-39. The sequence goes on along the minus strand of NZ_JEOG01000007.1, from coordinate 119,282 downwards.
GATGGCCGTGACCAAGGCTCAGGCCTATGTGAAGGCCCACACGCCGGAGCCGGCCAGACAGTTCGTGTTCGGCCCCGACGAGGAGCAGCCTCCCATCACCCTGCAGACGGTGCAGGCTCTGTTCGACGACTTCCAGCAGCATCGTCGTGCCCGCGAGGAGCAGCTCAACCGCGAGTTCATCGAACGCAGCGCCCGCTAATCCGATAACCCATCATGCAATCATCGCGGATGGTTCTCCGCGAGTCATGACCAGTAATTTTTCGCGGGCCGATCGCCGCGCTCGCAAGCCAATTAATTAAAGGAGTCGCACGTCCATGCGCACATCGGAAATCGCCAAGCGATATCTGGATTACTTCTCGAAGCATGACCATCTGGTCGTCCCTTCGGCATCCCTGATCTCGCCGAACCCGACCACGCTGTTCACTATCGCCGGCATGGTGCCGTTCATCCCCTACCTGCTCGGCGAGCAGACGCCGCCCCGCAAGCGTATGGCCAGCAACCAGAAGTGCGTCCGTACGCTTGATATCGACGAGGTCGGCAAGACCACCCGTCACGGCACGTTCTTCCAGATGCTCGGCAACTTCTCCTTCGGCGACTACTTCAAGGAGGAGGCCATCCACTTCGCCTGGGAGCTGCTGACCACCCCGCAGAGCGAGGGCGGCTATGGCTTCGACCCGGAGAAGCTGTGGGTCACCACGTACACCGACGATGAGGAAGCCCGTTCCATTTGGAAGAACGAGGGCTTCGACCCCGAGCACATGCAGATCTTCGGCATGGAGGACAACTTCTGGACCACCGGCGGCCCCGGCCCCGGCGGCCCCTGCTCCGAGATCTACGTCGATCGTGGTCCCCAGTACGGTAAGGACGGTGGCCCCGCCGCCGATGAGACCCGCTTCATCGAGATCTGGGACCTCGTGTTCGAGAACTACGAGGTCGACAACGTCAAGTCCAAGACCGACCTGCACATCGTGGGCGAGCTCGAGAACAAGAACATCGATACCGGTGCCGGCCTCGAGCGTCTTGCCTACCTCATGCAGGGCAAGGAGAACATCTACGAGACCGACGAGGTCTACCCGGTCATCGAGGAGGCCGAGCGTCTCTCCGGCCTGAAGTACGGCGAGAACGCCGATGCCGATGTGCGTTTCCGCGTGGTGGCCGATCATGTGCGTTCCGCACTGATGATCATGAGCGACGGCGTGCGCCCGAGCAACGTCGGTCGCGGCTACGTGCTGCGCCGTCTGCTGCGCCGCACCGTGCGTTCCATGCGTATGCTGGGTGTCACCGAGGAGGTCATGCCGCACCTGCTGCCGGTCTCCAAGAACGCCATGGCCCCCAGCTACCCGGAACTTGAGACCACGTTCCATGAGGTCTCCGAATCCGCATACGCCGAGGAGGACGCGTTCCGCCGTACGCTCGACAACGGCACGTCCATTCTCGACGTGGCGGTCAAGAAGGCCAAGTCCGAAGGCTCCGATCCGGTGGTGTCCGGCAAGGACGCCTTCACCCTGCACGACACCTACGGTTTCCCGATCGAGCTGACGCTCGAGATGGCGGCCGAGCAGGGTGTGAAGGTGGACGAGGCCAAGTTCCGTGAGCTCATGAACGAGCAGAAGTCCCGTGCCCGCGCCGACGCGCTCAAGAAGCGCCACAATGTGGACCTGTCCGTGTACGACGACTTCAAGAAGACGCTTGAGGCCCCGCTCGAATTCCTCGGCTACACCGAGTTCTCCAGCCGTTCCAACGTGCTGGGCATCATTCAGGAGGGCAAGGGCTCCGTAGCGGCCGTCAGCGCTCCCGCCACCATCGAGGTCATCCTCGATCGCACCCCGTTCTACGCGGAGGCCGGCGGTCAGCTCGCCGATCAGGGTGAGATCCTCACCGACGACGGTGCCGTGCTCGAAGTGGACGACGTGCAGCACCCGATCAAGGGACTGACCGTGCATCAGTGCCGCCTGACCGAAGGCACGCTGGTTCGTGGAGCCAAGGTCACCGCCACCATCGATCAGGATCGTCGTGGCGCCATCGCCCGCTCCCACACCGCCACGCACATGGTGCACAAGGCGCTGCGCGAGGAGCTCGGCCCGCAGGCTACCCAGCGCGGCTCCGAGGATGCCCCGAACCGTCTGCGCTTCGACTTCCAGTGGGGCAAGGCGCCGAGCAAGGACGTGATGAACGCGGTTGAGGCCCGTGTGAACGATCGTCTGCGCGACAACCTCGCCGTGACCACGCAGGAGATGAAGTTCGACGACGCCATCGCCCTCGGTGCCATGCACCTGTTCGGCGAAAAGTACGGCGACATCGTGCGCGTCGTCTCCATCGGCGAGGATGGCTGGAGCCGCGAACTGTGCGGCGGCACCCACGTCGACCATGTCGGCAAGATCGGTGCCGTGTCCATCATGTCCGAGGCCTCCGTCGGCACCGGCGTCCGCCGTGTCGACGCCGTGGTTGGTCAGGGAGCCTACGACTTCCACGCCCGCGAGCACGCGCTGGTGTCCCAGCTGTCCGACAAGCTCAACGCCCGTCCGGACGAGCTGGCCGATCGCGTCAATGCCCTGCTGGCCAAGCTCAAGGAATCCGATCGACGTCTGGCGGCCATGTACGAGAGCAACCTCGCCGCTCAGGTGCCGCAGATCCTCGAAACCGCCAAGGATTCCGCCGACGATGTGGCCGTGGCCGTGAAGAACGTCGGTCACTTCGGATCCGTCGACGCCCTGCGCAAGTCCGTTATGGATATCCGCGGTCGCTTCGGCGAATCCAAGCCGCTCGTGGTGGCGCTTGCCGGCGAGGGCGAGAACGGCAACCCCGTGATCATCGTGGCCACCAATGAGGCGGCACGCGGCGCTGGCATCAAGGCCGGCGATCTTGTTCGCACCGCATCCAAGACCCTTGGCGGTGGCGGTGGCGGCAAGCCCGACTTCGCCCAGGGCGGTGGCCAGGATGCCGGCAAGATCGACGAGGCCCTCTCGTCCCTGAAGGCCCAGGTGCTGCAGCACTGAACGGGACGGAACATTCCATGTCATGTTGGTTAGGCGTGGATCTCGGTAATGCTCGGGTCGGACTCGCGAAGTCCGACCCGGAGCTTACCTTTGCGCACCCCATCGGCAATGTGCAGGTATGGGGAAATGACTATTTTCATGTGCTCGATGATGTGCTCGATGTGATCGAGGATGAGGACATCACCCACGTAGTGGTAGGGCACCCTTTGCAATTGAACGGCGCGGAAGGGAAAAGCGCCAAGAAGGCACGGCGATGGGCCGGCGCGTTGGAACGGCGCATCGCGGAGGAAGGCATTGCCGTCACGGTAGAATTGCTGGATGAGCGGTTGACGACGGTTGATGCGCATCGTCAGCTTCGTGAAGCTGGACTGAGTACGCGTGAGCACCGGCCGAGTATAGATCAGCAGTCAGCCGTGGTGCTGTTGCAGGAGGCTTTGGACAGGAACGCGCGAGAACGCGCCGGAACAGCGGTTATGGAGGTTTGATGGCCGACGACGATATGCAGGACTTTTTCGCTGAGCAGGCCGAATGGGTCGGCGAGGACGGTAAGTCGGAGCCCGACGCATCTGTTCCTCCGCGACCTCCTCGTTCCCGCAAGGAGATGCAACAGTATCGGCGCAAGCAGCAGCGGGCCCGGCAGGTCAAGGTCATCATCGCAGTGGTGTTCGTTCTGTTGCTGCTCGTATGCGGATGGCTGGTCTTCTCCAAGATCGGCGGCGCCCGTGACGCCCTGCAGGTCACTCGTACCGAGGCCGCAGACTATCCGGGGCCGGGATCGGGCGATGTCGAATTCACCGTGGAGACCGGTCAGAACAGTGTGCAGATCGGTGACAATCTCGAGAAGGCGGGCATTGTCAAATCCAGTGCCGCATTCCAGCAGGCGGTCAAGAATGCCGGACTCGAAAACCATCTGCAGCCAGGCGTGTTCCAACTGCAGTACCGTATGAAGTCCGACGCGGTAGTGAAGATCCTCACCGATTCCAATAACGCCAAGGGATTCCTGGTGGTCAATCCCGGTGAGCGACTCAGCACGGTACTTGATCAGGCCGCGGACCTGTCCGGTATCGACCGGTCGGAATTCCAAGCCATCGTCGAAGGCAAGGGCGAAGGCATCCTTCCCGCGGAGGCAGGCGGCAGCTTCGAAGGATGGCTGGAACCTGGAAACTACAATGTCAGGGAATCGAAGTCGGCCGCGGACATCATGAAGACGATGGTCGACAAGCGCATCGCCAAGCTCGACAGTCTTGGCGTACCCACCGGCGACGATCGTGAACGCATCCTCAAGATCGCGTCCATCGCCGAAGGCGAAGTCAACAAGTCCGACTACTACGGCAAGGTCACCCGCGTCGTGGAGAACCGACTTGCCAAGGACATGCCCCTCGGTATGGATTCGGTGATCGCCTATGGCAACAACGTCGAACCCCGCGCCCTGACCAAGACGATGCTGTCCGACACCAGCAACCCCTATAACTCCCGTGTGCAGAAGGGGCTGCCGCCGACACCCATCAACCAGCCCGGCGACAACGCCATCAGGGCGGCGATGCATCCCGAGGACGGCGATTGGCTGTACTTCGTGACGGTCAACCTCGACACCGGCGAAACGAAGTTCACCGCCGACGAGAACGAGTTCCAGCAATTCTCCAAGGAATACGAAGACTGGGAGGCTAATAACTAGCCGAATCGTGATCCTCAGAACAGACTCAGCAGGACCACGATCACGGCTGCCAGGACAATGGCCGGGGCGAAGGGAATCGAATCCCCGCCCCGGCCTTTGCATAGGCCCAGCATGATCAGACCAATCAGTCCCATAAGCATCCACCACAACAGCACCGCCGTCAGACCGAACCAGCCGACGGCAAACCCCATCATCAGCGTGCAGGTCACATCACCGAACCCCAGCGTGCCGGGACGAACCATCGCCAGACCCAACTGAACCAATGCGGAACCCAGTCCCAGCACGACGCTCATGGCCAGCGACGGCCACTGTCCGTAAAGCACGCACCAGACGACCAGACAGAGCAGCTGCGCCGCCGAACCTCCCACGATCACAGCACGCGGCACCCGGCGTGTCCGTATATCGGTACACGTCACCACAAATCCGGCCACTGCTGTAGGAATGAAAAGGTACGTCATTACTCGTAAGATATACCGAGGCTGAACGACAAACGTTCGGTTGGAAATACACGTGGACAAAGGAGCGGGAGATGTTGCGCTGGCAGACGGCTGGGGAATCACATGGCGAGGCGTTGGTGGCCATGATCGAGGGATTGCCGTCCGGCGTGGCCGTCACATCCCAGGACATCAAGGACGCGTTGGCCCGCCGACGTCTGGGATACGGTCGTGGAGCCCGTATGAAGTTCGAAGAGGACAAGGTCCGTATGCTCACCGGCGTGCGCCACGGCTCCACGCTCGGCTCGCCGATCGCCATCGAGATCGCCAACACCGAATGGCCCAAGTGGACCGAGGTCATGAGCGCCGATCCGCTTGATCATGACATTCCGCGTGAAGGACGCAATGCTCCGCTGAGCCGTCCCCGTCCGGGGCATGCTGATCTCACCGGTATGCGCAAGTACGGTTTCGACGACGCCCGCCCCGTGCTGGAACGCTCCAGCGCTCGCGAGACGGCGTCCCGAGTGGCTCTCGGCGCGGTCGCCGCGAAGTTCCTTGAGCAGACGCTCGGCATTCGCACCGTCTCCCATGTCATCTCCATCGGAGGGGCCGGCGTTGACGAGAACGCGCCGCTGCCCACCCCCGATGATGTGGCTGCGCTCGACGCTTCCCCGGTCCGTACCCTCGACAAGGACGGCGAGGCCCGCATGAAGGCCCGCATCGATGAGATCAAGAAGAGCGGCGACACTGTCGGTGGCGTGATCGAGGTACTGGCATACGGCGTACCCGCCGGACTGGGAACCTACGTGGAATCCGATCGTCGTCTCGATGCCGCGCTCGCCGGTGCCGTCATGGGCATTCAGGCGATCAAGGGCGTGGAGATCGGCGATGGCTTCCTCGAGGCCGTCCGTCCCGGCTCCCAGGCCCATGATGAGATCGTGACCGATGAGCATGGCCGTATCACTCGACTGTCCAACAGGGCCGGCGGCATCGAGGGTGGCATGTCGAACGGTCAGCCGATTCGCGTGCGCGCGGCCATGAAGCCCATTCCGTCGATTCCGCGCGCGTTGCGTACGGTGGACGTGCTGACGGGTGAGGCCGCACAGGCCATCAACCAGCGTTCTGACACCACGGCGGTTCCCGCGGCATCCGTGGTGGCCGAAGCCATGGTTCGTCTGACGCTCGCCCGCTTCGTGCTGGAGAAGTTCGGCGGTGATTCGGTGTCGGAGATTCGCCGCAACGCCGAAGCATATCTGGCATCCTGGCCCGAGCACATGCGCTAGGGGAGTCCGCTGTTATGACATTGATCCCCAAGGCCGTGCTTATCGGCATGCCGGGTGCGGGCAAGACCCGCATCGGGCAGGATGTGGCCGATCTGCTTGATGTGGAATTCATAGACTCCGATGTGGAGATCGAAGCCCAGGAAGGCGTCAAGATCCCGCAGATCTTCGAGACGCGCGGTGAACAGGAGTTCCGCCGGATCGAAGCGGAGGTGATCCTCGATTACCTCCACGATTTCGATGGCGTGCTGTCGCTTGGCGGTGGCGCTCCGATGACCGACCGCGTCTATGACGCCCTCGAATCGTATATCGCTCAGGGCGGCACCGTCGCCTATCTTGATGCGGACCCGAACGAAGCCATCGCCCGCGCGTCCCGTTCCGGGAACCGCCCGTTGCTTGCCGACGGTGCTGCGAAGAAGTGGCGCCGGCTGTATTCCCAGCGTCGCCCCGTATTCGAACGGCTGACGAATTGCATCGTGCACACGAAAGGAAAGACTCCCATGCAGGCTGCACAGAACATTGCGGATTCAGCAAACGAACGCGTAGTGCATGTCACGGGTGCTGATCCGTACGATGTGCGCATCGGCGCACACGTGGCAGGTCATCTCGCCGAGGTGCTGGGCGACAAGCCGGTGCGGATCGCGCTGATCCACACCACCCCCGTTCAACGTCATTCCGACCGCGCGCGTACGCTGCTGCGCCGCGCCGGATACGAAGTGTCCGACATCACCATTCCCGATGCCGAGGCCGGCAAGACCATCGAAGTGGCCAACGGCATCTGGAAGCGTCTGGGCGAAGAAGGATTCACCCGATCCGACGCCGTGGTGGGGCTCGGCGGAGGCGCAGCCACCGATCTGGCCGGTTTCGTCGCCGCCACCTGGATGCGCGGCATCCGCTACGTGAATTGCCCGACGTCGCTGCTGGCCATGGTGGACGCCTCCACCGGTGGCAAAACCGGCATCAACACCGATGCCGGCAAGAATCTGGTCGGATCGTTCTACACGCCGGCCGGTGTGCTTGCCGATCTGACCACGCTCGCCACCTTGCCGAACGACATCTTCGTCGAAGGGCTTGGCGAGGTCGCCAAGCCCGGCTTCATCATGGACACCGAGATCCTGCGCATCCTCGAAGAGAACGCCGACGCCCTGCGTGCCTTCGATCCGGAGAACATATCCGACGATCTCGAGCATGTGATCGCCGAACTCATCGAACGCACGGTGAGGGTGAAGGCATACCATGTCTCCTCCGACCTCAAGGAGAAGGGCCTGCGAGAGTTCCTCAACTATGGGCACACCATGGGGCACGCGATCGAGAAGCTCGAGCACTTCCGCTGGCGTCACGGCAACGCCGTGGCCGTCGGCATGGTGTACGCTGCCGAATTGGCCCACCTGCTCGGCTACATCGATCAGGATCTGGTGGACTACCATCGCTCCCTGTTGTCATCGCTCGGTCTGCCGATCTCGTGGAACGGCGGTGAATTCGAAGACGTGCTGGCGCTGATGCATCGTGACAAGAAGGCCCGTGGCAACATGCTGCGCTTCGTGGTACTCGACCGCCCCGGTCATGTCGTTCACCTCGACAATCCGCCGGCCGACGCCGTGGAAGAGGCGTTCCGCCGCATTCAGCAGTAAGCAGATACAAAGCAAAGGAGAGACATCATGACCAAGGTCATCGTTGTCAACGGGCCGAATCTCGGCCGTCTTGGTGTGCGCCAGCCGGATGTGTACGGGCGACAGGATCTTGAGGAACTTCGGCGTCTGTGCACCGAATGGGGTGAGGAACTCGGACTTGACGTGGAAGTGCGTCAGACCGACGACGAGGCGGAGATGGTCCACTGGATGCATCAGGCCGCCGACGAGAAGACCCCGGTGGTGATGAACCCCGCCGCGTTCACCCACTACTCGTATGCGCTTTCCGATGCCGCGCACATGGTGGGCGACGCAGGTCTGCCGCTCATGGAGGTGCACATCTCCAATCCGTCTGCGCGCGACGAATTCCGCAAGCGTTCCGTGATCAGCCCAGTCGCCACCGGAACCATCACCGGCATGGGCTTCTTCGGATACAAGCTCGCCCTCGAGGCCGTGGCACACATCGTCAACGGCTGACCGTTTTTCGGCAGGCCCCGTCCGCGTTATCGCGTGGCGGGGCCTGATTTGTCACGTATAGGTAAAGGACGCCAGATGTCACTTTCTGCAACCGAACGCCAACTCATCGCCGAGGCGTCGCACTGGTTCGATGCCAATCGTGATCGCTTCGTGGAAGAGCTCTGCGAACTGTTGCGCTACCCGTCGGTTTCCGACGAATCCGATCCATCACCAAAACCGGACGAACCATACGGTCATGAAGTGCGCCGCGTCTTCGACCACATGATCGACAAGGCCAGACACGACGGATTTCCAACGCATGACTACGATGGGCACGTCATCGAAGTCGCATACCCGCAGACCGCTTCGGACGAACAGACCATGAACGACATCGCCTTCATCAGCCATCTCGATGTCGTGCCCGCAGGACCGGGGTGGACGCATGACCCGTTTGAGCCGCGCATCGAAAACGACGGCGACATCATCATCGCCCGCGGCGCGCTTGACAACAAAGGCGTCGCCATGATCAACTATTGGCTCCTGAGGTTCTTCGCAGAACAGGGTCAGCGGTTCCACCATCGGGTCCGTATGCTGTTCGGTGGTTCCGAGGAGCCGGCATTGAACGACATCAAATGGTTCGTGCGTAACGTTGGAGCGCCATATCAGTCCATCGTCACCGACGGCCCGTTCCCCGTCAACCACATACAAAAAGGACTGCTTGACATCGACATCGCCATCCCGGTAGGTGAACAGCTTGCGGACTGGCACTCCGGATCCTCGACCAACACCATTCCTGCGGTCGCATCCGTGGAGTTGCATGGCATCGACATCGATGACGCGCGACAGGCGCTCGCAGCTGCGAACAGTGACGGTGTCGACACCGGGGACGGAGGGGATGCGCACCGGCGTATTCATGTTCGCGGAACGTCGTCGGGCGTCACCGTCGAGGCACATGGCATCTCCGGTCATGCATCCAAGCCAGACGGCACCATCAACGCCATCGCGCATCTCGCCTCACGCCTCGATGACGCCGGACTGCTTTCCGGGCGCGACGCCACGGCGGCGGCGAACATTGCCCGGTGGGCAGCGGACCCATATGGTGCCGCGCTTGGCATTGATCATGACAATGAGGAAAGCGGCCCGACCACCGTTAACGTCGGCATCATCATGCCTGAGCGTGAATTCGATCCCCAGTCCATTGCCAACAACGAGATCGTCTCGGCATCGAATGGCGATACGACGGACGACGATACATCGGATCACGACGGCAACGCCATCGTGATGCATCTTGACATTCGCTATGCGGTCGGCCAGACGAAGGAAGAGATTCTCAATGCCATCAGTGCCAGAGCGGCGATGATCGGCGGTCGACTTGTCGCTGTGGTGAACGATGACCCGTATTATGTTTCCGCCGACGACCCTCGGGTGCGGCTGTTGACCGACACCTATAACGATGTGACCGGCACCGCCGAACGTGCGAAGCCGGTTGCCATGGGCGGTGGTACCCATGCCCGTTTCGTTCCGCGCGCATTGAACTTCGGTCCTGAATTCCACGCCGACAGCGTGCCGGCAGCCGAAGGATTGGTGTTCGAGCCGCCGGCATGCATTGCGCCGGGAACCGGTGCCGCGCACGGTGTCGACGAATGGGTATCCATCCGCAACCTCAGGGCGGCGTTCCTTATGTACGCGCTGGGACTGGTACGTCTTGACCAATATTTGGATGGGGAAGCATAGTCCCAGCCAAACTGGATACCATCGGGCATGGGAAATCCTCCGCGACAGCATGTTGTTGTCATCGCTGTTGTCTGGAAGGCGCAAAGTGGAAGACCCCACGGGCGAAAAGAGGGAAGATCATGTCCATGAAATCCATTACCCGAGTCGCGGCGGCCGTCGTGGTGCTCGCTACTACATTGTCGTTTTCGGCCTGCGGTACTTCCGATGCGACCGACTCCACTGCGAGCGATAGCGGGGATCACAGCCTCAGCGGCAACCCCACCGACGGCTACGACGTCAGTACGGTGAGGAAGGATGACGCCATCGCCGCGTTGCTTCCCGAATCGGTGACCAGTGACGGCAAGTTCGTCGTCGGTATGGACACCTCGTATGCTCCCGCCGAATTCATCAGCACCGACGGCAAGACGCCGATCGGCTATGAAGTCGATATGGCCAAGGCGTTGGGCAACATCTTCGGATTGGAGACAGAGCCGACCACGGCCGTGTTCGACTCCATCATCCCCTCCATCGGCTCCAAATACGATGTCGGCATTTCATCGTTCATTCCCAGTCCCGACCGCGTCAAGTCCGTGGATTTCGTGACCTATCAGACCGTCGGCACCGCGTTCGTGGTGAAGAAGGGCAACCCGCAGAACATTGATCCCAATAATCTGTGCGGCAGGAAGATCGCCGTGCAAACCGGCAGCACTCAGGAAACGGAAGTCAACGCATCGTCCGATCAGTGCAAGGCCGATGGCAAGGATGCGGTTGATGTTCTGTCGTTCAAGCAGCAGACCGACGTGACCACCTCGGTGATGACCGGCAAGGCCGAATCCTTCTACACCGGCACCGACGCGACCGGATACGCCATCAAGAAGTCCGATGGTGCTCTCGAACAGCTTGAGCCCGTGCGTGACACCGTCAAGGTCGGTGCCGCCGTGAAGAAGGGCGACGCCCAGACCCGTGAGGCCATGCAGAAGGCTTTGCAGAAGCTCATGGACGACGGCACCTTCCAGAAGATCATGGACTACTGGGGCGTCGGCTCCACCGCCGACAAGACCGCGGAGGTCGTCACTGAGTAGCAGTGGGTAGGGGTACGTCGGAAGACGTCCCACTATCGCGGTTTTGCTAGCATGTGATTTCCCCCAAGAGGCCGGAATATGTGTTTGACGCCTCCGCCAGTCGAAGGTGTCCGAATATTCCGGCCTCCGCGTATTCTTAAATGTTCTTATGTTGGGTGTTAACGAGGAGTGCTGATGGCTGGTTCATATGGTGCGGAAAATCCGCAGAATGACCGCTATCGGTTGTCTTTTACGGTTGGAGGACTGCTCGCCCCGCAGGGAAGGATCATCGCCGCGCTGTTTGTCGGGAACGAAGACCGGCTTGCATCACCTATTGCAAGTTCCATGTCCGGAGAAGCGGCAGCCAACAATGAGCTGGGGGAACGTGTAGCAGGCATCCGTAAACAGGCCATTGACGGGAACGTGCTTTCCATTCGCACCGAATCGGCGAATACTCGTATCGTCAGAGAGATGGTGAAACGTCTGAGCACGCTGACCGGAACGGAGATTCGGCATCTCTCCGACGACGATACCCCTGTGACTGATCTTCAGGCATTGATGTGGGTGGCAATGTGCCGCTATTACGCGGTGGTGGGGGAGTTCGCCAACGAGGTACTGCGTGACCATTACCTTTTGGGGAACATGACGGTGACCCGTGAGGATTATGACCGATTCATCTTGTCCAAAAGCATGTGGCATCCGGAACTGGAAGAGCTCAGCAATGCCACTGCGTGCAAACTGCGATCCAACCTGTTCAAGGCCTTGGATGAAGCAGGATTGGTGGGAAAGAGCGATAACACGCTGCTGCCTTCCCTACTCAGTAAGACAGTGACCGATATTCTTGAAGAGCGGCCGGAATCGTTCCAGTTTTTCCCCATGCGGTAATGATGGCAACATACAATGGCTAGACGTGGCTAGACAAAGGAGGAGACGCAAGGAATGGCGCATCCCAATGGTGAGACCAGCCCGCGGTCCCGTGACATCGAGAAAGAATTCGATGATCTGTTCCTGAAAATGCGAGCCAAGCGTTTCCGTAATGGCGAGGACACGGGCGGAGAACCGGCGAACTACATCTATGCCTACCCTCCCGAACGCGAGCTGGAGGTCGAGTGGCGTATTCCAAGGCTCGTAACCCGTTTGCAGGGAATGGACCCTGTGGATGAGAACGACTCCGCGCCTACCGTGCTTGTCATTAACCTATATGAATTGGCCATTCGCATCATGAAGGATGACGACGTGTTTGAGTCCGCCATCGAGCAGGAACCTGAAATGCATGGCGATGACGGCGATGACGACAGCGACAACACTTCTTGGCCTCAATTGCAGGAAGACGACTTCTACCAGGCACTGGCCAGCATGCTTGGCCCTGATAACGATGATTTGAAGGATGCGATCCGCACGGAATGCCAGAAAGCGGTATCCGAACGATCCGCCAATCTGGTGTTCCTGACCGGTGTCGGTCAGGTGTACCCATACATCCGCACACATGCGTTGCTGAATTGTGTGCAGGATGTCATCCCTTCGCACATGCCAGTAGTACTGTTCTTCCCCGGCACATATGAGAAAACGGCAACAACCGTGTCGGTGATGCGTTTGTTCAACCGGCTTGAAGCCGACAACTATTATCGCGCCTTCAGCCTCAATGACATGGACGTACCCGCCGACGAAGCCGCATGAGGCTGCATCGCATTGGTACGGCGTTTGACACGGTCCCCGAACATCCACGAAGATGAACCTGTTAGAGGAGGAATCGACCGATGAGCACTGAACTACAGTTCAAGGATATCTTCAAAAAGAACATCGAAGACAAGATTGACGGCGTTATCAAGGCCAGCGATGACAGCAACCTCGAGGATGAGGTTCGCGAGTATGTGCTGACCAATGAGATCCAGGCCAATCTCGAACGATTCCTTGACGTATACAACGATCCATCCGCCAAGTACACGAACGGCGTATGGATCTCCGGCTTCTTCGGCTCCGGTAAATCCCACCTGCTGAAGATCCTCTCCCACATTCTTGGCGATGTACCTGCCGGGTTCCGCACGGGGGAGACGGAACCGATAAGCCGTACACAGGTCATCGAGACCATGAAAGCCAAGGCGCGAGATGCGGAGAACCACACGCTTGAAGGTCTGCTGGATGCGAACCTGCGTATCCCAGCCACCTCACTGCTGTTCAACATCGACAGCAAAGGGCAAAAAGGCAGCAAGACGGTACTCATGGATGCCTTTATCCGCGTGTTCGACGAGGCCCGCGGCTACTACGGAGCAAACAAATACGTCGCCAAACTGGAACGTGATCTGGACAGCAACGGCTGCCTTGATGAATTCACGCGCCAGTTCGAGCAGATCGCAGGAAAACCTTGGTCCAAGGGCCGCACTCAGGCGGCATTCTCCGGTCCCAAAATCGATAAGGCGTTCGCCGCCGCAACCGGCGACGAAGTCAAGGATATCCTCAAGGACTACCAGAAGCAGTACAACCCGACCATCGCCGATTTCGCCGACGATGTGAACGATTGGCTTCAGCACCAGCCTGACAATTATCGAATCGTATTCCTTGTGGACGAAGTCGGACAGTTCATTGGCTCTAGAGCCGATCTGATGCTCAACCTGCAAACCGTGACCGAAGAGCTTTTCTCCCGTACCAATGGCAGAGTATGGGTGATCGTCACCTCGCAGGAAGACATCGACGCCGTCATCGGCGATCGCACCGTCAGTCAGGGACTGGATTTCACCAAGATCAAAGGCCGCTTCGCCATCGATCTGAAACTGTCCAGCGCCGATGCCATCGAAGTGATCCAGAAACGACTGCTCACCAAAAACGAACAAGGTGAAGCGGTATCTGAAGAATTGTGGCGAAAGCATCGCGATGAACTGGACGCCCTGTTCTCCTTCCAAGGTGAAGGCGGCGTGCGCCAGTTCAAGAATCTCAAGTTCGGCACGGAAGACGACTTCACCGCCACATACCCGTTCATCAACTATCAGTTCGCCCTGTTCCAGGATGCGATGCGCGGCATGAGTGCTGCCGACTTCTTCGAAGGCCAACACCGTTCGGTCGGCGAGCGCTCGCTGTTGTCCACCATCAGCATCGCACTCGTAGAGCAGAAGAACAGGCCGGTCGGCGGTCTTGTCCCGTTCGCTGCACTGTACGACGGTATTGCCGGTACCATTCGAAGCTCCGCAAACCATCGGATCAATGAGGCCGAGCGAGAATTCGACACCGACACCGAGAACGGAGCTTTGACCATAGCGCTGCTCAAAGCGTTGCTGCTGGTCAAACATGTCAAAGGATTCAAAGCCAACGTGCGCAACCTGCGCATTCTCATCCTCGATCGGTTCGACGCCGATCTTCCCGAGTTGGAAGGAAAGATCCTGCAGACTCTGGACGATCTGGAGCAGAAGAACTATGTGCATCGCACCGGCGATGAGTACGAGTATCTGACCAACGATGAGCAGGCTGTCGAAAGCGAGATCAAGAATCTCGACATTGACGACGGCAAGATCCGCGCTCTGGAGAACCAGATCATCAGTCAGGATATCCTTGGTATGCCTTTGCATGTGAAGTATGGGCAGGGCAAGCAGACTGCGACGTTCCGTTATGGCTTATCCATCGACGGCATCGCACAAGGCAAGACGTACCCCATCATGGTGCACGTCATTACGCCGATGAACGATATGGATTTCGGGAGCAAGGTCCTTCACTCGGCGGGAATGCGTGGTGAGTTGCGGGTGATCATGCGCAACGACGATCCTACCCTGATGCGAGATCTGAGCATGTACGAGCGTACCGAGAAGTATGTTCGGCTTCATTCCAGTGAACAGGGGCCACGCAAACGCATCATCGACGATAAGCGCAATAGTCTGAGCGCCATGCGTGCCGGTCTCAACCTCACCATGGCCGGAGCGTTGAAGTCAGCCACGCTTGCCTACAACGGCGCGGTTTTGGAAGTCAAGGCGAAGGATGATGCGGCTCTCATTGTGACGGAAGCACTGCAGACGCTCATCGGTCGTCTCTACACCAATTTCGGTATGGTATCCGGCTTGGCCTATACCGAACGTGATCTGCCGGGTGTGCTGGCCAATGCCGTACCGTCTGGTTCCAGTGACGCGGTTTTAAGATTCGACGGAAACGATTCGATAAAGGATCGTCTGGACCTTCCCGCTCAGGATGTGTTCGATTACATTTCGGGAGAGATCCGAAAGAGCCTCACCCCAACAGTCCGCAGCATCATTCAGCATTATGAGGATGTGCCCTATGGCTGGTCTCTGGGCAATACGCTCGCCTGCCTGTGCCATCTCTACGGCGGTGAGCGGATTCACCTGCTGATCGACGGCAAGCGGGTGCCACGCACCGATGTGGTCAAGAATCTGACTAATACGAAGAAGACCGAAGCCATGCGCGTGGAGATCCCCAAGTCATATAACCCCGCGAACATCAAGCGGCTGCGTGACTTCGCCAACGAATATCTCAATCTGACGGCGACTGATCTCCCTGGAGATGCCGAGGACATGGCAACAGATATCAAGAACAAATTGCTTACGGAAATCGGCAGGATCGAGGATCTCAAGAGGAACAGCAGTCAGTTCAGATTCGTTTCCCAACTTGAGGAACCGTTGAAACGACTCAAGACCGTGGCTTCCATGCCTGAAGCATGGATGCTGGAATCCTTCCCGAATGAGGAGGAGGACAACAACACGGAACAGCTGCTGGATGACAAGGAGGACTTCATCGATCCCATCCGCCAGCTGCTGCACGGTGTTCAGCGGAACGTGCTGGACTCTGGTCTGAAGTGGATCAATGGCAATGATTCGAACTTCACGCTTGCTTCCGAGAGCCTTCAACGGGAACGTGATGAGGTCCGTGCCATCACTGATGATCCGCTGCTGTTCCGCGGCAACAAGGTTAACCTGTTCAGTACGCGACTGGCTGAACTGAAGAAGCATCTTGACGCGTGGATAGCCGAAGAGAGAGCACAAGCGCTCGCGGCGGTGCAGACCGTGCGCGAGAACATCATCGGTATTGACTCGTATCTCAACGCCCGTGAGGACGCACGGCAGAGCTCCTTGCATACTCTGGATAGCGCGGCCGCCAAGATCAATGAGGCAAAGTACATCGCCGATATTCGCCAGACCGCCGATACCGTTAAAGGGGACCTGTACCTGTCTTTGGTCAACCGGCTGGATGCGGCACAACGTCAGGCGGAACCTCAGCCGGGCGAGAACGCCGACGACAACGGTTCCTCTGACTCCGCTGATGATTTTGGCAGCAGCACGGAACCGAAGCACGTGGCGACCCCGTTCGAGGCAGAATCTCAGCCGATCAACCGCAACGTTCGTGTGACGCCACCCAAGACCAAGTCCATGCTGGCCACCGAAGGCGACGTGGATGAGTTCCTTGACGCATACCGACGTGAGCTGATCGCCGCCATTCGGGAAGGAAAACGCATTCTGCTGTAATGCGATTTTCGTGCTACATGTTCAATTCACATGAATGACAGTAGCTATACGTCTTGGATTGATTGTCCGTCAGCGCCTACTCAAGTTCTGCTGGGGTCTCCATGCCGTGTTTCGACACCGACGAGAGCGGCAACATAGATGATGCTAGGCAGTGTGATGCCAGGCTGTATTGGTGATTCGCCGGTATGATAGTGCTTTGAATGTGCAGTCTGTGGGCCGGACATCAGTTCGCGATGATGAGGGCTTGACGAGGGGAGCGGAGCGATGAACACGAGCAAGTTGCAGGCGTTTGCGGCTGGAGCGCGCGTGGAGCTGATGAAGGCGGTGCGTGCGAAGCTGGATGCGGCGCTGGAACAGAATTCCGCCGCGCAGTCCGACAATCCGCGTGCGTATCAGAATCTGCTCGATGAGATCAGCCGGAACGGCGGCGGTGAGCATGGCAAGGCGAAGACTGTGGAACGTCACGCTTATCGCTGGTTCAACCGGATCATCGCCCTGCGGTACATGGACGCGAACGAGTTCACGAGCGTGCATGTGGTGTCGGGTGACGAGCCGGATAATCCCAATGCGCTGCCCGCAGTGCTATCGGCGGCACGCCGCGGTGAATTCGACGCGAACGTATTCGACGCGTACGTTGGCGCCAAAGCCAGGATTTTGCCCACCATTCAGGCTCTTTTGGACGGCAATAAGCCCAGTGATGATCCGCAGGGAGACGCGTACGGTCTGCTGCTGCGAGCCTATTGCGACTATTGGCATCGGTTCCTACCGTTCATGTTCGATGATGTTGGAGACGCCGACGAGATACTGATGCCCGCTGATCTGCTTGCCACGGATTCCGTGCTGCGTAAGGCCGTTGGCGCCATGAGTGTGGAAGACTGCGTGGGGGGGCAGGGCGAAGGCAACGTGGAGATCATCGGCTGGCTCTACCAGTTCTACATCGCCGAACGCAAGGACGAGGTGATGGCTGGCTTCAGGAAGTCGAAGAAGGCCGGTGCCGACGAGATTCCCGCAGCCACCCAGCTTTTCACTCCCGACTGGATTGTGAAATACCTTGTGCAGAACACCGTCGGCCGCCTGTGGACCCAGAACCATCCCGAATCCCGGTTGCATGAATCCTGGGAGTACTACATTGAGTCGTCGGAGGAAGAACAACAACAAGGGAGCGTACTCACGATCGCGTCGCCGGAGGAACTCACCGTCTGCGACCCCGCCTGCGGCTCCGGCCACATGCTCACTTACGCCTTCGACCTGCTGTACAGCATCTACGACGAGGCCGGATACTCCGCCAACGAGATTCCCGGACTGATCCTGAAGCACAATCTCTTCGGCATGGAGATCGATGAGCGCGCCGCCAACCTCGCCGCCTTCGCGCTGACCATGAAGGCCCGAGGCAAATATCATCGGTTCTTCCGCAAAGGCCGTCAGGTGCAGCCGAACATCCAGTGCATTCAACCGGAGTATTTCACCGAAGAGGAGGTTTCCGAACTCAACGAGCTCTACGACGTGATCCTTGACTCCGACTCATGGAACACGTACCAGAACGCCGACGTCTATGGTTCGCTCATCCAGCCGGATACCGAACTTGCCGATTGGGCCACTACTGCCTCGGCTCCCTCTGATGAGGGGGCTCCCGGCGGAGCCGGGTGGGGGAGAGACGGCGAAACTGCCACTGATCTTCGGCTCCCTCCGACGAGGAGGCTGTCAGCGGAGCCGACCGGGGGGGAGCCCACCCTCTTCTCCGGCACCCTGACCGACCGCGCCCACACCGTCCTCACCCAAACCACCTACCTCGCGCGAAAATACGCCGCAGTCATCGCCAACCCGCCGTACATGGGGACCGGCAATATGGGCGATTTGCTTAAGAATTGGCTTAATAAGAAATACAAGATTGGTAGCAAGGACCTGATGACCTGCTTCATGTTGAAAGCACAGAGCATGGTTGTCGCTGAGGGCTATTGGGGCATGATTAACCTGCCTTCGTGGATTTCGCTATCCTCGTTCGAGGAATTGAGAAAGTGGTTGCTCTCAACCGCGCATATTGATTCCTTCATTGACCTTGGACGTGGCATTTTCGGGTCAGATTTCGGTAGCGTTGCATTTGTGATGCATAATTCGTCCAGCGACGGTCGTTTTGGACATTACCGGCGATTGTTTGAGAAGCATGTCGATGTGCGATCTGTCGAGACGATTCGTCAGCTCTTCTTGGATAAGAGCTACAACTCGTTCACCGTCAATCAGCATGATTTCGCCCGGATTCCCGGTTCGCCGATCGTGTACTGGTTGCCTAAATCGCTACTAAGGGTATTTAATAGAAAAATCGCTAAGGGCGTCAGTGGTGAAGCCCTGAGCGACATTGCAGATGTCGCTAAGGGCTTCACCACTGGAGACAATGCAAGGTTCTTGAGGGTCTGGTGGGAAAGCTCTCGGTCATCTATTGATCTTGAACGCACAAAGCTTGAGGAAAAGCAATTCGGTCGTTGGGTGCCTTGCGATAAAGGTGGAGAATTCCATAAATGGTATGGGAATAACGAATATGTCATCGATTGGTCCAGGAATGGCAGCGTTATTTTTGAATTCAAGGGATCGACTCCGCGTAATCGCGATATAACCTTTAAGCGTTCGATTGCATGCTCAAAGATTTCGTCGGGACAAGTATCCTTCCGTTCTCATCAAGGAGGATTTGCCTTTAGTGATGCTGCAGTTGGGATTACCGATTGCGCGTCTCTGCCTTTTGCACATTGCTTTTTGAATTCATCTACAGCCGTGGAGATTATCCAAGCATTGTCTCCTACGCTAAATTTTGAAGTTGGCCAACTTCGTTCCCTTCCAATCTCTTTTGATGCAGACACTCCTTGGCTTGAAGCTGAATCATCTCTTGTAGGTTCAGCTACCACAGACTGGGACTCTTACGAAACTTCGTGGGATTTCACGAACTTGGAGGTATTGAAGTATGCCGGAGGCACCGCGCTCTCCGATGCCATTCCCTCCTACATCAACCATTGCAAGCAGATTGCCGAAGAGCAACGCGAGCGCGAGATCAAGAACAATGAGTTGGTGGCGGACGCTTACGGTGTGCGTGATGAGGTGCCGTGCAATGTGCCGATCGAGCGCGTCTCGTTGAAGCGCAATCCGGCGTTCGCGTATCCGAAGAACACGCCCGTCGAACGGGATGAGCTCATGGCCCGTGATCTGGTCAAGGAGATCATCTCCTATGCGGTCGGGTGCATGTTCGGACGCTATTCGCTTGACAAGCCCGGTCTGATTCTTGCTTCCCAAGGTGAGACTCTCGACGACTATCGAGAGCAGATCCCGAACCCCACGTTTGAGCCTGATTCGGATAACGTCATCCCCGTCACTGAGGATGAATGGTTCGAGGACGATCTCGCCGCCCGCTTCCGGCAGTTCCTTGGTGTGGCTCTCGGAGAGCGATATCTTGAGGAGAACATTGCTTACATCGAACAGGTACTAGGCAAGTCGCTGCGCAAGTACTTCGTCAACGACTTCTACGACGACCATGTCAAGATGTACAAGAACCGTCCGATCTACTGGATGTACTCCAGCCGTACCGACAAGAAGGGCGCGTTCAAAGCGCTGATCTATCTGCACCGCTACACGCCCGCCACCACGAACAACGTGCTGGTGTACCTTCGTGACTTCGCCGCCAAACTGCGTGCCCAGTCCGAACGACTGCTGGAATCCTCCAAGGCCAGCGAGGTTCGCAAGGGCGAAAAGCTGCAAGTCGCCATCCGGGAATGCGTCGACTACGAGCGAGACATTCTCTACCCGCTCGCCACCCGCAACCTCCCCATCGATCTCGATGACGGCGTCCTTGTCAACTACCTCCGCCTAGGCAAAGCCCTCCGCACCATCCCCGCCATCGAAAAGAAACGCAAAACCGTCCAATCCTGGACCTGGCCCACCAACCCGCTGGGAGAGTGATATGTCGAACACCATGCGTTTTGCTGGCGAATCCAAGAACGTCGAGTACAAGGTCACGTTACCGGATCGGAGTATCAAGTATACGAAGACCGCAGTGGCATTCGCCAATGGTGACGGTGGCCGCATCGTATTCGGTATCGAGGACCAGACGCTGCGCGTGGTCGGCGTTCCGGACGATCAGGTGTTCACCATCATGGACGCCATCTCCAACGCCATTGCGGATAGTTGCGAACCATTGATCATTCCGGATATCTCCATGCGGGATATTGGTGGCAAGACGGTGATCGTCGCCGAAATACTACCGGGTGCCCAACGCCCTTACTTCATCAAGTCGCTGGGGAGGGAGCAGGGCACGTTCGTCCGGGTCGCCGGCACCACGCGACAGGCCGATGATGCGACTATCAAAGAGCTGCTATTCGAAGGCAGCAACCGGAGCTTCGACCAGACCATATGTCTGGAATTGACGGCGAGCGATAGTGACATCGCCGAGCTATGCAAAACGATGACGGCGATTTCCAGAGCCAATGCGAAGCAGGGCGGTGAAACAGTCAAGCAGCTGACTGCCAAACAACTGCTGTCGTGGGGTGTACTGGTCGAACGCGACGGTGAGCTCAAACCAACAAACGCCTATGCCATTCTGACTGGCAGCAATGGTCCCGTTCGCTCCATTATCCAGTGCGGCGTGTTCAAAGGAGATACCAAGGCGGTGTTTGTGGACCGCCGTGAGTTCAAGGGAGCTCCGTGGGAGCTGATCGAGCAGGCGTACCAGTATGTGCTTCGTAATATTCATATGGGGGCGCGATTTGCTGGTGTGTACCGTCAGGATGTGTATGAGATTCCGCCAGATGCCATCCGTGAGCTCATTGTCAATGCGGTGGTACATCGCAGTTATATCGACCGGTCCAGCATCCAGATCGCCATTTACGATAATCGTTTGGAAATCACTTCGCCAGGTCGTCTGCCCATGGGACAGACTCTGGAACGGATGAAGGAAGGCTATTCGAAGATCCGCAATGAGGCATTGGCTTCGGCGTTCGCCTATATGGGGTTGATCGAACACTGGGGTAGCGGCATTCCCCGCATCATCGAAGAAGTTCGTGAAGCTGGGTTGCACGAACCGGAATTTCTTGGTGGCGACACCGATCTGCGTATCAATATTTATCGTGAACAGACGGAATCGAAACCTGATGGCGCAGAACGAGTGTTGAACGCTGTCGAAAATGTGCCGGATAGTGCCGGAATAGTGCCGGATGTGTGCCGGAATAGTGCCGGAATAGTGCCGGATGTTGATATGTTGACCGAGACTCAGCGCATTGTGTATCAATATGTGCGTGAACATGGCCAAGTCACGTCGCCGGATGTGGAGAACCTGTTGAACACACAGGCACGCAGAGCTAGGAAGGTATTGTCCGAGCTGGTTGAATTAGGTGTGCTGCGGCGAATTGGCGCGGCAAGGTATACGCGGTACATTCTTGACGGAGAGGGTGAGGAATGAGCAGCAGTACGCAGATCGGTCGTTTGCTGGCGGCACGTTTCGCGAAATTCGACAATACGCGGTACGGCGAAGGTCGAGTGGTGTTCTGGCATGATGAAGCCGGAGAATTTTCCGATGAGGTTGCCAACATTGTCGGTCCGGAAGCGGAGAACGAAGCTCTGCGCGATGTCGTACTGGCTCGTTTGGAGCGTAATCCATTCGCTCTGAAGCACCGAATCCTGCTCGCTGAGCCAGATACTAAGTTTCTGGTGTATCTGAAAGGCAAGAAGCCGGCCGACAAGGACAATTGGCTGCTGGATCTCGAAATCGCCTATGATCCGCTGTTCACCGCGGACAAGCTGTCGATGATCCTCAATGAGCTGTTTCCGCGCGAGGCAACCGCCGAAACGCGTAAGGAATGGCTTGCCATCATGCAGCGGACCAAGCGGTTCTTCGACGACGACGATCTGGTCAATGCACTGCAACAGCGGCTGCGTGCCAACGATGATGCGAGAACTTTCCAAGCGAAGATGATCGCATCGTTGTTGGGACTGCCTGTCGGAGAGCACAGTCTGCAGGCCATCTGGCGGGAACTGCTGATCCAATATTCCAAGAAATCCACCCGGGGTATTGACGCCATCACGAGCATGGGACTGGCTGATTACCATTGGTCCGGCACCCGGGGTATATACAGGTTCGACTCCGATAAGAAGCTCAGCCAGCCCACGGTGAAGGATTTTGTGATATGGCTGTTCCGCCTTGCCTGGAACGGCTTCAATGACTCCATCAACAGCATCGATTATTACGCGAACATCCGCCGAGACTTCGACACTTGGCGCAACGGTCCGAAGACCATCACAGTCATTCGGACTCTGGCGAACGAAGTATTCCCGGACCTGTCGCTGGACTCCACTATTGCCGAGATGGGATTGACTGAACTGGCACAGCATGACGTATTCAGTGAAGTCGACGATCAGATCGTGGAGCTGCTGTACGAGGCATTGGAAGATGCAAGTGTGACCGATGATGACGTGCAGCGCCTCATCACTTCCCGCAGGTACGGCCTCTGGTTCTCTCGGTTCTCCCAGGATTACGAAGTCATCTCGTCAGCCAGCGCGTTACACTCCGCATTGCGGCAATGTCGACCGCTCATGGAATCCATCTCCTCCGCGCAAGACGGATTCAACGTCTATACAACCTCGCTGTATCAAGTGGACGGGTGTTATCGCCGGTTTATCACCGCATGGAAGTCCAGTTCGCGTTTGCGAGGCGGGGCGGTTTCGGAAGGCTTGGAACGGGAGTACGCCCGGTACCAGTCCGATCTCGGCATGAAATGGCAGCGGTATGTCGATAAAATGGACAGCTGGGAGATTGAGGATGTCCCCGCGCAGGCCGAGTTCTACGAGCGCAACGTACAGACGATGACGAAAGCACATAAAAAGGTCGCGGTCATCATCTCCGATGCGTTGCGATACGAAGTCGCCAAGGAATTCTGTCAGAAACTCAACGAGCAAAGTCGTTGGACCGCCACCATGGCGGCACAGCTCAGTACGTTGCCCTCCTACACGCAGTTGGGCATGGCGGCATTACTGCCGCATACAAGCCTGTCTTTGAGCGCCGCGGACCATTACCATGCGAATGTTGATGGGAAAAATGCCAGCGGCATGGAAGCGCGTTCCGCGATTCTCGCCGAGGTCAACGGCAAAGCCGTGAGAGCGGACGATCTGCTGGACATGAAACGTGACGAATACCGCGAACTGGTGAAATCCTGCGATGTGCTGTACGTCTACCACGACGATATCGACGTTACCGGAGACAATGAGCGCAGCGAGGAAGGTGTCTTCGAGGCGTGTGCTCGTACGATCGACAAACTTAATGCCGTGGTGAAACGCTTATCCAACGCGAACGTCACTAACATGATCGTCACCGCCGATCACGGTTTCCTCTATCAGGACCACGATGTGTCGGACGCGGAATGGCTTAGCGAACGGCCTTCCGGCGACACGATATGGCAGGAGAAGCGACGTTTCGTCATCGGCGCCAATCTGGTAGGGAAAACGGCGTTCACCACATTCACTGCTGCACAGGTCGGCTTGCAGGATCCAGCGGACGAAGGGTTGACCATTCAGGTGCCGAATGCCATTCATCGTCTCCGCATCAGGGGAGCTGGCGTACGGTACGTGCATGGTGGGGCGGCTTTGCCGGAAGTCGTGGTACCGGTCGTGCATATTAACAAGGGCCGTTCGGCCTCGGAGGATGTTCGCAAGGTGAAATTCAGCATTCAGCAGACGACGAACCGTATCACCACAGGCCAGATCACGGTTGATTTTCTGCAGACCGAGCCGGTGGGAGGCAAGGTCTGCGAGCGAACTGTGCTCGCCGGACTGTGGGGCGTTGCGGCGGACGGCAAGAGCACGCTCATTTCCAACGAAGTGCCCATCGCATTCAACTCCACCAGCAAGGATGCCGCTGATCGACATGTACCGGCCACGTTCCTGCTTGCCGGCGACGCGGACCGATTCAACAACACCACGATCGAACTTCGCTTGAGCGAACGGATTCCAGGTTCCAGTCAAATGCGGCAATTGGAGGATTACAAAGCCGAGTACCTTCTGAAGCGGGGACTGTTCGCGGATGATGGGTTCGATTTTGACTAAAGACTATTAGGCGTAAGGTGGAATTATGACAGACGATGAGAACACGATTGATGAGCAGCAGACGTCCAGCGTTGCCGATGAAGTCACTGCACCCGTAATGAGTAATCTGGACCGCAAGATCACCGGCGATTTCGCTGAATTTACGGTTCGCAAGGATTTGGTCAGCGAAGTCAAGGGCAATGCTCTCGTGCCTTCGTATGTTCTGGAATATCTGCTGGGCAAATACGCGACCACCACCGATCAGGAGAGCATCAAAGCCGGTGTGAAGCGGGTACGTGAGATTCTCGCGGACAATTACGTGCACCGAGAGGAATCGAAACTTATCCAGTCAAAGATTCGCGAGAAGGGACGGTACACGGTCATCGACAAGGTTCAGGTCGCTCTGAATGAGAAACTTGACCGGTATGAAGCCACGTTCGAAAACCTCGACATCAGCCGTGTGGTCGTTGACTCACAAACCGTTAAGGACAATCCCAAACTGCTGGTCACCGGCATCTGGTGCCAGTGCACGCTGCTCTATGCCTACTCAGGTGACAGCAATGAAGTGCCGTGGAGACTGCAACGGCTGATGCCCGTGCAGATGTCACATGATGATCGTGAAAACTATTTGAACATGCGTTCAAGGTTTACCGCGGGGGAGTGGATCGACCTACTGATGCAGTCGGTCGGGTTCAATCCGGATCTGTTCAGTGACCGCGCCAAACTACTGCATTTGGTCCGCATGATTCCATTTGTGGAACGCAACTATAATCTGATCGAGCTTGGGCCCAAGGGCACCGGCAAATCGCATATCTACTCCGAGTTCTCTCCGCATGGCATGCTCATCTCCGGAGGTGAGGTGACCGCGGCGAAGCTCTTTGTGAACAACACGACACGGCAGATCGGTCTCGTCGGCTACTGGGATACGGTCGCGTTCGACGAGTTCGCCGGCAGAGCCAAAAAAGCCGACAAGGGTCTTGTGGATATCATGAAGAACTACATGGCCAACAAGAGCTTCTCGCGTGGAACCAGCGTGATGCAGGCCGAAGCATCCATGGTGTTTATTGGCAATACGGCGCATAACGTCCCGTACATGCTCAAAAATTCCGATCTGTTTGAGGAACTACCGTCGCAATATCATGATCCGGCGTTCCTTGACCGCATTCACTACTACCTGCCTGGTTGGGAATTCGATCAGATCCGTTCGGAGATGTTCACGAGTGGATACGGCTTCGTGGTGGATTATCTGGCTGAGATCCTGCATAACCTGCGCAACGTGGATTACGGTTCGGCATTCGAGAAATACTTCAAACTGTCGTCTTCGCTGTCCACGCGAGACAAGGACGGCGTGCGCAAGACCTTCTCCGGTCTGATGAAGCTGATTTACCCTGACGGGCAGGCCACGCCAGAACAGATGGAGCCACTGCTGCGTTGCGCCATTGAAGGACGCAAGCGTGTCAAGGATCAGCTGTGCCGTATCGACTCCACCATGGCGGAGGTTGATTTCAGTTACACGCGAGCCGGTTCGGTTGAGCCGATCGCGGTTCATGTTCTGGAAGAGGACGATTACCCGGAGCTGTACTGGCGTGGCGCGCATGATACGGCGGAGCTTGCTGAGAGCACCGCTCCGGAACCTGTTGAAAGTGCCGATGAGACGACGGATGCCGCCGTGGACGATACGGCTCGCGGAGAGGCTGATGCGAAGGAGAACGCATCTCCGACCCCTGTGCAAACTCAGCCGGGAAACGTACGTGTGCCACCCCTATCGCCAATCGAACGTGCAGCCAGTAAAGCCAAAGAAGGGCATGTTTCGTTCAATGAAAACCGGATGGGTGTTACTTACGACAAGTTGTTCGGTCCCTATATTGCCGGAGCAACACAGATCACGCTTACGGACCCGTATATTCGGCAACCGTATCAGGTGCGCAATCTTGTGGAGTTCCTTGAGACCGTGTTCACGTTCACCGATCGTTCCGACGAAGTACATGTGCATCTGGTTACCTGTTGCGACGAGGAATACGCCGATCGGCAAATTGATAACCTCAATCAGGTGCAGTCAACGTTCAACGAGTTGGGCATCATGTTGACTTACGAATTCAGCGAGTCCGGACACGACCGTTCCGTAGTCACGGACACTGGCTGGCTGATTGTTCTGGGACGCGGCTTGGACATCTTCCAGCGCTACGTCGACAATAACTGGTTCAACCCGCAAATAAGGCAACAGAAACTCCGCCGTGTAAAGGAATTCTCCGTTACGTATCAGAGAAGCAAGAAGGGATGATAGGTTGTCGTTCGGGTCGTGCAGCAAGGCCAACACGACCTGAACCCATGGTGACGGCATGACGATGATCCCCATGCTAGGTAAAACACGCCCGCACGCCGCGTCATGTGCCGATGATAAAGTGAAATTCCATGGTTAGAAGAAAACATGGCATCGCGCAAGAGCACATCACCAAGCACATTTTCGTCACCGGCGGAGTTGTGTCCTCGCTCGGCAAGGGACTTACGGCTTCGTCCCTTGGCCGTCTTCTTCGCAGCCGTGGCATCCACGTCCTGCAGCAGAAGCTCGACCCCTACATCAACGTTGATCCGGGTACCATGAACCCGTTCCAGCACGGCGAGGTCTACGTGACCGAAGACGGTGCCGAGACGGATCTCGACATCGGTCACTACGAGCGTTTCCTCGACGTGTTCCTCTCCCAGAAGGCCAACGTCACCACCGGTCAGGTGTATCAGGAGGTGCTGCGCAAGGAACGCGCCGGCGAATACCTCGGCCAGTGTGTCCAGGTCATTCCTCATATCACCAACGAGATCAAGTCCCGTATGCGTGCCCAGGCGTCCGATGACGTCGATGTGATCATCACCGAGATCGGCGGCACCGTCGGTGACATCGAATCCCAGCCGTTCCTTGAGGCCGCCCGCGAGGTCCGTCGCGACATCGGTTCCGACAACTGCATGTTCGTGCACGTCTCCCTCGTGCCGTACATCGCCGCCGCCCATGAGCTGAAGACCAAGCCCACCCAGCATTCCGTGATGATGCTGCGCCAGCTCGGCATCGCCCCCGACGCGCTGGTGCTGCGCTCCGACCGTCCTCTCAACCAGAGCATCAAGGACAAGATCTCCCTGATGTGCGACGTGGACGAGGAAGGCGTGGTCAACTGCGTGGACGCTCCGAGCATCTACGACGTGCCGAAGACGCTGTTCAATGAAGGTCTTGACGCCTACGTGGTCCGTGAGCTCGGTCTGCCGTTCCACGACGTCAACTGGGCCGAATGGTCCGACCTGCTCGATCGCGTGCACCACCCCAAGCACGAGGTCAACATCGCCATCGTCGGTAAGTACATCGATCTGCCCGACGCCTACCTGTCCGTCACCGAGGCCATCAAGGCCGGCGGTTTCGCCAACTGGGCTAAGGTGAACGTCGAATGGGTCGCCGCCGATGATTGCGAGACCGAAGAGGGGGCAGCCAAGGCCCTGGCCGACGTCGACGGCATCGTGATTCCCGGCGGTTTCGGCATCCGTGGCATCGACGGTAAGATCGGCGCGCTCAAGTACGCCCGTGAGAACCGTCTCCCCGCTCTGGGCCTGTGCCTTGGCCTGCAGTCCATGGTCATCGAGTACGCACGTCACGTCCTTGGACTCGAGGACGCGAACTCCACTGAGTTCGAGCCCGAGTGCGAGAACCCGGTCATCGCCACGATGGAGGAGCAGAAGGACATCGTCGCCGGCAAGGGCGACATGGGTCACACCATGCGACTGGGCTCCTACCCGGCCGAGCTGGAGGAGGGTTCCCTCGCCGCCCAGCTGTACGGCACCACCCACGTCACGGAGCGTCACCGTCACCGTTACGAGGTGAACGTGGCCTACAAGGATCGTCTGCGTGAGGCTGGTCTGCGTATCTCCGGTCAGAGCCCGGACGGTGAGCTCACCGAGTTCGTCGAGCTGCCGCAGGATGTGCACCCGTTCTACATCGCTACGCAGGCCCATCCGGAGTTCAAGTCCCGTCCGACCAAGCCGCACCCGCTGTTTGCCGGACTGGTCAAGGCCGCGCTTGATCATCAGGCCACGCACTGATCGACACGATCGACGCATACTGGTCAACTCGTACCGGTAATCCGATCGATGAATCGAGGCCCGTCGCGCATTCTTGTGTGACGGGCCTCGTCTTTTTTCAAGCGTGGCTTCTGTAATCTTTCTCACGTTTGCCAATGGATAATTCACGGAACGCCGATTAGTGTTGTTCGTGATGTTCTGTTAGGTTTGCTACGGACAGAAAGCACTTTCGTCAAGGTCCCGGTATTCATGACATATCGGGCGATGGGAGGACACTCAAGGTGACGGATGAAATGACGTCGCAGGAGACCCCGAATACGGGATCCGCGGCGGCTGACGTGGAGATGAGCCAGTATGTGGCCGACCGTTCCCGCGTCAACGAGGACAAGATCAAAAAAGACGATGAGATCATTTCGCAGTTCGGCGACTACAGCTATGGATGGCATGATTCCGATGCCGCCGGCGAGGCTGCGAAACGTGGTATCGATGAGAACGTGGTGCGTGCCATCTCCGCCGATAAGGGCGAGCCTGAATGGATGCTCGATATGCGTCTGCGCGGCTACAAGGCGTTCCTCGAAAAGCCGATGCCTGATTGGGGTGTCGATCTTTCCGGCTTCAATGCCGATGATTTCAAGTACTACGTCAAGCCGATCGACAAGCAGGCCAAGAGCTGGGACGAACTGCCCGACGACATTCGCAGCACCTATGACCGACTGGGTATCCCCGAGGCCGAGAAGAAGCGTCTGGTCTCCGGCGTGGCCGCCCAGTACGAGTCCGAGGTGATCTACAACTCCATTCAGGAGGATCTGAAGAAGCAGGGCGTGATCTTCGTTGACACCGACACCGCCGTGCGCGAATATCCGGAGCTCGTGAAGAAGTACTTCGCCACCGTGGTGCCGCCGGAGGACAACAAGTTCGGCGCGCTGAACACGGCGGCATGGTCCGGTGGCTCGTTCGTGTATGTGCCGAAGGGTGTACACGTGGACATCCCGCTGCAGGCGTACTTCCGCATCAACACGCCGGCTATGGGACAGTTCGAGCGTACGCTGATCATCGCCGATGAAGGCTCCTACGTGCATTACGTCGAGGGATGCACCGCACCTATCTGGTCCGAGGACTCCCTGCACGCGGCCATCGTCGAGATCGTGGTGGAGAAGCACGCCCGTGTGCGCTACACCACCGTGCAGAACTGGTCGAACAACGTGTACAATCTGGTCACCCAGCGCGCCTACGTGCGTGAAGGCGGCACCATGGAATGGGTGGACGGCAACATCGGTTCCAAGGCCACGATGAAGTATCCGGCATGCATTCTTGCCGAGCCGTACGCCAAGGCAAGCACCATGTCGCTCGGCTTCGCAGGCAAGGGCCAGTACCAGGACACTGGCGCAAAGATGATCCATCTCGCCCCGCACACATCGTCGACCATCGTCGCGAAGTCCATCTCCCGTGGCGGCGGCCGTTCCGCATATCGCGGACTGGTGAAGATCATCAAGGGCGCGGAGGGATCCTCCAATTCCACGGTCTGCGACGCCCTGCTTGTGGACAACTACAGCCGTTCCGATACGTATCCGCATGTGGACGTGCGTGAGGACGATGTGTCCATGGCTCATGAGGCCACTGTGTCGAAGGTCTCCGAAGACCAGCTCTTCTATCTGATGAGCCGTGGTCTTTCCGAGGAGGAGGCCATGGGCATGATCGTACGAGGATTCGTGGAGCCGATCAGCCGCGAGCTGCCGATGGAGTACGCGCTCGAACTGAACCGACTTGTTGAACTGCAGATGGAAGGATCGGTGGGCTGATATGACCGAGGCAACGAATACCGAAACCACAAGCGTCGAAACGGCCAAGGAGGTCGCGGCCGAACTGAATATTCCAGTGGCCGATCTCAACGATCCGTATGCCGTTCCCGCTCTTATGCCATCCAGCGCCGACAAGGCCAAGCGTTCCTTCGAGGCCGATGATTTCGCCATGCCCACGCGGAAGCAGGACGACTGGCGCTATACGCCGATCGAACGCATCGAGGAATTCTTCACCGTGTTCAAGCCGAGCGGCGAGACCACCGTGGAGGTCGGCGCAATCGACGGTACCGAACTGTCCGCCGACAACGTGAAGCTGTACCAGACCAAGCTGGGCGAGGAACCGTCCGGCACGGTCTCCAAACCGACCGACCGCGCCGCGGCCGTGGAATGGCAGTCCGGTTCCACCGCAACCGTTGTGGAGCTCTCCGGCGAACTGTCTTCCCCGGTATTGGTGAAGGTGAAGGGTTCGGGACTGGATCTCGACGCCTTCCATCTGGTCATCAAGGCCGCCGACAAGACCCATGCCGATGTGATCGTCGAACACGAAGGCAAGGCCCGTCTTGCCGAAGGCGTGGAGATCACCACCGGCAAGGACTCCCATGTCTCCACCACCTTCGTACAGGAATGGGACCCCGAATCCAAGCATGTCGGCAACCACCGTATTCATGTGGGCGAGGGCGCATCCCTGCGTCACTCGGTGGTCACCCTCGGCGGTGACGTGGTCCGTCTGCGCATGGATCAGGACTTCGGCGGCGAGCAGGGCGAGCTCAACATGCTTGGCATCTACTTCGTGGATCCCGGTCAGCACATCGAGAACCGCACCATGGTGGTACACAACCATCCCGACTGCAAGTCCCGCGTGGTCTACAAGGGCGCCCTCGACGGCAAGGGCGCACACTCCACATGGGTGGGCAACGCACTCATCCAGCCGACAGCTCCGGGAACCGATTCCTACGAGCTCAACCGCAACCTTGTGCTTACCCCGGGCGCAATCGCCGACTCTGAGCCGAATCTGGAGATCGAGAACGGCAACATCATTGGTGCCGGCCATGCCAGCTCCGTCGGACGTTTCGACGATGAGGAGCTGTTCTACCTGCAGTCCCGCGGCATCCCTGAGACCGAGGCCCGTAAGCTCGTGGTCCGTGGTTTCTTCGCCGAACTGATCGAGGAGATCGGCATTCCGTCCATTTCCGAGCACCTGATGAGCGTCATCGATCGGCGTCTTGCCCGCGGTGAAAGCGCGGCCATGGCCGAGGTCCTCGAAGAGAAGTAACGACGGAGCCAGCCGACAGGCAACGACAATCGACATATTCGCATAGTTGAGGAGAACAACAATGTCAACGTTGGAAATCAAGGACCTGTATGCCTCGGTGGAAACCAAGGACGGTCGCAAGCAGATTCTCAAGGGTGTCAACCTCACCGTCAACTCCGGTGAGACGCATGCCATCATGGGCCCGAACGGCTCCGGAAAGTCCACGCTCGCCTACACTCTGGCCGGCCACCCCAAGTATGAGGTCGATTCCGGTCAGGTGCTGCTCGACGGTGAGGACATTCTCAAGATGACCCCGGACGAGCGAGCCA
This sequence comes from Bifidobacterium sp. UTCIF-39, assembly GCF_006408715.1. Lineage (NCBI taxonomy): Bacteria > Bacillati > Actinomycetota > Actinomycetes > Bifidobacteriales > Bifidobacteriaceae > Bifidobacterium > Bifidobacterium sp. UTCIF-39. The sequence goes on along the minus strand of NZ_JEOG01000007.1, from coordinate 87,101 downwards.
AGGCCGGTCTGTTCCTGGCCATGCAGTACCCGGTCGAGGTCCCCGGCGTCTCCATGACGAACTTCCTGCGTACCGCCAAGACCGAGGTGGACGGCAAGGCCCCGGCCATCCGCACGTGGGCCAAGGAGCTCGGCGAGGCGATGAAGCGGCTGCGTATGGACCCGAAGTTCGCATCCCGTTCCGTGAACGAAGGCTTCTCCGGCGGCGAGAAGAAGCGTGCCGAGGTATTGCAGCTGGAACTGCTCAAGCCCAAGTTCGCCATTCTCGACGAGACCGACTCCGGTCTTGACGTCGATGCGCTGCGCATCGTCTCCGAGGGTGTGAACCGTGCCAAGGATGCCAATAACTTCGGCATCCTGATGGTCACCCACTACACGCGCATTCTCAAGTACATCAAGCCGGACATCGTGCACGTGTTCGCCGACGGACACTTCGTGAAGACCGGTGGCCCCGAGCTGGCCGACGAACTCGAGGAGAACGGCTACGACCAGTATCTGCCGGAAGGTTCGGATTCCGAAAGCGCACTGGCGTAAGGTACTTGATTGACCGCCGAGGGACAGGACACATGATGTCCGACACACTCAAGGCCGTTTGGCCGAGCCTACAGTTGGACATCATGCGTCCCGTCCCTCGGCTCACGCCAACTATTGGTTTACTGAAGCGAAAAGACGATATAAGGGGGAAAGCATGGTTGATTTTCAAGCGATTCGGGACCAATTCCCGATCCTGAATCAGCAGATCCACGGACACCCGCTGGTGTACCTCGACTCGGCGGCCACGTCGCAGAAGCCTCAGACGGTCATTGACGCGGAATCTGAGTTCTACCGCACCATCAATGCCGGAGTGCATCGTGGTGCACACGAGCTGGCCGCGCTGAGCACCGAGGCCTTTGAACAGGCCCGCGCCAAGGTTGCGGCACTGGTCGGTGCCAACGCCGCGGAGGGCGAAGAGGAGATCGTCGTCACCGCAGGTGCGACGGCGGGACTGAATCTGCTGGCCACCGCTATCGGCAACGCTTCGCTGGGTCGCGGGGGAGACGCGGCGAAGCGCTTTGCACTGAAGCCCGGTGACGAGATCGTCGTCAGCAAGGCCGAACATCATTCCGTGCTGTTGCCGTTCCAGGAGCTCGCTGCCCGTACCGGTGCCACCTTCAAGTGGTTCGATCTGGACGATGAGGGACGTGTGCGTTCCGACACCGCCGACGAGGTGATCACCGAACGTACCAAGGTCGTGGCCATCACGCATGTTGGCAACACCACTGGTGCCATTACCGACATCGCGCCGATCATCCGTCGTGCGCACGAGGTGGGCGCGATCTTCATTCTTGACGCCTGCCAGTCCGTGCCGCATCTTGCGGTGGACTTCCATGCCCTGGATGTGGACTTCGCTGCGTGGAGCGCTCACAAGATGTACGGTCCTACCGGAGTCGGATTCCTCTACGGGAAGCGCGAGCTGCTCGAGGCGTTGCCTCCGGCCAATTTCGGCGGTTCCATGGTCGAATTGGCGTGGATGGACCAGCCTGCCCAGTACATGGCTCCACCGGCACGATTCGAAGCCGGTACGCAGCCCGTCGCACAGGTGGTGGCCGCAGGCGTGGCCGCCGACTGGATGCGATCCGTGGGTATGGAGAACATCGAGGCCCATGAGAAGACCATCGCTGCCGAACTGCTCAAGCTCGGCGATATCGATGGCGTACGCATCCTCGGTCCGCGCGAAAACGTGAATCGTATCGGCACGGTGGCGTTCGATGTGCAGGGCGTGCATCCGCATGATGTCGGCCAGTTCATCGACGCGCAGGGCATCGCCATCCGCGTGGGACATCACTGCGCTCAGCCGGTTCACCGTCATTTCGGTCTGTTCGCATCCAACCGTGCATCGAGCGGCGTGTACAACTCGGTGCAGGATGCTCAGGCATTGGTGGAAGCCGTCGGCAAGGTGCGGGCCTTCTTCCGCGTTTGACGGCATAAGGCATCGGCATCAAGGTGGGCCTACGATCGGAATCATGATCCACGTGGCTCTCATAGTGCAACGGGAAGGTGGCGCGTCCGAGTCGACGATTCGCACGCGCCGCCTTCCCGTTTTCGCTGGGAGAGGTACGGCGCGTCCAAGTCAGGGCGCGCCACTAGGTTAGAGGGCATGGCAGATTACGGAATGAGCGGAGAAGAGCTCGAGCAGATGTATCAGGAGGTCATTCTCGAGGCTTCGAAGGCTCCACACGGCAAGGTAGATTTCGCATCCGGTACCGGATCTCATTCGACCATCGGAGTGAACAGCCTCAGTGCCGGAGAAAGCAAACTGAGCGCGACCCACGAATACTGCGTCCCGGCTCAGTCCCATCAGTTCAACCCCACATGTGGTGACGAGGTCACCGTTCGCGTGGAGATTTCGGACGGTAGCGACGGCAAGCCCCAGCATATCGAGCATCTGATCTGGGACGGTCAGGGATGCTCCATCTCCCAGGCCAGTCTTTCGATTATGGTGGATCTTGTGGATGGCAAGACCGTGGACGAGGCCATGGATCTCTTCCACGCATTTCATAAGCTCATGGAATCCCGGGGCGCCGGTCTTAACGATGAGGCGATGGAGGAGGAACTCGGCGATGCCGTGGTCTTCCAAGGCGTCTCCCGTTACCCGATGCGCATCAAGTGCGCATTGCTCGGCTGGGAGGGATTGAAGGATTCCATGGCACAGGCGTTGGCTCAGATGAACGCAAAGGAGGCGTAACGATGGCCGATAACAGCAATCTGGTTCCCGAACCCAAGGATTCGATTTTCGCATCCGTACAGAACGTGTTGGGAGATGAGAAGGCGGCACGTCAGGTGATGGCTAATCCGAACCTGATTAACAGCGTGCAGGCACAGTCTGCGGAAGACGGATCTGCACCTGCCGCCGATACCTGCGGCTGTGGCGATGGTCATGGCGCGTGCGGCTGCGGGGGAGAGGATCCCGAGGACGGTGGCATCGAGCTGAAGGCCGTGGACGATATCGGACGTGCGACTGCCAAGGATGTGCAGGAGGCCATGCATCAGGTCATCGATCCCGAACTGGGCATCGACGTCATCGATCTTGGTCTGGTCTATGGCATTGAGATCGACGAACTCGGCAGGGCCATCATCACCATGACCCTTACCACGCCGGCATGCCCGCTCACCGATCTCATCGAGGACGAGACGGCAAGCGTGCTCGCCGGTCTGGTGGAGGAGTTCCGCATCGACTGGACCTGGACACCCGCGTGGACGGTCGACAAGATTACTCCCGAGGGACAGGCCCAGCTGTCCGCACTGGGATTCAACTTCAACAATCTGCCTACGTACGGCGCATGATCGGCGTGGCTCGCTGACGGGCAGTGGATATGTCGGCGAGCCACGTTCAGGAGCATCCTATCCAGGAGCAGAAATTGTGCCCCGATAAGTAACGGCAGGTTTTGCTGAGACCAAATTGTCTACGTATAGAGAAAGCCGGTACCGAATCACAATGGTTCGGTACCGGCTTCCTCTGGTTTTGGTCTATGGGCTGTTCCGAGTGTTCTGAGACAGACGATCAGTCGGTGACGATCGTGCCCTTCGGGACCACGGTGATGCCTTCGGCGGTTACCGTGAATCCACGCTCGAGATCACGTTCGGTGTCGATGCCGACGGTCGCGTTTTCGGTGAGCACGACGTTCTTGTCCAGAATCGCCTTGTACACGCGTGCGCGACGGTTGATCGTGACGTTGTTGAACAGGACGGAGTCCACGATCTGCGACCACGAGTGGATGCGCACATTCGGGGAGATGACCGAGTGATGCACCTCACCACCGGAGATGATCACGCCGGGGGAGATGATCGAATCGGTGGCGTGGCCAAGACGGTCACGGCCGGCGTGCACGAACTTTGCCGGCGGCAGCGAACCGGCATAGGTGTAAATCGGCCAGTCCGTGTTGTACAGGTTGAACTCGGGGACGTAGGCGATCAGATCCATGTGGGCATCATAGAACTGCTTGATCGTACCCACGTCACGCCAGTAGGCGTGATCCTTCTCGGTCGAACCGGGGATCTCGTTGGTCGTGAAGTCGTAGACTCCGGCCTCGCCGCGAGAAGCGAAGTAGGGGGCGATGTCGCCACCCATGTCATGCTTGGTGTCCTTGGCCTTCTCATCCTTGCGCAGCGCATCGAACAGCGCGTCGGTGTTGGCCACGTAGTTACCCATGGAGGCCAGCATCATCGAGGGATCATCCGGCAGACCCTGCGTGGTCGCGGGCTTCTCCTCGAAGTGGGTGATCAGTCCGGGATGGTTCGGATCGGTGTTGATCACACCGAACTGGTTCGACTGGCTGATCGGCTGACGAATGCCGGCCACGGTGAATTCAGCTCCGGACTCGATGTGCGATTCCACCATCTGCTGGAAGTCCATGCGGTAGACGTGATCGGCACCCACGATCACCACGATGTCGGGCTTGACGTCCTCGATGATGTTGATCGTCTGGTAGATGGCGTCAGCGGAACCGAGATACCAGTGCTTGCCGAGACGCTGCTGAGCCGGAACGGGGGAGACGTAGTTTCCCAGCAATGACGAGAATCGCCAGACCTGGGAGATGTGACGGTCCAGTGAATGCGACTTGTACTGCGTCAGCACGATGATGTGGCGGAAATCGGAGTTCACCAGATTGCTCAGCGGGAAGTCGATCAGGCGGAATACACCGCCAAACGGCACGGCCGGCTTGGCTCGGTCGCGAGTCAGTGGCATCAGGCGCGTGCCTTCACCACCTGCCAGCACTATCGAGAGCACTTTCGGGTTTCTCTTCATGGGTATCCCCTGCCTTCTACTCGTCGGTGAGTTGAAACAATGCTTCTATAATCTCACAAAAAACATGATTATGTGAGCGGCTGGCGGGGTGTTGCGTGTTTTTCGTTAATCGTTTGCCGCATCGTCACCCGATGGACATGTTTGTGTCGCAGGAGCGATGCGGCAACAACCGGTCGCCGGATGATTCAGCGTCGGCGTGTCGCCCAGAACGTGACGGCGCTGGAAGCCGCGACATTCAAGCTATCCACGTCATGGCTCATGGGGATCTTCACCGTCAGGTCGGCGTTGGCGATGGTGTGGCGACTCAGGCCATCCCCTTCGGTGCCGAAGATCATCGCAAGCCGATCGAGGTGCCCCGGTGTGTCGGGCGTGTTGTTCAGCCGTTCCACCAGATCATCCAGTCCGATTGAATCGTCGGTGAGTGCGAGCGCCGCAGTGGTGAGGCCGCATGCGCGCAGCTCTTCAAGTCCCTTCCACGGCCAGTAGTGCGTGTCGTCTCCTCCGATACGCGTCCACGGCACCTGAAACACCGTTCCCATCGACACGCGGGCGGCACGGCGATACAGCGGATCCCCGCAGGACGGAGTGACCAGCACGGCATCCACGTCGAGTGCGGCGGCCGAGCGCATCAGTGCACCCACATTAGTGGGGTCAACGATGTTCTCCATCACGGCGACGCGTGACGCCCCACGGCAGATGTCCTCGACGCTGGGCAGTGTCCAGCGTCGCATGGTGGCCAGTGCGCCGCGATGCAGCCGGTATCCGGTGATGCGTTTCAGCTCCTCGCTGGTGGCGATGTAGACGGGAACGTCTGTGCCCCAGCGCGCGTCGACCTGTGCGAATTCGGATTCCATGCCGGACAGCCATGATTCCTCGACGAGGAAGGAGACGGGTTCGACGTCCGCGGCGAGCGCCCGGTCGATCACCTTGGGGGATTCGGCGATGAACATGCCCATGGATGGCTCGAGTCGGTTGCGCAGCTGCGGTTCGGTGAGATGCGTGAACGTGACGAGACGTTCGTCGTCGATGGAGTCGATGTGAATGTAGCGCATGATTCCTCCCAGCCGTCGTTGCGGCGTCGCCGGGAACCGGAGTCGTGGATGGTGAAGTCGGTCGGCCCCTCGGCTTGGACAACAAAAAACCCGGAAGTCGTAACTCCCGGGTTATTCGGTGTCCGGAGCGGGACTTGAACCCGCACGGTTGTATAAAATAACCACTAGCACCTCAAGCTAGCGCGTCTACCATTCCGCCACCCGGACAGGTGCCGTGCTTGGCAACGACATGAGACTCTATCATCACTATGGGGGTGCCTGTCAAATCGATATGAGCCTTCGGCGTGTCGCGCTGGTTTGCCGGATTTCTGGGGTAAGGATCGAAACGTGGGTCTTAAAGGGGCCCCGGCCTGTCTCGGCCGCGAGGAGTGTCAGTCTGCGAATGCCGATCCGCTGGAGCCGCAGGCCCCGATGGTTTGCGACTCGCACCGCTTCCGCATCGCGCACGATCATCAAGCGGTCTCGTCACCGGCAAGACCGCCTCGTCGCCGGCATGATCTCCACCATCAAACCCCGATCCGTTCCGGGTCGAACCGGTCACGGCCATCGACCAGGGCATCATCACCGACGCCGACATCGACATCGACACTGACATCGACATCGACGAGATCCTCGCCGACCAGAGACTCGACACCACCCGCGACCCCAGTACCGAAAACCCATGCCTGGCGTCAACCATGCCCCCAACACACCTGCCAACCACGCCTTGGGACATGACGTCAACCATGCCCCAACACATGCGTAAACTATCCGCTCGAACTAGACAATCTGGGTCAAACCGGACAGAGGTCTGGGTCAAACCGGACATATCAGATTCCGACCAACCCCGTTCCGGGTCGAACCGGACACGGGTCTGGGTCGAACAGGACAGAAGTCTGGGTCAAACCGGGTCATGAGCACCGGCTCTGGGTATAACCATGTCACGAGCCCCCTCTTTTCCGCCGCTAACCTACCCGGTTATACCCAGATGTCCGGTAATACCCAGAATGAGAGTCCGCAATACCCAGAGCGGGAGCCAACAAGCCGTCCACGGCCGAAACCCGGATGACCATCGGCGAAACCCGAAACACCATGCCGGAATACGAGAGAGAAAAAGAGAAGAGAAAAAGGGGGAGAGGAAGAGAGAAGCGGGAGAAGCGGGTCCGGCGTCGGAGAAGGGCGACGGATAACCGCCAACACACCGACGACGCATGCGAATAAGACCCACGTTGTGACTCGTAACCCGACTTCCATACCTAGATCGAATGGCCATCCAACGACTGGACCATCAGACACACATTCCGGCTTATAACCCAATAAGTCCGTGCCGCGTCCCCGCTGACTGCCGACGGGGATGCGGCACGTGTGAGTTGAGAGAGAGTTTGACGATACGCAGAAACCCCGGATCCGCAGGGGATGCCGGTTTGGGTTATAGGCCAGAAATGTCCCACGCGGGAGGGGAATGCAAAAAGACCCCTTGATTTTCAAGGGGTCTTGATGGTGTCCGGAGCGGGACTTGAACCCGCACGGTTGTATAAAATAACCACTAGCACCTCAAGCTAGCGCGTCTACCATTCCGCCACCCGGACAGGTGCCGTGCTTGGCAACGAGATGGAACTATAGCATCTCGTCATGGGTGCGTGTCAAATCGGATTGTTATCCGGCGTGTCGTATACGTTTGAGCCATGACGTTTCCGCTTTTTCTGATTGACCCCGATACGGACGAGACCCCGGTGAACAGCGACGAGCTGCATGACGGCTGGGTACTGACCCTTCCGCAAACCGTGGCCCGTCACGCGTTCAAGTCGATGCGCCTCGTCGAGGGCGATCGACTGCAGTTGTCCGACGGCCGGGGATTGCGCATTCTCGCCACGGTCCACGATCCGCAGAATCGGCAGGTGCGCGTGGACGAGTTCTCGCGAGAGCCGGCGGCGGTGACCCGCCTCGCTCTGGTGCAGGCATTGGCCAAATCCGGAAGGGACGAGCAGGCCATCGAGACGGCCACGGAAATCGGCGTGGATCGTGTGGTGCCGTGGCAGGCGAACCGTTCGATCGTGCAGTGGAAGGGCGGCAAGGAGGCCAAGGCTGCGGCCAAATGGAGACAGGTGCTTGACGCCGCCACCGAACAGTCCCGTCGCGCATGGGCCCCGGAGCTCGGCGACAAGGTATCCAGCAAACAGATTGTGGAGATGTGCCTCCGTGCCGGCGTGCATGGCGACCTTGTGGTCGTGCTGCATCAGGATGCCACTGACACCTGGGACGGTATCGAGAACAAGGTCAGGGCCATGGGGGAGCGCTGTCTGGAGGATGGGCGTCCGCGTACCGTGAGCGTGGTCGTCGGTCCCGAGGGCGGCATCAGTGAGGAGGAGGTGGCCGCATTCGTGGATGCCGGTGCCTCGGCGGTGGTGCTTGGCCGCAACATCATGCGCGCGTCGAGTGCGGGTCCGGTAGCGCTTGCACTGCTGGCACGTGCGCTTGGACGTTTTTCCTGACCGCTGATTTCGGGCTTATTCCACGGATTTATCCGAAGTGCGCAATAGCATGAAGACGCAGTGCCACCAATGCAAGGAGGAAGCGTGAGCCAGGAAAACGACTGCCTGTTCTGCAAGATCATCGCCGGAGACATCCCCAGCACCAAGGTGTATGAGGACGATACCGTGTACGCGTTCAAGGACATCAATCCCAAGGCCAAGGTGCATGTACTCATCGTGCCCAAGGACCATTATCCGAACGTTGCCGCTCTGGCCAAGGATGATCCCGCACGGTTGGCTCACATCGTGGAAGTGGCTCAGTCCATTGCCGATTCGGAGTTCCACGGCGAATATCGTCTGGTGTTCAACACCGGTGTGGATGCCGGTCAGACGGTGTTCCACGTGCATGCGCATGTGCTCACAGGCGAGGTGCTTGACGAGTAGTCGGACCGGTTCGGGACGGATGTCACACAACGCTGCTGATTGCTGCTGATTGCTGATCGAACCACACGAACGGAAAGAGACAACGACCTAACGTGGCCACAACAACACGTACCATTACGCTCCCGCCGGAACTTGACCCCGTCGCCGTGCTCGGCCCCGCCGATCAGGTGATCCGTGAAGTCGAGCGGGCGTTCCCGGAACTTACCATCATTGTGCGGGGCAACCGCGTGGCGATCATGTCGCGCTCGCGGCAGACCGAGGCACAGGCCAACAAGGCGCAGGAAGTCGTCGACGCGATCATTCACGCGGCGTACAGCGCTCCCATGGATGCGGATACGGTTCGACGCATGCTCGCATCCCATACGAGCCTCGCCGCGGCCAAACGTGAACGACCGGTTCGACGTGGCGCGTCGTCCGATGCCGCGGATAGGGGGCGTGACGATCGGGGAGTCGTCGTGCAAACCGAGCGGAAACGTCCTCGCGTACCCGGTGTCATCACCTTCGCACTGGGCGCTCCGGTTCGTCCGAAGACGCCTGGACAGATCGCCTATGTCAACGCGATCGAAAACCATATCATCACCTTCGGCATCGGACCGGCTGGAACCGGAAAGACCTATCTGGCCGTGGCCAAGGCCGTGCGCGCCTTCGAGGATGGGCAGATACATCGCATCATTCTGACCCGTCCGGCGGTGGAGGCGGGAGAGAGCCTCGGATTTCTTCCCGGCACGCTCAGCGACAAGGTCGATCCGTATCTCCGGCCGCTCTACGATGCATTGAGCGATATGCTCGGCTCCGACCAGCTGCACCGGTATCTTGCGGATGGCACTATTGAGGTGGCGCCGCTCGCCTATATGCGAGGCCGTACGCTCAACGACGCCTATGTGATCCTTGACGAGGCGCAGAACACGACCGAACAGCAGATGAAGATGTTCCTCACCCGTCTGGGATTCAACACACGAATGGTCATCACCGGTGACATCACCCAGATCGATCTGACTGTGCCGAGTTCCGGTCTGAAGACCATCGAACGCGTGCTGCATGACATCGACGACATCGCCTTCGTGCATCTGAAGCCGGAGGATGTGGTGCGTCATGAGCTGGTGGGCAAGATCGTGGAGGCTTACGGACGCTACGATGAGGAACACCGGACGCGTCATGATCGGCGGTCGGGCACGCGCAATCACAGCAATGATCAGGAGAATAGCAACGCATGAGTGTGGACGTTACCAACGAAACCCCATGGACCATCGATCCCAAGGTGTTTTCCGATTTGGGCGTTTGGGTGCTCGATCAGATGCGGGTCAGTGTACAGTCCGATCTGACGATCATGTTCAACGATCCGGAGTCCATGGCCCAGTTGCATGAACGGTGGATGAACCTTGAGGGGCCGACGGACGTGATGAGTTTCCCGATGGACGAGTTGCGCCCGGGCAATGCCCGATTCACTCCGGAGGGGGTGCTCGGCGACATCGTCATCTGCCCGTACGTCGCCGCGGAGCAGGCACGCGCCGCAGGACACTCCACCATTCAGGAGATGCTGCTGCTCACCATCCACGGCACGCTGCATCTGCTCGGCTACGATCATGCCACTCCCGAGGAGGAACGTCAGATGTTCGGGTTGCAGCGTCAGCTGCTGCTCACCTTCCTCGCGTTGCGCCCCGGTGTGCTCGACGACGTGACATTGCCGCCGGGAGCGCCTGACCTTCTCGCCCGGTACGACGCCACTCATAGGGACGGTCGGTCCCGTTCCGCGAGGGGCTGAGCAGGAGTTGATGATGGTGAGTCTGAACGATCCCACGATTCCGGCAGTTGTCGCAATGGCGTTGGCGGCGCTATTGCTGGTGTGGTTCTCTCTGGTCATGGCCTCCACCGAAGGGGCTGTGTCACGAGTCACGAGATCCAGTCTGAACAATCTCATTCTTGATGTGCAGACCGGACCCGACAGCCAGTTCACCAAGATGAAGCAGATTGATCGGATTCACAGAGTGCAGCGGCTCGTCGCCGATCGGTTCGCCACTTCGGGTTCGTGCGCGTTTTTCCGCATCGTGTGCAACATTCTCGATGGTGTTTTGGTGGCCAGCATCGCCGACGCGCTGGGTGCTCCGTTATGGATGACGTTGCTGGTGGGAATCCTGTTCGCTTTGATTGTGGGTGTGGTCTCCATCCTGGTACGTCCGCGCAGCACTGGGGCAAGCAAGCCGCTCCAGATCATGCTCAAGCATTCCCGAGTGGTGTCGTTCGTGGCATTGCTGACGCCGTTCGCTCGCGTCAATGGCATCGGTCGTGGATCCGGCAAGGCGGAACTGTCCGACGATGAGGAGCTGGAGAAGATTCACCTTGAGCAGGGACGCGCCATGATCGATCGTCTGGTCGAGACGAACGATTTTGATCCGGAGATCTCCGAGATGCTGCGCAATGTGCTCACGCTTTCCGAAACGCTCACCAGAGAGATCATGGTGCCGCGAACCGATATGATCTGCATCGGCCGCAAGGAACGACTCGGTAGCGTGTTGAAGATGTTTTCGCGTTCCGGATTCTCCCGTGTTCCGATCATCGGCGATTCGGTGGATGATCTGGTCGGCATGGCGTATCTTAAGGATGCCGTGAAGGCCGTGGCGTTCAATCCGGCTGCCGCCGATCGTCCCGTCGAATCCATCAGCAGGGACCCGTTGCTGGTTCCTGAATCGAAGCCAGTTGACGATCTGTTCCATCAGATGCAGCGACAGCGCCAGCATGTGGCCATTGTCGTCGACGAATATGGCGGTATTGCCGGACTCGTCACCATCGAAGACGCGCTGGAGCAGATCGTGGGCGAAATGGAGGACGAGCACGATCGCACGCAGAAGTCGGAACCGGAGCGAATCGGCGAGGGACGGTGGCGGTTCCCCGCACGTGCACCCATCGCCGATATCGAGGAGATCTTCGAGATTGACCTTGACGAGGATGATGTCGATACGGTGTATGGACTGCTCACCAAGATGCTTGGTCGGGTGCCTCTGGTCGGATCCAGTGCCGTCACGCATGGTCTGAAACTCACGGCCGTCGATTCCGCCGGACGGCGTAAGAAGGTGTCCACCATTCTGGTCGAGTCTCTTGGGTCCGTCACCGATAAAGGGGCCAACAAGGAGCTGCTGCACAAGGACGATCGTCAGGATGGCGGCGATGCCGCATGATGGTGAGGCAGACGTCGCGCTAGAGTGGTGTCTCATGCAAGATGCTTACAGGTCAGGATTCATCGCGGTCGTCGGACGACCGAACGTTGGTAAGTCCACGCTGATCAACGCGTTGATCGGCTCACATATCGCCATTACATCGTCCCGCCCGGAAACCACCAGAAAGGCGATCCGTGGCGTGCTCACCACCGACAATGCGCAGATCGTGCTGGTGGACACCCCCGGTATTCACCGTCCCCGCACACTGCTTGGACAGCGTCTCAATGACATCGTCGACGATTCGCTATCCGATGTCGACGCCGTCGCATTCCTATTGCCCGCCGATCAGCCCATCGGCCCTGGAGACAAACGAATCCTCAGCCGTCTTCGTAGCGACTTCGCACGCAAAAACGATGACGGTTCCCTGACGTGGAAGGTACCGCTGATCGCTGTGGTCACCAAGATCGACGAACTCGATCAGGCCGCGCTGGTCGACAAGCTCATTGCCATCAACGAATTCGCGGCATTCTCTGACATCGTACCCGTGTCGGCGCTGGAGAAGGACAATCTCGATGAGGTCAAGCAGGTCTTCATCGAAGCCATGCCGGAAGGCCCACAGATGTACCCCGAGGACCAGATCAGTGAGGAGTCTCCCTCCGAGACGATTGCCGAGCTCGTTCGAGGGGCGTTCCTCGAGGAGCTTACGGACGAACTTCCCCATTCTCTCGCCGTGGTGGTCGACGCCATCGAATATCCCGACGAGGACGAGGACGAGAACGCCGACTCCGACAAACCTCGCGCCGCGAATGCGCCCAAGCCCAAGGCGCAGGTGCATGTGTCCGTCTATGTCGAACGCGACTCGCAGAAGCCGATTATCATCGGACGCAAGGCGGAGCATCTGGTGAGGGTCAAGAAGAAGCTGCGTACGCCGATCAACCGCATCGTCGGATGCAAGGCCAACCTCGACATGCACGTCAAGGTGGCCAAGGAGTGGCAGTCCGATCCGAAGAAACTGGAAAGGCTGGGATTCTGATGAGCGAACGCAATGGAACCCATTCGGGTACGGTGAATGTGGCGATTCTGGGATGCGGCCGTATCGCACGTCACATGGCGCAAACGCTGCGAGGTATGAGCCAGGACGATCGCTACGCCGATCTGATCCATCTCTATGCCGTCGCTACACGGTCTGATGAGGCACGGGCCCGCGAGTTCGCCGATCAGTACGGTTTTCCCCACGCCTATGGTTCCTATGCCGATATGCTTGCCGATCCCGAGATCGATCTGGTCTACATCGCCACGCCACATGCGTTGCATGCCGATCAGGCCATCGCATGTATGATGGCCGGCAAGAACGTGCTGGTGGAGAAGTCCTTCACGGCGAACGAGAGACAGGCGCAACGCGTGCTGGACGTCGCCCGTGAAACCGGGTTGTTGTGCACCGAGGCGATCTGGACGCGGTACATGCCCAGTCGCCAGCTGATTCTCGATGCGATTGCATCCGGAGCGATCGGTACGCCTCGTCAGGTGTATGCGAATCTTTCCTATCCGGTTTCCGCCAAGGCGCGCATGGTCGATCCGGCCATGGCCGGTGGTGCGCTGCTCGATGTGGGCGTCTATCCGATCAATTTCATCGCCATGGCGTTCCCGGATGCGCGGATTCAACGGACGATCAGCTCCTGCACGCTGACCGATAGGGGAGTGGATGAGCAGTTTTCGGCTACGTTCTGGCTGGACAACGGCGTATCTGCGACGATCGATTCGTCCATGGTGTCCGTCGGCAGCAGGCAGGGCGTGATCCAGGGCGACAACGGGTATCTGATCGTCGAGAACATCAACAATCCCGAACGGATCGATGTATTCGACAAGGATCACCGCAGAATCAACGTCATCGACGTTCCTGAACAGATCACCGGTTATGAGTATCAGGTGGTCTCCGCAGCACACGCGATTCTTGAAGGATGCGGTGAGTGTCCGGAGATACCTCACACTGAGACCCTGCGGATCATGCGCATCATGGATTCGCTGCGTGAGCAGTGGGGCGAGGTTTACCCGTTCGAACGGTAGACGGCATCTGGAAACGGAAGGATGAAAAGGATACGAAGTTGTCGCGGCCGACCGAATGATCACATGAATTGATGATCGCTCCGGCATGGCCGTTGGATATATGCGACAGGGGCGGTGACCACGGATCGAAGCCGTGGCCACCGCCCCTGTCTGGTTGTTCGCAGTCGAACTCGGATTGCTTGCTTGCGGCTACTTCTTGCGCGGAGTGTACATCTGCGTGTTGAGCAGTTCGGCGTAGCGGGCGATCACCTTCGGGCGGATCACCTTCATCGAAGCGGTCATCAAACCGTTCTCCTGGGTGAACTCCTCCGGCAGAACGATGAACTTGCGCACCGATTCGGCGCGGGAGACGCCGTCGTTCGCCAGATCGACGAACTTCTGGATCTCCGCACGTACGGCGGCATTCGCCGCGGCCTCCTCCATCGACATGTCACGGTTGAGTCCCTTGGATTCCAGCCACGGGCGCAGATTATCCTCGTCGAGCGTGATCAGCGCGGAAATGAACGGACGCTTATCGCCGAGCACCAGTGCCTGCGAAACGATCTCACAGCGTTGAATGACCTCCTCGATCGGACCGGGGGAGACGTTCTTGCCGCCTGCGGTGATGATGAGGTCCTTCTTGCGGCCGGTGATGTACAGGAAACCATTGCCGTCGAGACGTCCCAGATCGCCGGTGACATACCATCCGTCCTCGGTGAACGACGACTTGGTGGCCTCGTCGTTCTTGTGGTAGCGAGGGAACACCGAGGTGCCCTTGATCTGAATTTCCCCGTCCGTTCCGATGCGCAACGTGAAGCCAGGGAACGGGATGCCGACGGAACCCTGATGGAATGGCACGCCCAGCGGGTTGAATGCGCAGGGAGCCGTGGTTTCCGTGGCTCCATAGCCTTCATAGACGGGCACATTGGCTCCGCGGAAGAACGCCATGAGTTCGGGGTCCAGCGGAGCGCCACCGGAGACGATCCACTGTGCGCGGCCTCCGAGGGCGTCACGCAGCGACTTGTATACGATCGGGTCGAACGATGCGCGGCGGGCGCTGGTCAGCAGTCCCGCATGGCCCTTGTCGTTGACTTCTTTCATATAGTCCTGTGCGGCGGTCACCGCGGCGGCGAAGGCCAATCCCTTGGCTCCATGACCGGCCTTCTGCGAGGCGGCGTTGTAGACCTTTTCCAGCACTCGCGGCACCACGATCATCACTGCCGGTCGTGCGACCTGAAGATCACTGATCAGCGTCTTGATACCCTGCGCAATGTAGACGTGAAGGTTGCTGGCGACCACGATGTAGTTGATGGCACGGGCGAAGGAATGCGCCTGCGGAAGGAACAGCAGCACCGAGTTATTCTCGTCATGCAGCAGATCGGGCATGTAGTCGCGCAGGTTGAAGGCGTCGGCGCAGTAATGCTCGTGCGTCATCTCCACACCCTTCGGTGCGGCGGTGGAGCCGGATGTGTAGACGATCGAGCACAGGTCGGTTTTGTGAATCGAACTGATTCGCTCGTCGAGCACGGCGTCGGATATCGAAGCACCATACGCCTGAATCTCGTCAAGGCCGCCGGTCTCCAGACATACGATGCGCTCCACCGTCGGGCAATCGCCGATCACGGTCTCCGCCTCGGCGCGCATGTCCGTGGTCTCCACGATCAGCAGACGGGCATCGGAGTTATTGGCGATGTTGCGGATCTGCTCGCCCGAATCGGTGTCATAGATGGTGGCGAGCACGCCGCCGCAGGCCATGATGGCCGCGTCGATGACATCCCATGCGTAGCTTGTGCGGCACATGAATGCCACGCTGTCACCCTTCTTCAGTCCGTAGTGCAGAAGGCCCTTTGCGGTGATGCGGATGTCGGCGAGCGTTTCGTCGGCGGTCTTGGTGATCCAGCGGCCATCCTGCTTGAAGGTGTACAGTGGCTTGTCTCCCATGCGCTCGGCACGCTCGGCATAGATGTCGTAGATGCTGGTTCCTTCGTCGAGCGGCGGATTGCCGTCCGTACGAGCCGTCAGCAGTCCGTCATCGTCAAGGAAGGTCGTCGTCGCATAGCCGGGACCCCAGAAATCGACGTGCGGCAGTTCATCGGGTGACGGTGCCGCATGCGACGGCGGATTGTCAGGCAGGCCGTCCTCGTTCAGATCGTCGCTGCCGGGATAGTCCTGATAATTGCGTCCGAGGGTGGAAGCACGATGAGCCGCCGACGCGACGGCGTTCTTCACGGAACCGATTAGACCCACAAGTTCTCCTTCAACTTAAAGATTCCTCGCATACTCTAGTCCCCGGCGCGTTCGTTACGCTACCGTAGGCGGCTCGGTGCCGTCTCTTTTGGAAACGGGTCTGCATAGCGCGCGCATCCGAATTCTGGGCAAGTGTTGCCAATTGTTGACTTTGATATAGACTTGACTGGGCATCGCGGATCATCGTGACGCCGTCACAGAAGTTACGAGGGAGGACCAGGTGGCGGAAGATACGCAATCGACCATCACTTATGGAATTTTCAACGAGACCGCGGAATATGAATCCCGCGTGGCTCTCACCCCGGATATCGTCAAGCGACTCAAGCGCTCGTCCGTAGCGTGCGTGATCGAAAGCAACGCAGGACATGCCGCCGGTTTCAGTGATGAAGAGTATGAGAAGGCGGGTGCCAGCATCGGCTCCAAGGATGAGGTCATCGCTCAGGCACAGGCATTCGGTTTTGTGGGACGACCCGATGAAGGGCTCATCGACAGACTGCCCAGGGGATCCTGGGTCATCGGCATGCTCGGATCATTCACCGATCAGGAATACGTAGACCGTCTCGACAAGGCCGGACTGGTCGGCGTCGGCATCGAAAAGCTGCCGCGCCAGCTCAGCTCCGCGCAGTCGATGGACGAGATGACCAGCCAGAACTCGGTCATGGGATACAAGGCCGTGCTCAAGGCCGCCGACGCCTATGGCTCGTTCTTTCCCATGATGACCACCGCGGCGGGCACGATCCGTCCCGCCAAGGTGCTGATCCTCGGCGCCGGCATTGCCGGTCTGCAGGCCATTGGCACCGCACGTCGTCTAGGTGCGGTCGTGACTGCGTACGATGTTCGTCCCGCCGCCAAGTCCGAGGTGCTGTCGCTGGGTGCCAAGTTCCTGGATCTGGGATTGGACTTCTCCAAGGGGCAGGGCGAAGGCGGCTACGCGCGTCAGCTCACCGCGGAGGAACAGGCCGCCCAGCAGGCGGCCGTGGACACCAAGGCCGCCGAATTCGACGTGGTCATCACCACCGCCAAGGTGCCCGGACGCAAGCCTCCGGTGCTGCTCACCAAGGCCGGCGTGGATGGATTGCATCGCGGTGCCGTGATCGTGGACTGCGCGGCAAGCGATCTCGGCGGCAACGTCGAAGGATCCAGACCGAATGAGACCATCATCACCGACAACGGCGTCCAGCTGATCGGCGCCCCGGATCTGGCGAGTGGAGTAGCCACCACGGCCTCCAACTTGCTGGCCCGTAACGTGGCCGATGTGCTTGTGCATTTCGTTCAGGACGGCAAGCTCGCCATGGATCTGAATGAGGAACTCGACAATGCCATGGTCGTCGCGGGACGCGATGAGACCACGGCGACCAAGGAAGAGGAGAAGTGATCATGCCGGATCTCGTCGTTTCGATCACACTGTTCGTACTCGCGCTGCTCATCGGCATCGAGGTCATCGGCAAGGTGCCAGCCACCCTGCACACCCCGCTGATGTCCGGAGCGAATTCGATCCACGGCATCGTCATCGTCGGCGTCGTCATCGTCGCCGCCGAGGCCCACACCCCGCTCGCCTATGTGTTCATTTTCCTGGCCGCCGTGCTCGGCACCATGAACGTGGTCGGCGGCTATGTGGTCACCGACCGCATGCTTGAGATGTTCAAGAGCTCCAAGCCTTCCAAGAAGGATGAGAAGGAAGGCGATAAGTGATGACTGCGACTCCTATCGATATCGTTGCATGGTTCGTGTATCTGCTGGCCGCCGTGATGTTCGTCATGGGCCTGCACTTCATGAACTCCCCGAAGACCGCCCGTAAGGGCAACCAGATCTCCGCCACGGGCATGGTGTTCGCCGTCGTCATGGCGTTCGTGCATCTGTTCGTGCAGGGCTTCATCTCCGTCACTGCCGTGATCGTGCTCGTCGTGGGAATTCTCATCGGCGCGATCGCCGGCGTGGTGTCCGCCAAGAAGGTCAAGATGACCGATATGCCGCAGCTGGTTTCCGTGTTCAACACGGTCGGTGGCGGCGCGGCGGCGTTGGTCGCACTCAATGACATCCTTACCAACGAGAACCTGCCCACGCTGGTCGTGCTCATCACGGCCGGACTGGGTATCATGATCGGCTCCGTGACCTTCACCGGTTCGCTCATCGCCGCAGGTAAGCTGCAGGGCGTCAAGTTCGTCAAGAACCTCAAGCTGCCCGGCAAGAGCTTCTGGAATGTACTGTTCATCATTCTTACGATCGCCGCCTTCGTGATGCTGTGCGTTCAGCCCGAACAGCGTCTGCTCTGGTCCGTGCTTACCACCGTGTTCGCCCTGTGCTATGGCTTGGTGTTCGTGATCCCGATCGGCGGTGCGGATATGCCCGTCGTTATCTCCGTGCTCAATGCCTGCACTGGTACCGCCGTGGCCATGTCCGGTCTGGCCATCGACAACGTGGCGCTTATCGTCGCCGGTGCCCTCGTCGGCGCTGCCGGTGTGACCCTGTCCATCCTCATGGCCCAGGCCATGAACCGTCCGCTGATGTCCGTCCTTGCCGGTGGTTTCGGAGGCGACAATGCCGCGGGCGGCGATGACGGCGTGACAGGCACCATGAAGGAGACCACCGCCGACGACGTGGCCGTTCAGCTCGTCTATGCACAGAAGGTCATCTTCGTGCCCGGCTTCGGTCTCGCCATGGCCCAGGCCCAGCGAGAGCTCGCCGATCTTGGTGAACTGCTCAAGAGCCGTGGTGTGGAGGTCGCCTATGCCATCCACCCGGTTGCCGGCCGTATGCCCGGACACATGAACGTGCTGCTTGCCGAGGCCAACGTGCCCTATGAGGAGCTTGTGGATCTTGACGACATCAACCCGCAGTTCCCCACCGCCACCATCTCTCTGGTGGTCGGCGCGAACGACGTCACCAATCCTGCCGCTCGTCGTCCGGGAACCCCCGTCTCCGGCATGCCGATCCTTGACGTCGACAAGTCGCAGAACGTAGTGGTCATCAAGCGTGGTCGTGGCAAGGGCTACGCGGGCATCGAGAATGAGCTCTACTTCGAGGACAACACGCAGATGCTGTTCGGTGACGCGAAGAAGGAGCTGCAGGCGATCATCGCCTCCGTCAAGGAGCTCATCGCCTGATCGGATCGTTTATCGTTCCGTATGGCGTGAACGTCGGAATGACGGTAATGGCATTCCGATGACAGGCGACATTGATTCAGAAGGATCCCATCCGACATCGCGCGGATGGGATCCTTTCTTTGTTTGTTTTCCCCAGCAAGGATGTGCGATCGACTATCCGGAACGCCGAAACGCATAGGGAAGGACGATGTCAGGCATAGGGTGATGTAGGGTGAGGCACTGTGAAGAAGATCGTTGTCCGTATGCTTGATGTGACGCCGGCCGTGGTGATCGTCGCGCTTGAGGGCGCGTTGATGTATGTGGCCACCGGGGTGGCCAAAAGCGTGTTCACCCAGATCGATCCGCTGTGTGCGGCATGGTATCGTTTCGGCTTTCTGGCCCTGCTGATGGTCATGTGGCGTAGGCCGTGGCGTCGTGAAGTGCGCAGGACGTTGCCCGTCACCCGTCGTGATTGGGTGATCACCGCCGGATGCGGTGTGGCCATCGTCGCCATGAACACCATGTTCTATCTGGCCATCAGCCAGATGAACATGGGCATGGCGGTCGCCATCGAATTCATCGGACCACTTGGCGTGGCGGTACTTACCGGTCGGAATTGGAGGGAACGCGTCGGTATCGTCATCGCGGCCGTCGGTGTGGTGTTGCTGGCCGGTATGTCGCTTGCCTCACCGGACGGCGGTCATTTCCTCGTTGGTCTTATCGCCATTCTCATCGGAGGCTCCATGTGGGGCGTATACATCGTGATGGGACGCAAGGTGGCCAGTACGGGTAGCCCGCTAAACCGTCTGTCCGTCGCCATGTGCATCGGATTCGCCGTGCAGTCGGTGTTCCTCGCCGTGCCTGCCGTACGAGGTCTGTTCGTGCCGCCTCAGACCGCGACCTGGCTGGTGTCGGAAGGAGGCTGGGGCATTCTCCATCTGCTGGCGCTTATGCTTGTCGTGTCCATATTCAGCTCGTTCTTCCCGTATGTGATCGATCAGGTGGTGATGCGCAAGACCACTCCGGGCGCGTTCTCCGTCATGCAGTCCATGTATCCCGCCATGGCGGTGGCGGTTGGGCTGCTCTTCGCGGAGTTCCCGACCATATGGGAGATCATCGGCGTTGGATGCGTGATGCTCGCCGTCGTCATCACATTCTCCGGGGCCTCGCGTGTGCGACACCCTGTTCGTCGTGATTCGGTGGATGTGGTAGACTAAACGACTGTTGTCTTGGCGAGGGAGCGGTGATGAGTGCACCATCCTCCGTAATCGACTCGACGTGTGATTGTTTCCATGCTGTGCATGGGCGTTCTCCGCGGCGCGTCGATGCGCCGAAACGAATTTCCGAGATTTCGATCCATAAGGAGAACATCATGGCAGATATCACTCTTGAAGGTGCCGTTCGTAGCGAGTTCGGCAAGGGCGCTGCCCGCCGTCTGCGCGTCGCCAAGCTGGTTCCGGCCACCGTGTACGCCGGCGGCGAGGCCCCGACGTTCCTGCAGCTCCCGATGAAGGAGACCACCAACGCCCTGCGTCACACCAACGCCCTGTTCGAGCTGAAGTTCGGTGAGGACTCCAAGCTCGCCGTCGTCAAGGACGTGCAGCGCAACCCCGTCAAGCAGCAGATCGAGCACGTGGACTTCTACGAGGTGCGCGCCGGCGAGAAGATCGAGGTCGAGGTTCCGGTCTTCGTCGAAGGCACCCCGAAGGGCGCTGCCGTGGCGTTCGTCGACATTCAGGAGCTCAAGGTGCGCGCCGACGTGACCAACCTGCCCGAGCGCATCACCATCAGCGTTGACGGCCTCGTTGACGGCACCAAGGTGCTTGCCAAGGACGTCGTCCTGCCCGAGGGCGTGGAGCTGGTGCACGACGATCTGGAAGAGTCCGTCGTGACCGTCGAGGTTCCGGAAGACGCCGCTGCCGAGGCTCCTGCTGCTGCTCCGGCTGCCGATGCCGCCGCTGCTCCGGCTGCCGATGCCGCCGCTCAGGCCTGAGATCGGTCCTTTCGCTGACTCCACCGCCACTTGGCGATGATTCCAGCCGATGGGCATGCCATCGGGGAAGAGCCCACCATCAGTGTGGGCTCTTCTCATTTCAGGGATGCCTTGCGGTTTTCACAATATGAACTTTCTCTTATACCGGTAACGTGCATGTGAGAAAGTGTTACTCAGTTCGGTGCCAGAAGCGCTGACGACATACTGACTGCCGATTGCTGCGATCGGCAATGAATACAAAGAAGCTGAGAATGACAGAAAATACTCATCACGATCCGACGGCCCTGTCCAAGCTGGCCGACGCGTTCACCGTGCTGCCCAACGACAATCCGGCCTCCGACGCCAAGCGTCAGGAGCTCATCGACAAGCCGGCGTTTGGTCAGGTCTTCTCCGATAACATGACCCATATGACGTGGACCAAGGGCGAAGGCTGGTCCGATCGTCGCGTTGAACCGTATGCCCCGCTGAAGATGGACCCGGGCGCATCCGTGCTGCACTACGCGCAGGAATGCTTCGAAGGCCTCAAGGCCTACCATCACGACGACGGATCCGTCTGGCTGTTCCGCCCGGATGCCAACGCCGAGCGTTTCCAGAACTCTGCGAAGCGTCTGTACCTGCCTGAGCTGTCCGTTGACGACTTCCTCGGCTCGGTGGCCGCACTGGTCAAGCGTGATGCGGCATGGGTGCCCACCCGTCGTGAGTACACGCTGTACATGCGTCCGTTCATGTTCGCTTCCGAACCGTTCCTGGGTGTGCGTGCTCCGCAGGAGGTCGATTACTGCGTGATCGCCTCTCCGTCCGGCCCGTACTTCCCCGGTGGTGTCAAGCCCGTGAGCATCTGGGTGGAGGACAAGTGGTTCCGTACCGGCCCTGGCGGCACCGGCTTCGCCAAGTGCGGCGGCAACTACGCCGCCTCGTTGCTCGGCGAGTACACGGGTATCGAAAACGGCTGCGAGCAGGTATGCTTCGTGGACGCCGCCACCAAGACCTACCTCGAGGAGCTCGGCGGCATGAACATGATGGCCGTGCACAAGGACGGCCACGTGGAGACCCCGTCCCTGACCGGCAACATCCTGCCCGGTGTCACCCGCCGCTCGCTGATCCAGTTGCTGCAGGACAAGGGCCGCGACGTCGTCGAGACCATGATCCCGCTCGAGCAGCTGCTTGAGGACATCAAGTCCGGTGAAGTCACCGAGGTGTTCGCCTGCGGTACCGCCGCCATCATCACCCCGATCGGACGCTTCAAGTCCGAGAAGTTCGACGTGACTGTCGCCGACGGTGGCTCCGGCGAGCTGACTGTCGCTCTGCGTGACGAACTGCTCGGCATCCAGCTTGGTGAGATCGAGGATCCGCACAACTGGATGTGGAAGGTCTGCTGACCTCTACACCCTATTCTGAGGACCGTTGAAATCCCGGTATTTTCTGGGGTTTCAACGGTCCTCTTTTTTGTTTTTGGGCACATTTTGGGCACGTTCCCAGGTCTCCCCACTGACGGCGTCGTCGATGCTCACGGCGACGGAGTCGAGAGCGGCGTTCGAGGGGGTGCTGATGTTTTCTTGAATGGTTAATGGCCAAGCCTCGTGGCTGCTTGCCTCGATCATCCCCGCACGCAACGCCACCCGCATCCAACCGGCGCAAGGCCTCACCAGCTGAGACAGCTCAGGGAGTCGCGGATCATGAGCAAGACAGCAAGGTGAACATCCGGACAACAATGCCGTGGCTTCTGTGTGTCCTGATGCCATGGTGATACTCTTGGCGTCGTTCCGCGCAAGCTTGATGTTCGGCATACGGGGATGGGGAGGCATGGTGGATCAGGTCGCACTGGAAAGCAACGCCGTATTCATGGGAATCGAGTATCTGGCGATCTTCATCTGCGGTCTTTCCGGCGGACTGGCGGCGATCCGCAAACACTACGACCTGTTCTCCATTCTGGTCATCGCCTGGGTCACCGCGCTCGGTGGCGGTATCACCCGAGACGTGCTGCTGGGGGATCTGCCACCCGTCGGCATCACTGACAAGGGATTCGTGCTCACCGCATTGTTCTCCGGCATCATTGTTGCCGTGGCGCATCCGGAGATCGAGCACCTCAAATGGTCGATGATCGTCACCGACGCACTGTCGTTGGGCCTGTTCGCGGTCAACGGCACCGCCAAGGCGCTGGCTTTCCACACATCCGGAATGACCGCAGCCTTTCTTGGCATGTTCACTGCGCTCGCAGGCGGCACCATCCGCGATATTCTGCTCAACGAGGTGCCGTCCATTCTCCGGGACAAGCATCTGTACGCGGTGCCATCCTGTGTGGCATGCGTGCTCACTGTATTCGCCTATCGGGCATCGGTGCATTGGAATCTGGGCCTCAATGGCGAGATGGTGCTTGACGTCGCCATTGTGATTCTGGTGTTCGTGCTGCGCGTGATATCGGTGAAATTCAACGTGACATTCCCCGGTGCGATGGAACGCCATCATATGCACCTGCCGGCGCAGAGACGGTATCTTAAGCGTCCGGTCATTCATCCGAAGGGACGTGACGGTAATGGCGACCGAAGGGATGACGACAACGACGACTGAATGATAGCGGTGGTGCCTTCTGACGCCGTCGGGAGACACCGTCCTGGGATCATTATGCGACAAGGATCGCAGTCCATTATTCGGACAATTTGGTGGATGTGGATGATTCTGTCAGCACGACCGTGTTTAATCAAAGCCATAATTCAATACGCATCTTCAGGGCAGGGTGAAATTCCCGATCGGCGGTATAGTCCGCGAGCATAGAGATTGCATCGACAGGTTTGAATCGACATGCAGGAGCGTAAACGCTCATGAACCGGTGGGATTCCGGTACCGACAGTTACAGTCTGGATGGAAGAAGAATGCGGCGGCGTAAAGCATGCTTTCGCACGGCCACAGATGGATATATGCCCCTGAGTTCCCATGGAGTTCAGGGATTTTTCATATCAGGCCTTGCCATAGGTGGTGCGGCGCGTCGCCACGTACCCTGGACATGCTCTATCGCGTTGAAAGGGGAAACGTGGACGATAGAGATTTCATGTCCGTGGCATTGCGCCACGCAACATTGGGCATGGGCAAGGTGAGCCCGAATCCCATGGTGGGCGCCGTCATCGTACGCGACGGCCGGATCATCGCAACAGGCCACCATGACCATTTTGGCGGCTGGCATGCCGAGCGCTCCGCACTGGAAGCGGCCAAGGCGCAAGGCGTTCCGGTACAGGGAACGACGATGTACGTCACCTTGGAACCCTGCTGCCATCAGGGCAAGCAGCCGCCATGCACGCAGGCGCTGATCGACAGCGGCATATCCCGCGTGGTGGTGGGATCCTCCGATCCGAATCCGCTGGTGGCAGGCAAGGGCATTCTCCTGCTTCGCGAGGCCGGCATCACCGTGGAGCAGGGGGTGCTCCGCGACGAATGCGATGCCCTCAACGAGATATTCATGCACTACATCGTGAACCGTACGCCGTTCGTACTGTTGAAATACGCCATGACGATGGACGGACGAATCGCCACGGCAGCCGGACGCTCGCGTTGGATCACCGGTGAGGAATCCCGCAGACGCGTGCACGAGGACAGGAACCGCTACTCCTCGATCATGGTCGGCGTCGGCACCGTCATCGCCGACGATCCCATGCTCACCTGCCGCATCGAAAACGGCCATAATCCGCTGCGCATCGTATGCGACAGCCGTCTACGCACACCGCTGGACTCCGCACTCGTGCAAAGCGCCCACGATGTGCCCACCGTGATCGCTACCTGCGTTCATGACGACGATCAGGCACGGCCATACCGCGATGCCGGCTGCGAGGTACTGACGATCGCAGCCGATGACGATGGCCATGTGGACCTCCCTGCCCTGATCCACAAACTGGGGGAGCGAGGCATCGACAGCGTGATGATCGAAGGCGGCTCGGCACTGGCCTGGTCCGCACTCCACTCCGAGATCGTCGACAAGATCAACGCATACATCGCGCCCAAACTGTTCGGCGGCACTGCGGCGCCATCCCCGATCGGCGGCGAGGGCGTGCAGGACCCCGCCGACTGCTACCGAATCACCGACAGAAGGATCCAGACGATCGGTGACGACATTCTGCTCGAAGGAGGCATCGTATATGTTCACCGGAATCGTTGAAGACCTTGGGACCGTGGAATCACTGACCCGAGGTGCCGATTCCGCCGCGCTTGCAGTGACTTCCGACGTCGTGGTCACCGATCACACGATCATCGGCGAGAGCATCGCGGTCAACGGCGTATGCCTGACCGTGACATCGATCCACGGGACGACATTCACCGCCGATGTCATGCATGAGACGCTCCGCCGATCCAGCCTCGGCACCCTGCGCAAGGGAAGTCACGTCAATGTGGAACGAGCCATGCCGGCAAACGGACGATTCTCCGGACACATCGTCTCCGGACACATCGACGGCACCGGCGTGGTGGAATCCATCGTCCCCGACGGCATCGCCACGGTCTACACGATCCGAGCACCACGGAACCTCATGCGGTTCATCGCCGAAAAAGGATCCATCGCCGTGGAAGGCATCAGCCTGACCGTCACCTTCGCCAATGAGGAGACCTTCGGCGTGTCGATCATCCCGCACACCGCCGGGCACACCGTGCTTCCGGAGCGGAAGCCGGGATCCGTCGTCAATCTGGAAATCGACCCCATCGCCAGATACGTCGACCGACTGCTGTCCATGCAAACCGAGGAAACCGGCCAGTCGGGCACAGCAACGGGTCCCGCCTCGCCCATCACCAAGGACTTCCTGCTGAGTCACGGATTCTGAACACCAGTAAGTAGTAAATAGCGAATTCAACACCCCCGGCAACTCATGCCAATTCATACCAACCATCAAATCTGCATAAAGGATCTCATCGTGAATCACACCACCAATACGCCAGACACCGATCCCGTCGCGCTCGCCATCCGTGACATTGCTGCCGGCAGGATCGTCGTCGTGGCCGATGATGAAAGCCGCGAAAACGAGGGCGATCTCATCTGCGCCACACGATTCGCCACCCCAGGCAACATCGCGTTCATGGCCACCCATGGTCGAGGACTCATCTGCACCCCGATGAGCAGTGAGATCGCCGACCGTCTCGAACTGCCACCGATGTGCGTATCGAACACCGATAATCATCACACGGCGTTCACCGTCTCCATCGATCATGTGACCACCTCCACCGGCATCAGCGCGCGCGACCGTTCCGTCACGGCGATGGCCTGCATCGACCCCGATGCCAAGCCCGACGATTTCCGTCGTCCAGGACACATGTTCCCCCTGGTCGCGCGACCGGGCGGAGTGCTGGAACGCAACGGACATACCGAGGCGACCGTCGACCTTGCCCGACTGGCGGGATTGGAACCCTGCGGACTGTGCTGCGAAATGATGAAGGAGGACGGCACGATGATGCGTCGTGACGATCTCCAGTCGTTCGCAGCCGAACACGGTCTGGCCTACATCACCATCGCCCAGCTGCAGGAATACCGTCGTACTCACGAGTTTCCCCATACGGTCCGTCGCGTCGCCACCGTCGAGCTGCCCTCCCGCTACGGACGGTTCACCATGGTGGGATATGAGTCCGAGAACGGCGGCGAACATGTGGCACTGGTGATGGGCGACGACATCCGGGCGGCGCTCGCCGGCGGTGCCCCCGTGACCGAGCCGGTGCTGTGTCGCGTCCATTCCCAGTGCCTGACGGGTGATGTGTTCGGTTCGATGCGTTGCGATTGTGGGCCGCAGCTGCAGGAGGCCATGAGTCGGATCGCCGAGCGAGGCAGGGGAGTGGTGCTGTACCTCAGCCAGGAGGGACGCGGCATCGGACTGCTCAACAAACTGCGCACCTACGAATTGCAGGAGCAGGGATTCGACACCCTTGACGCCAACCTTGAGCTTGGGTTCCCCGCCGATATGCGCGAATACGGTACAGCCGCGGCCATCCTTCGGGATCTCGGCATCGAATCGATCGATTTGATGACCAACAATCCCGACAAGATCGACCAGTTGAAACAGGCGGGCATCACCGTTGCGGATCGCGTGCCGATCGTCATCGCACCGAACGAATTCGATACCCGATACCTGTTCACCAAGCAGCATCGCATGGGCCATCTCATGAACGTCCAGGCGGACTGAGGTCTCGCTTCGGAAAGAACAACAACAACCAAACAATCACACAACCAAAGGAGTAACCAATCATGACCGTATTCGAAGGAAGCCTTGTCGCCAAGACCCAGCCGCAGTCGGGCAAGCCGGTGCGCATCGGCATCGTGGTCGCCCGATTCAACGAGTTCATCACGTCCAAGCTGTTGTCCGGCGCCCAGGACGGACTGCTTCGGCACGGTGTGGCCGACTCGGACATCGACGTGGCATGGGTGCCGGGCTCGTTCGAGATCCCGATCGCGGCGAAGCGCATGGTGAACACGGGACGGTACGACGCCGTGATCTGCCTTGGCGCGATCATCCGCGGCAGCACCTCCCATTACGATCTGGTGTGCAACGAAACCGCCAAGGGCATCGCACAGGTGTCGCTGAATACGGACGTCCCGGTGCTGTTCGGCGTCATCACCACGGAAAACATTGAGCAGGCCATCGAGCGAGCGGGCACCAAGGCCGGCAACAAGGGATTCGATTGCGCTCTTGGTGCGTTGGAGATGATCGACGTGCTGCGCTCCATCGATGCCGGCGAGTGACTGGCTGAGACGATCGACTGCAGACGCACGGATATAGGAAAAGCCCCACAGGAAAAATCCTGTGGGGCTTTCACGTCAATGGGATTCACATCACCGTCTATGCGTACTGCACATCTCGTTCATACTGGTGTATGGCATCCATGCCCTCATGCTTATGATTCATATGGTCATGGATCGTGAGGTGCATCCCGAAGCGCCTTACGAGCAGTGAACGATGAATCAGAGGGCGTTCACAGCGAGGGCCAGACCGGACTTGCGGTTGGCGGCCTGGTTCTTGTGGATGATGCCACGGCCGGCAGCCTTGTCCAGCTTCTGGGCGGCGACGCGGTAGGCGGCCTCGGCGGCGGCCTTATCGCCGGCGGCGATGGCTTCGCGGACCTTGCGCACGGCGGTCTTCAGCTCGCTCTTGTAGGCCACATTGCGGATGTGGGCCTTCTCGTTGGTCAGGACGCGCTTCTTCTGCGACTTGATGTTTGCCACTATGTACTCCAAACGACGTGTTCTAAACGGACATACGAGCGAATAGTATACCACGAGAATGAACCGAGGCCAACTCTTTAGCGGATTTTCTCCTACTGATCATGTTGGAGCGCGGAAAGGCGGTGCTCGGAACGGTATCCTGAAAACGGTAATGCCGGCCTTCGCCGGTTCGAGCCGAGGAAAGGACAGGTCATGGCAGACAAGTACAACGGCGTGCAGGAGATTCAACTGAATGACGGTGTGTCGATTCCCCAGGTTGGATTCGGCACCTATCAGATCCCGGCTCGGGACACCCAGCGTGCCGTGGAGGAGGCGCTTGAGATCGGTTACCGTCACTTCGACACCGCCGCCGCATATTACAACGAGGAGGGCGTAGGCGACGCGCTTCGGGCGACGGGCATGGCGGGCAAGGTGTTCGTGGCAACGAAGCTGCGCAATTGCGATCAGGGATACGAGCCCACCAAGGTCGCCTTCGAGGAGTCCCGCCGCAAGCTCGGCGTCGACGTGCTGGACCTGTATCTGATTCATTGGCCGTTCCCGGCGATCGACCGGTATGTGGAGACGTTCCGCGCCCTGCTTGATCTCAAGCAGGAGGGGGTGCTTCGCTCGGCAGGCGTGTCGAACTTCCTTCCCGAGCATCTGCAGCGACTCATCGACGAGACCGGTCAGGCGCCTTCCATTGATCAGATCGAGGTGCATCCCCGTTTCTCCCAGCCCGACGTCCGTCGGTACTGCGCCGAGCATGGTATCGCGGTGGAGGCGTATTCCCCGCTGGGCCACGGTGGCGACATGAGCGCCCCGGTGGTGACCGAGGCCGCCGAACGTCATGGTGTGAGTGCGGCGCAGGTGGTTCTGCGCTGGCATGTGCAGTCCGGCAGGGTGATCATCCCCAAGTCGTCGCATCCCGAACGCATGCGTCAGAATCTTGATCTGTTCGGATTCGAACTGACCGAAGCCGAGATGAACGCCATCGATGCGCTGCATGATCCGCAGGGACGCATCTCGGGTGATCCCGCGACCAACGTGAACTCGCAGTCGTGGGCGGACCAGTTCTCCCGCGGCAACGTCGTGCGCTGACCCGCCGATTCTGTCCGATCCCGTTGATCCTCTTCCGTGCCGGTTGCGAACGCATGCGTGACCGGCACGAAAGCCGCGCCCGCGGCCGTGCCGTCAATGGTGACAACGGTTGATTGTAAACTAGTGATTTTGGAATAACGTCGCATGCACATGCGGTTGACAAGGAGACTAGTTTGGCGATTGAGCAGAAGAACAAGCCCGGTTACACCGATCAGTCATTGATTCGCAATTTCTGTATCATCGCGCATATTGATCATGGCAAGTCCACGGTGGCCGATCGCATTCTTCAGTTGAGCGGCATTATCGAGGAACGTGAGATGCGCGACCGCTTCCTCGACCGCATGGATATCGAGCAGGAGCGCGGCATCACCATCAAATCACAGGCCGTTCGCGTGCCGTGGACCTTCGACGGTACCGAATACACGCTTGGCATGATCGACACCCCCGGACACGTCGACTTCACCTACGAGGTGTCCCGTGCCCTGGCCGCATGCGAGGGCGCGGTGCTGCTGGTCGACGCCACGCAGGGCATCGAGGCGCAGACGCTGAGCAACCTGTACATGGCCATCGACCACGATCTGACCATCATCCCCGTACTCAACAAGATCGACCTTCCCAGCGCCGAACCGGAGAAGCACGCCGAGGAGATCGCCGGCCTGATCGGCTGCGACGTCTCCGACGTGCTCAAGGTGTCAGGCAAGACCGGCGAAGGCGTGGCGGAACTGCTCGATCGCATCGTCACCGACATCCCCGCGCCGCACGGCGACCCCAACGCCCCCGCACGCGCGTTGATCTTCGACTCCGTCTATGACTCTTACCGCGGCATCGTCACCTACATCCGTATGGTCGACGGCGAGCTCAAATCCCGTCAGAAGATCCATATGATGGGTCTGGGCACCACGCACGACCCGATTGAACTGGGTGTGATCAGTCCTGAGATGCAACCGACGCAGGCGCTTGGCGCAGGCGAGGTGGGATACGTGATCACCGGCGTGAAGGATGTCAGTCAGTCCAAGGTGGGCGACACCGTCACCGAGGATGCGCGCCGAGCCGTCGAGCCGCTGCCAGGCTATCGTGATCCCAAGCCCATGGTGTATTCCGGTCTGTTCCCGATCGACAACGCACAGTTCCCGGATCTGCGCGACGCTCTCGACAAGCTCAAGCTCAACGACGCCGCCCTCGTCTACGAACCGGAGACCTCGGTCGCGCTGGGCTTCGGCTTCCGATGCGGATTCCTCGGCCTGCTGCATATGGAGATCGTCTCCGAGCGACTCGCCCGCGAATTCGGCCTCGACCTGATCTCCACCGCACCCAACGTGACCTATGAGGTGACGATGGAGGATCGTAGCGTCCACATCGTCAAGAACCCGAGCGAATTCCCCGACGGCAAGGTGAAGAAGATCGTCGAGCCCATGGTCGCCGCAGACATCATCCTCCCCAAGGAGTTCATCGGAGCGGTCATGGACCTGTGCCAGGAGAACCGCGGACAGATGGGCACCATGGAGTACATCAGCACCGACCGTGTGGAGATGCACTACCGCATGCCATTGGCCGAAATCGTGTTCGACTTCTTCGACCAGCTCAAGAGCCGCACCAAGGGATACGCATCACTTGACTATCACGAGGACGGCGAACAGTCGGCCGATCTCGTCAAGGTCGACATCCTCATCCAGGGCGAGAAGGTGGACGCCTTCAGCGCTATCGTGCACCGAGACAAGGCCTACAGCTACGGCGTGATGATGACCAAGAAGCTGCGCGAGCTCATTCCCCGCCAGCAGTTCGAGATTCCGATCCAGGCGGCCATCGGATCGCGCATCATCGCACGAGAGACCATCCGCGCCCTGCGCAAGGACGTGCTCGCCAAGTGCTACGGCGGTGACATCAGCCGTAAGCGCAAGCTGCTCGAGAAGCAGAAGGCCGGCAAGAAGCGCATGAAGATGCTCGGCCATGTCGAAGTGCCGCAGGAAGCATTCATCGCCGCACTGTCCACTGATGAGCCGACCGACCGCGACACCAAGGACAAGATTCGCGCCGCACAGAAGAAGGAAGGCTGATCCGGCTGGGGTACCCGGCTGAGTCAGCTGAGCCATAGGCCCCTCCGATATCCATCGATATCCCTCGAGGGGCCTCCGTCGTTGTTGAAAGGGTCGAATTGACCTACGAAATCTACATTCACGTGCCGTTCTGCATGAGACGCTGCGGATACTGCGACTTCAACACCTATACCGCCCGGGACCTGGGCGGGGGAGCCAGCCGCGGCAACTACGCGACCATGGTGATCGAGGAGATGCGCATCGTGAAACGATGGCAGCTCGAGCATGGCATCCACGAGCCTGCGGCAAGCACGGTCTTCTTCGGCGGAGGCACACCCACCATCCTGCCCGCGAACGATCTGAACCGCATGCTGGCCGCCGTCCGCGACATCTGGGGTATCGAGGATGGGGCTGAGATCACCACGGAGGCCAATCCCGACACGGTGGATGCCGACTACATCGCAGCACTCGCCGACGGAGGATTCACTCGCGTCTCATTCGGCATGCAGTCCGCCGTTCCACACGTGCTGCGCACGCTGGACCGTACGCATACGCCGGCCAATGTGGAAGCGGGGGTTCGTGCCGCGGAACGCGCGGGCATGCGCTCCAGCGTGGATCTGATTTACGGCGCACCGGGGGAAAGCCTCGACGATTGGCGGGCATCGGTGCAGACCGCCATCGATCTGGGTGTGAACCACGTCTCCGCCTATGCGCTTACGGTCGAACCGACCACCAAAATGGGCCGGCAGATCGCCGCCGGTACGTTGCCCAAACCCGACGATGATGATGAGGCATCCAAATACGAGATCGCCGATGATCTGCTCACGGCGGCGGGTCTCGAATGGTACGAGGTGTCCAATTGGGCAAAGCCCGGCTACGAAAGCCGACATAACCTTGGCTACTGGAAAAACGTCGACTGGGCGGGAATCGGTCCCGGGGCGCACTCGCACTACAATGCCCGTCCGAACATACCGGATATGAAGGCCCTGCGTTCGTGGGACATCGCACACCCGCGCCTATGGGGCACCGCCATCAGCGAAGGCCGCGTACCATGGGCGGGCAGTGAGGAGATCACGCCGGCAGAGAACCTCGAGGAGCTCATCATGCTGGGCCTGCGCATCCGCGAAGGCCTGGACCTCACCATGCTGAACCGTGTCGCTCAGACATCGGTGACGTACAAGGACGTTCAGCCGATGATCGACGAAGGCCTGATCACGATGGAGCACGACCGCATCGTGCCGACACGGCGAGGCCGTCTGCTCAACGACACCGTCATCGAGCATTGCTTCGCTCTCGTTGGTGTATGACCGGACATACAAGAGAAGCATTGGACGCGAATCTCGTGAAGGCGAATAATCGGGTACGTAAGCGGAGAGTAAGTCGTGTCGGCAAAGGAGACGTTATGGAATACACGAAACTCGGCAACAGTGACGTGACCGTATCTCGCATCTGCATGGGATGCATGGGATTCGGAGATTCGACGAAGGGACAGCATTCATGGATTCTGGATCCCGATGCGTCCCGTGCCATTATCGCCTATGGATTCGATCACGGCATCACGTTCTACGACACCGCCATCGGCTATGCGGGTGGTACCAGCGAGGAGTACGTGGGCCGCGCACTGCGTTCGATCTCACCCGATCGAGACGCCTACCAGATTGCAACCAAGTTTCCGCCTCGCACGGCCGAGGAGATCGAAAACGACGTCAATGGTCGGCAGCATGTGCTGAACAATCTCGACGCCAGCCTCAAACATCTCGACCTCGACTATGTGGACCTGTACATCTGCCACATGTGGGACTATCACACCGATATGGCCGAGGTTCTGGAAGGCATGAACGAAGCGGTCAGGTCCGGCAAGGCGCGCGCCATCGGCATCTCCAACTGCTACGCCTACCAGCTCGCCAAAATGAACGATCTGGCTGAACGCAACGGTTGGGCCAAGTTCGTGTCCATCCAGAGCCACTACAATCTCATCGCCCGTGAGGACGAACGCGAACTGGCTCGCCTATGCCACGAGGACAACATCGCCATGACCCCATACAGCGCGCTCGCCGCCGGCCGACTGTCCCGACTGCCCGGCTCGGCCTCCACCAAGCGGCTGGTCGAGGATCAGGTGGCGCATTCCAAGTACGACGCCACGGAAGCGCAGGATGACGTGATCGTCAACCGCGTGGCTGAGGTCGCCGCCGCGCATGACACGTCGATGACGGCGGTGTCGCTCGCATGGCTGCTCACCAAGGTCACGGCCCCTGTGGTCGGCATGACCAAACCCCATCATGTCGATGGCGCGATCGACGCCGTGAACCTGACACTGACGGACGAGCAGATCGCCTATCTGGAAGAGCCGTACGTGCCGCACAAGCTGGTGGGAGTGATGGCGTTCAATCACTGACCGAGGGATACCGGTCGACGTTTGGAAGGGATGACGTCAGGAAGGTGTGTGGCGGTAGCCGTTCCGCGGTTGCCGCCACACACCTTGTTCGTTTCCTTTCGGGAAGGCGCGCATGCGAACGGTCATGCCTGGGTCATGCCTGGTCGCGCTCGCCAAGAAACCTGATGAACGCGGCTGCGGCCGATGAGGGCGTCGCCTGTTTCTTCCATACGATGATCGAACCGGTCTCGATCGGAGGCGCCAAGGCGAGGGGCCGAACGCCGTCGTAGGCTGCTCCGGTGTCGATGCACAGGCACGCACCCAAATCGGCGGCGACCATGGCCGCCGCGTTGATGGGCAGATTGCAGGTGCCGACGATCCTCGATTCGTCGAAATACCCCCGAGCCAGCTTGCCGCAGGGCGGGTTCTAGTGATCGTTGCAACGCCTGACCGACCGGCAGGAGGATCAGGTGGGCAGGTGGGTGTTCGAGGGCGTGGGGTACGCGACGAGGTCGCAGATGTGCGCGGCGCGGCGCCGCCGGTACGTCGAGCATCTCGAGGCGGGCATGAACTTCACGCAGGCCGCGCGGGCGGTGGGCGTGTCCAAACGCACCGGCAAGGTGTGGCGCAACGGAAGGACACGTTTCACGGGAAGGAACGAGAAACCATCGGTGGACTGGTATCGTTCCACCGTGGATGTTCCCAGGAAGATCAGCTCGAGGTATCTGAGCCAGGACGAGCGCGTCAGCATCGCCGACTGGAGGAAGGCCGGCATGGGCGTGCGCGCGATCGCGCGCAGGCTCAACCGTCCGGCGTCGACCGTCAGCCGCGAGCTGGAGCGCAACATGAACCCCGCGACCGGCATGTACGAGCCGTACCGGGCCCAGCAGATGAGCGCCGACCGGCTCAGACGGCCCAAGCCGGCGAAGGTGCATACGGTGCCGGGCCTGCTCGACTACATCCGCTCCGGACTGAAGGCGCATTGGAGCCCCGAGCAGATCGCGGGGTGTCTGCGGGCGGACTTCCCGGATAATGAGGACATGCACGTGTGCACGGAGACGATCTACCAGGCCATCTACGTCCAAGCCAAGGGAGAACTGAAAAAGGACATCGCCAAGGCCCTCAGGAGCGGGCGGGCCCGACGTCGGCCCCACGGCCAGGCGGACTCGCGCAAACCCCGCTTCCGCGAACCCATGGTGATGATCTCGCAAAGGCCCGCCGAGGTCGAGGACCGTGCGGTGCCCGGCCACTGGGAGGGCGACCTGATCTGCGGCGCGGCCAACAAAAGCGTGATCGGCACGCTCGTGGAACGCACGACACGGTTCACGATCCTCCTGCACCTGCCTGACGGGCACGACGCCGAACACGTCCAACAGGCCGTCATCCATAAAATGCGGCACCTGCCCAGGCTCCTGCGCAACTCGCTGATCTGGGACCAGGGAAGCGAGCTCGCCCTGCACAAGCGCATCTCGACGGCCCTGGACATGCAGGTCTACTTCTGCGACCCGCACTCCCCATGGCAGCGCGGCACCAACGAGAACACCAACGGGCTCCTGCGCCAGTACTTCCCCAAAGGCACCGACCTAAGCATTTACCCAGAAGACTACCTGGACGCGGTCGCCGAGGAACTCAACGACAGGCCACGCAAAACACTCGACTACAGGAAACCCAGCGAAAGAATCCTCGAGCTCATCAACGCCGCATGATACGATCACACCATTCCAAAGACCACCACTCAAGGTGGCAATCACTCAGGTGTTGCAACCACCACTAAAATCCGTCCAACATTGTTTCGCTGGATGAATCGGACATGGGGTCGGTCGAGGCGCGCGTGCGTATGGGGCTGTCCGTGCGGCCGGCGGGCGTCATCGTCTATGAGTATGGCTGGGCCGGCGTCGAGGCGCTGAAGCGGCTGCCGAAGGACGTGCCGTCCGTTGTGGTGGGAGGTGGTTTTGGCGACGGAGACTATCAGGTGATTAACGCCGAGCGCGACGGCGGACGTTGGATGACGATGCACCTGCTGGATCTGGGGCATGAGCAGGTCCTCCATGTCGCATGGGATCGTGAGACCGGCGACAACTCACGCTCGAACGGCTGGCGTGATGCGCTTGCCGAGCGTGGTGTCGAGGCTCTGGAACCGATTCTGGCGCCCTTCGGCGACCTCGGCGCGGCGGTCTCGCTCGGGCGGACGCTCGGCGCACGCAAGGATGTGACCGCCATATTCGCCGCCACCGACGAGATCGCCATCGCGGTGATGAAGGGGCTGCGCGAGGCGGGCCAGCGCGTCCCGGATGACGTGAGCGTGGTGGGTTCGACGATATGCGCTTCGACGCCATGTGGGAACCGGCGCTCACCAGCTACACCCAGAATTTCCATGAGATGGGGGAGCGGGCCTTCCGCATGCTGTATGGGCAGATCGAGGCCCAACGCACCGGCCGTGAGCCGCCGCCCGCACAGGTCGAGGTGGTGCAGGGTCGTCCGCGACTGCGCGCTTCCGAGCGCACGCCGTTGAATCCGTCGAAGAATACGAGCCATGGGTCACGGTGAGCGGGGTCCCACATGGCACTACCATGACAGCGCGATGTGCCAGACCTGGGCGCGAGCGCAGTCACCACAGAATGTCCGCCGGTGCGGTGGTTTTGTTGTGTTCGATAATGAGACATATTTCCTCAGGGGATTCTTTGCATCCTCGTCGAATCCACAGCCAGACGATAGAGGCGACGGCGGAGACGAGAATTTCCATCGCATAGTCGGCCGGAATGCCGTTGTAGATGGTTTGTGGTTCGGCGTCTCGGTGTTTCGCTTGCGTGATGATGAGTCGCTTGAGCACGTCCTTGAAGCGCTCGTAAAGAGACATATCGTTGCCGGATTGTGATATCGCGTCGAAGAATGCATAGTCGTTTTTCACATATTGCAGTGCTTTGGCGATGGATTGAGATTGAAATACGTCAACGACTGATTTGCCGGCTTGACTGATCGTTGGTTCGGTTGGATTGACGCGTTCGACGAGAATGCGCGTCAAATCGTCAATGGTGTCGTTGATGAGTTGTTGGCGCAGGTTGAACTTGTCGACATAATGCATATAGAACGTGCCGCGATTGATGTCTGCGGTTCGAGCGATATCGCTGACGGTCATCGCTTCGAAGCCTTTCGACTTAACCAGCGTGGTGAATGCGGACTTGATTTTGGCTTCGGTTTTCGTATTGCGTTTGCCGGTTGCGGATGCCATGGGCTTCTCCTCAAGTATGAGTTGAGTTGTGTGATCGGCTATTGCTGAATCATAGCAATCTACAACAGAATCTATCAACATGCTGTTCATTTAATGCCATAATGAACGGATTTTATAAGACTGTTCAATTTGAACAGAATGGCAGAAATCGTTCGTTGACATGGCTTTTGTGCCGTCTTTATCATCATGGCAGTGAATCAACATGTTGTTTATTCAAAGGAGGGTGGTATCGATGGCCTACATTGAAATGATGCATAGTTTCAAGCGTTACCATATGGGCGACGCCACTATCGTCGCCAACAACGACGTGAACTTCAGCATCGAGAAAGGCGAGCTGGCGATCATCCTCGGTGCATCCGGCGCCGGCAAATCGACTGTGCTCAACATTCTCGGCGGCATGGACACCAACAGCGAGGGGCAGGTGATCATCGACGGCAAAGACATTTCGAACTACACTGCACGGCAGTTGACCGACTACCGCCGCACCGATATCGGGTTCGTATTCCAGTTCTACAACCTCGTCTCGAATCTCACCGCGAAGGAGAACGTCGAACTCGCTTCCGAAATCGTGCGCGATGCGCAGGATCCGGTTCAGGCGCTCGTGGATGTGGGGCTGAAGGACCGCATCGACAACTTCCCGGCGCAGCTCTCCGGCGGTGAGCAGCAGCGCGTCGCCATCGCCCGCGCTGTGGCCAAGAACCCCAAGATTCTCCTGTGCGACGAGCCGACCGGTGCGCTCGACTACAACACCGGCAAGCAGGTGCTGCGCATCCTGCAGGACCAGAGCCGCGTCAAGGGCGCCACCGTGGTGATCGTCACCCACAACTCCGCCATCGCGCCCATCGCTGATCGCGTGATCCACATGCATGACGCGCGAGTTAAATCCATCGAGGTCAACGAGCACCCCATGGACATCGAGGACTTGGAATGGTGAACGCTATGACGTCTCGCAGGCTTCGCAGACCTCGCAAACGCATGCTGTGGCGCGACATCCGTGCCACCCTCGCCAAATCCAAGGGGAGGTTCGCCTCCATCGTGAGCCTCATGGCCCTAGGATCGTTCGCCCTCGTGGGTCTGTTCGCCACCGCGCCCGACATGCGGGCCACAGGCCGCGCGTTCTACGACGAGCACAATCTTGCGGATGTGACCGTGATCAGCGACTACGGCCTAACCGCCGACGACGAGGCGATCATTCGTGGAACAGCCGGCGTGAAGGACGCCGAATTCGGCTACTTCAAGGATGTGACGATCGCGGACAGCGATTACAGCCTTCGTATCCACTCGCTGCCCGAGACCGTCTCCACCTATGAGGTCGTGGAGGGCCGACTACCGCAAGCGGCCGGGGAGATCGCGCTTGACTCGGGGGAGCGTGATCGGTTCGCCGTGGGCAGCTCCATCCGCGTGACCGAACTGCCGGA
This sequence comes from Bifidobacterium sp. UTCIF-39, assembly GCF_006408715.1. Lineage (NCBI taxonomy): Bacteria > Bacillati > Actinomycetota > Actinomycetes > Bifidobacteriales > Bifidobacteriaceae > Bifidobacterium > Bifidobacterium sp. UTCIF-39. Next base: position 48,538 of record NZ_JEOG01000007.1, on the reverse strand, counting down.
CCTCGCCGGCGACACCGTGCTCAGACGGACCGACTTCACCGTGGTCGGCTTCGTAGAGGCCAGCGACATCGTCTCCAACCTCAACATGGGACAGTCCACCGCCGGATCCGGCGAACTTGACGGATACGCCGTGGTCACTGCGGGCACGTTCGACTCGTCAGTGGCAATGATCGGCCGCGTCACCTTTGAGGACACAGCCGGACTGAACTACTGGGATGACGCCTACCGCGACCGCGTGCAGGACCACAAGACCATGCTCTCCCGGCGGCTCGCCAACCAGCCCGCCGCCCGCCGCGACTCCATCCGCTCCGAACGCCGTGAGCAGATCGCCAAGGCGCAGGAGCAGGTGGACGACGCCAAACAGCAGCTCGCGGACGCCCAAACTCAGCTCGACGACGCCAAGGCGCAGATCGAATCCGGCAAGGACCAGATTACCCAAGGCCAGCTCGACGCCGTCGATCAGGCATCCTCCGCGGCCGCCGAACTCGCCGGCGCCACCGCGCAGATCGCTTCCGCCAACTCCACGCTCTCCGCCGCCCAAACCCAGCTCGACGCCGGCGCACAGCAACTCAATCAGGGCCAGAGCGGTCTTGAACTCACCTGGCAGCAGCTCAATCAGGCCGGCAAGCAGCTCACCGTGGCCCGCGCGGCGCTCGACGCATCCAAGACGGCGCTCGACGCCACTGGCCGTCTCCTAGCTTCATGGGAGAAAACCGGAATAACCGGCAGGGCATACCAAAGCCTCAAGGGGCGGTACGATCAGGCGCTCGCCGACTGGAACACGGCCGCGGACACATACAACGCCATGCTGAACCAATACAACAGCGGCCTTGAACAGTTCAACGAAGGGGCTGCCAAGCTCGATCAGGGATCCGAGGAGTACCAAAAGAACGCGGCCGCGATCGCGGAAGCCCAAAAACTGCTTGCATCCAGGCAGACTGAACTCGGGCACGCCGTCTCCACGGCCGCATCCGGATCGGCGTCCGACGGTGCCTCACAGATGATCCAAGGCCAGCGCGACCTCGAGAAAGCCGAGGACGAATACGACCAGAAGCTCAAGGAATTCAATGACGCCAAGCCCGAGGCCGAGAAGCAGATCGCTGACGCGGAACGTCAGATCAAACTGGCGAGCGAAAAGGTGGACACCCTCGAAGTGCCCGCGTACTCGATCGACGGACGGCGTGAGGGACTCACCTCCGAGGGATATCGCGTGTACGAGATCATCGCGGACATCGTCATGAAACTCGCGCGCATCTTCCCGATCTTCCTGTACTTCGTGGCCGCGCTGGTCACGTTCACCACCATGGGCCGCATGGTGGATGAGGAGCGCACCAATTCCGGCACCCTCAAGGCGTTGGGATACGGGAACGCGGACATCATGAAGAAATTCCTCGTCTACGGCTTCTCCGCCTCTACAGCCGGCACGGTTCTGGGTGTGGCGGCCGGGCACACCATCCTGCCGCTCATTGTCTACCATGCCTACGATTCCGGATTCACCATGCCGCGCATCGAGCTGCACTTCCATCTGGGCGTGACCGCCGCCGCGTTTCTGCTTGCATGGGCGAGCGCCGTGGCGCCCGCGTGGATCGCCGCGTCCCGCGAGCTCAAGGAGAGGCCCGCCGCGCTGCTTCTGCCCAAACCGCCCGCCAAGGGCTCGAAGATCTTCCTCGAGCGGATCACGCCCGTGTGGGACCGCCTGAGCTTCACCCGTAAGGTCACGGCCCGCAACCTATTCCGTTACAAGTCTCGCGGCTTCATGACCATCTTCGGCGTGGCCGGCGCGGTGTCGCTGCTCACCGCGGGGCTGGGCGTACAGGCGTCGATCGGCCAAATCAGCGAGCGCCAGTTCGGCAGCATAATTCATTATGACCTGATCGTGGCGGAGAAATCAGACAACAACGCGGACCAGCGCGACGCCGTATCCAAGGCCGTCGCCCCGGCGGACGGGGATGACGGCAACAGGGCGATCGACCAATCCGCGCCGATCCGCTACGAGGAGCTCACCACCACCGCCGGCAAACAGGGCGACAAGCAGACGATCACGCTCATCGTCACCGACGACGCCTACAACTTCGGAGACTACATCACCCTGCGCGACCGTGTCTCGCACGACCCGCAGGTCCTGACCGACCGAGGCGCGATCATCTCCGAACGCATGGCGGACATGCTCGGTGCCAAGGCCGGGGATGCCATATCCGTGACGGATCCCGACGGCACGGAGCGCAAGGTGCGCGTGGACGGCGTGACCGAAATGTACATCGGCCACTTCATGTTCATGTCCTCCGGTGGCTACGGTCGCGCGTTCGACGCCGACTACCAGTCCAACGCCTACATGGTCCGTCTCAAGGATTCGTCCGTGGGCAACGCCAACAGGCAGGGAGCTGACCTTATGACTGTGGACGGGGTCAAGGGCGTGGTGCAGAACATCACCATGAGGAACCAGGTGGCCACGATCGTCGACTCGCTCGACCAGATCATGGAGGTGCTCATCTTGGTGGCCGCGCTGCTTGCGGTGGTGATTCTCTACAACCTCACCAACCTCAACGTGTCCGAACGCATTCGCGAACTGTCCACCATCAAGGTGCTCGGCTTCCATACCGGGGAAACGACCATGTATATCTATCGTGAAACGATCATCCTGTCCGTGCTCGGCGTGTTGGCGGGATACGGGTTCGGGGCCGTCCTGCACCGTTACATCATCACCGAGGTGCCGCCCGACGAGGTCATGTTCGACCCGGCCCTCGCCTGGTCTGCGTTCGCCGTGCCGCTTGCCGTGGTGGTCGTGGTGCTCGCCATGCTCGGCTGGGTGGTCTGGCGCCGCCTCAAGGACGTGGATATGCTCGGTGCGTTGAAGAGCGTGGAATGAGCCGGGAATGGAGGAAGAAAGGAAAACCTATGAACCATCCGGTCGAATCGAATGATGCCGCTCCGCTGCGCTTCCGCGGCAAGGTCGACTTCCAGTCGCACTACCTGCCGCCTGCGTACCTGGAATTCCTGCGTGCGCATTATCCCGGCAACCCGGACGGCTATCCCACGCCCGACTACTGGACTCCCGACTGGCAGCGCGACAAGATGGACCTGCTCGGTATCGCCTACGCGCATTTGGAGCTTTCCTCGCCGAACGTCTTCCTGCCGCAGATGGACGACTGTCTGCGGCTGGCCCGGAAGATCAACGACCAGGGAGCGGCGATCGCCGCCGAGGACCCAACCCGGTTCGGTCTGATTGCCACGTTACCACTGCCGTGGGCCGAGGCATCCGCGGCGGAAGCCCGGCGCGCGCTCGACGAGCTCAAGGCTGACGGCGTGGGACTGACGACCAACCATCACGGCGTGTACCTCGGCGACCCCCGGCTCGACCCGGTGATGAGCGAACTGGACGATCGTGGCGCTATGGTGATCGTCCACCCCACCGCGCCGCCCGTGTCCGTGCCTGGCGCATGCGAGGGCCTGTCCCTTCCTGCTTTCGAGTACTTCGTGGAAACCACGCGGGCCTTCACCAACATGGTGCTGGAGGACACGTTCGTCAAGTTCCCGAGCATCCGTTGGGTGATACCGCACGCCGGCGCGTTCGTTTCCATTCTCGCCGACCGGTTCGAAAGCTTTGCGTTCATGCTGCGCTTCGCTGATCCGGACCGCCGTGTCGACTATATGGACGCCATGTCCCACGTGTATTACGACCTCGCCGGATTCAGTGAGCCCAAGCAGCTAGCCGACCTTCTACGCAATGTGCCGGACACCCACCTGCTGTACGGGTCGGACACCCCCTACACGCCCATCGAGGCGGTGCTCGGTCAGGCTCGGGCGCTGGAGGGGACCGACAAGCTCACCGAGGAGCAGAAGTGCATGGCGTTCACCGGCAACGCGCTCGCCATCAACCCGAAGCTTGCGAGGATCCCGGCCTTGGTCCGGGCGGCCTCCGAACCCGCGGGGGATGTCGCGGTGAAGCGGGACGGACGGTGGCATGTGCGACTCCTGCACGATCTCTTCCCGCGCAGACATGTGGCCGTGCGCGTACCCGTTCCGCCGCACGAGGCGGCCCCGAAGATAGCCGGAACCGTCCGCGATGCCGCCGCCGCGCGTCTTACGCCCGACCCCGGCGACGACCCGGCACTCACCGCCCGCTACGACGTGCGGCTCAACTCGCCGGTGGGCGTAATTGCGATTCCCGTGATCGTCTCCTACGACGACGCGACCCGAACATCGTTCCACGGCAAGGCGAAGGTCATGGGAATCGTGGCATCCTACCGGGATGGCGTGCGCGACGGGACGCGGCATTCGTTCGACATTCGCGTGCGTCTGCCATTCGGCCCGCTCACCGTCCACCTCAATGCTGACGTGTCCGAACCCGACGGCTCGGTCGCGGGCACGGCCGTCGCTCCCCATCGCAGGCCCATGCCCTTCACCGGCCGGCGGCGCTGATCGATCTCGCATGCGTTTGTCTTCGAGCGCTTGAGGTGGGTATTACTGAAATCGAACGACAGACTGCCCGTATCGGGATGAAGGAAAGGAAGCATCATGTCCAAGCGCATGCTTGTCACGTATTTCTCCGCCACCGGCACCACGCGTGAGGTCGCCGAACGCCTCGCGCACGCGATCGGCGCCGACCTCAAGGAAATCGAACCCGCCGAGCCGTACACCGCCGCCGATCTCGACTGGCGTGACTCCGGCAGCCGCACCAGCGTCGTGCACCGCAACCGCGACATTCGTCCGGCGTTGAAGACTCCGATCGACGTGAACGGCTACGACGTGGTGTTCGTCGGATACCCGCTGTGGTGGGAGACCGCGCCGCGCATGGTGCGCACGTTCCTCGAAAGCGAGGACTGGGAGGGCAGGACCATCGTCACGTTCGCGACCTCCGGATCCAGCACGCGCGGTGCCGACGGCGTGCAGTTGCACGATTCGGCCCCCGCCGCCCATTGGGTGCCGGGTCGCCGCGTGGGCGCAAACGAGAGCGATACCAAACTCGCCAAGTGGGCCGAGGGGCTGGCTTTGTAAATTGTAAAGTCGGCCGTCGCGCCGCGAACGCCATATGGGGTTGCCGAACCATTGATGTCCGGCGGCCCCATTGGTCTCGTCAATACCGATTTCGACTGCACTCTGGTGGATGATATGCAGATTCGCACCGGCGACAGGACTATGAGCGCGTCCAACGTCTCCGCCCTGACACGATGTCCGGAGGCGTGAGGTGGCACAATCGGAATCGTCGCGCCGCCCAGTCGCTTGCTGATCGCTTCGCTGACTGCCACGGTGTGCCCCGTGAGTAGGCCGGAGGCTGATTGGCCTTGTACTGGCCTCTCGGAGGGCTCATGCGAGACTGAGGGAGGGGGGCTGCGGTTTCGCTCACGCGTTCATCGCGCGAATACGACGCAGATCCGTGAGCACCCGCTGTGGTTGGTCGGACGGCGGGAAGTTGTCTTCGTCACGCACGCCGTCGAGGTTGCCGGGGGTATCTCGTTCCAGTGCAGCGAACAACGGCGTGAGGTCGGCTTGTTCCTCGCCGCGCTCGGCGACGAGTTCGAGCGTCTTCCCCACGGCATCCCCGCAACCGAGGGCGTCCACCAGCGTTCGTGCTATCTGGTCGCGCGAGACGGCCCCATCTGACGGGCTGCCGGTGCGTCGGCCGTCCCCCTGCAAGAACACCAAACGGCGCTCGTCGGGCGATCCGTAGTCGAACCAGCCGGGTCGTACGATGGTGTACTCGTTGCCGCTCGCCCGCACCAGCCATTCCGACCGGCGCTTCCAATCATGGGCCTGATATCGTCTGTTGTAAGAGCTGTCCATGTTGGTGATGCCGATCGCGGTCATCAATGCGATGCGCACCTTGCGTCCGTCCAGCGCGATGAGCGCGTTGCGCACCGCGCCGTAGTCGACCTGTTCGATCGTCGCCGCGCTGACGTGCGAGCCCATGGTGAACACGATGCCGTCGATGCCTTCCAATGCCCGGGAGAGCGATTCGACCGAGGTCAGGTCGCCCTCGAAGAGTTCGGCGCCTTGGAGCAGCCCGGCGTGCGAGGCGCCGCGCACCAAGGCGCGCACATGGTATCCCTGCCGCAGCGCCTCGGCGACGGCGAGTCTGCCGACGCTGCCGGTAGCGCCGACGAACAATACGGATGATGGTCTGGTCATGATTGATTGCCTCTATTCACTCGGTGGGCTGGAGCGGGCCGTAGAAGTAGCTGGCGGTGGCGCCGCCGTCCACGAGCACATCGGTGCCGGTGATGAACGCGCCGCGCTCGCTCATGAGCAGTTCGGCCACGTTGGCGATCTCGTCGGCCGTGCCGGGGCGTCCGGCCGGGCACTTGGCGAACATGTTCTTGTAGAAGTCGCCACGCGGGCCGTTGAACTCATCGATGGCCAGCGGCGTGACGACGATGCCGGGGGAGATGGAGTTGAGGCGTGCCCCGCGTTCGCCCCATGCCACGGCTTGGGCCATTACGCGCTTCTCGTTGCAGCGCTTGGCCATCTGGTAGGCGTGCAGCGTGTCCATGATGTTGCCGGGCTGCAGCATGTCGAGGCCGAGCAGTTCCTCGGTGGGTGTGGTGGCGAGCAGGCGGTCCTCCTCGGCGGTGAGCTGCTTCATGCGGTGACCGGACTGGCTGGAGATCGTCACGCCCGCGCCGCCGGGGGCGACGATCTTGCCGACCTCCTCGAGCAGCACGGCCGTGCCGTACAGGTCCACGTTGAGGATCGTTTCGATGGATGCCTGGCTGGGGGAGACTCCGGCCGCGTTGACCAGCATGGTGAGATCGCCGAGGGAGGTCGCCTTGCCGAGGAGCGTGGTGATGGACTTGCGTGAGGCGAGGTCCACGGTTTCGGGGCGGGCGTCGAAGCCGGCGTCCGTCATGGTCCGCGCGATATCGGCGGCGTGGTCGGGGTTCTTGTCCGCCACGAGGATGGTCATGCCGTATCCCATGCGGCGGGCGATGGCCATGCCGATCTGCCCGGCACCGACCAGAAGCATGATGTTGCGGGATGGGTGAAGCGTTGCCATGGGATATCCTTTCGTTCTTTTCCGTATGGTGCGATTGGGGCTTCCAAGGGTGTTGCAGCTCCGTCAGGGCTGTTGTCTGCAATGGTATGAGGGGTGTTTTTATATTACAAATGTCGCTATAGTATTTATATATATGTGCTGTATGCATGTATTTAGCATTGCTGCCGTAGACGCGGGAGAGGGAACATGGAATTGAAGGTATTGCGTCATTTCATTGCGGTGGTCGAGGAGGGTGGCGTGACCGCCGCCGCGGATGTGCTGCGTATCAGTCAGCCGGCGCTGTCCCGGCAGATGAGCGGATTTGAGGATGAGCTTGGGGTCAAGCTGTTCGTCCGCGGCAATCGTGCTCGCGAGATCGCGTTGACGGGGGAGGGGCGTCTGATGTATCGGCGGGCCAGGGAGATCGTGGAACTCGCCGATCGTGCCCGTTCGGAGATGGGGGAAGGGCGCGACATCGTCGGTGAGGTTCATATCGCTGCGGCGCAGAGCGTGGTCATGCATACCGTCGCTCGCGCGGCCATGCTGCTGCGAGGGCGTCATCCGAACATCACGGTGCAACTGCATGATGACTTCGGTGCCAACATCATGGAGCGTCTTGACAACGGGCTGGCCGATTTCGGCGTGCTCGTGCAACCGGTGGATATGGGTCGATACGGGTCATTGCCGTTGCCGGGCGGCGATCCGATGGGTGTGCTCATGCGTCGCGATCATCCGCTTGCCGAGCGGACTCGGATCGAACCGAGGGACCTTGATGGCGTGCCGCTGATCATGCCGCGTGGCGTGCTGGAGCGCGGCGACCTGTCGGGTTGGCTTGGTCGGTATGCGAAGCGTCTGCGGGTGGTCGGTACGACGAACCTCATGTACAACGCCAGTTGCTTCGTGCAGGAGGGGTACGCATGCGCCGTCGGACCGGAGGGTATGGTCGACGCTTCGGATGCGACTGGTCTGTGCTTTCGTCCCTTCGCGCCGGAGGTATCCACGCATCTGGCAATCGCCTGGAAGGCGGCCCAGCCGCTGCCTCCCGCTGCCGATGCGTTCCTGCAAGCGCTGCGGGATGTGCTGTAGGCATCAATCGCAGTCGTCGGCGATTACGCTGGATCGGCGCGGGCGATCGCACCGGCATTGTTCCGCATCTGGTACGGATCGTGCCAAACGCAGCCGGTCCGTCCCGGAACGTCGCCCGATTGTCGCTACCATACCAGTGTGCCACTGTGGATGTGGACGGTAAGGAGCAAGGCGACGATGCATGATGGACGTGAGACAGATGACATGAACAACGTGGCGCGCAGAGATGCGGGACTGCCGTACCATTATGACGATCCCGCCATCATGGACGGGCAGCTTGCCTGGCAGGGCAAACTATGGGAGTACAACCAGACGAAGCCGACCGAACAATACCGCCGCGCCGAATTACTTGCGGACATGTGTGCCGAAGTCGGTGAGGGAGTGCATATCGAGACGCCGTTGCACGCGAACAACGGCTGCAGGCGTGTGCATCTTGGCAAGGGTATCTATATCAACGCGTTCATGAGCATGGTTGATGATGCGGAAATCTGGATCGGCGACTATGCGATGTTCGGTCCGTCCGTCACCATCGCCACCGCGGGACATCCGATTCTGCCCGTCATGCGTGAGCACCACTACACGTATGCGCTGCCGGTGCATATCGGACGCAACGTGTGGGTCGGATCCAATGTAAGCATCCTGCCGGGCGTGACCATCGGGGACAACAGCGTGATCGGTGCCGGTTCGGTCGTTACCCGTGACATTCCGTCGAACGTGGTCGCCATGGGCGTGCCCTGCACAGTGAAACGGCCCATCGGCGAACATGACCGCGAATATTATTGGCACGATCGTCGTCTTGACGTGACCGAGTGAGGGGAAGAGAAATGAACGAACTCGATAAATGCATGGCAGGAGAAGTCTACGACTGCCATGATCCGATCTTCCTTGACTACAAGAACACGGCCAGACGGCTGCTCGCCGAATACAATCGACTTCCTTATGATGCGAAAACGCGTAAACGTGAGATCCTCGAATCCCTGTTCGGCACGATTGGTGACAATGTGTCGGTTGGTCTGCCGTTTATTTGCGACTACGGCCGGAATATCCACATCGGCAGCAATGTGTCGGTCAATATGAACTGTACGTTTGTGGACTGCAATACGATCACCATCGGGTCGGACACGTTGATCGCGTCGAATGTGCAGTTGTATACGGCCACGCATCCGGTGGAACTTGCGGATCGTCTTGTCGAGGATTGGAAGCCGGGCGATACGCATTACCGCTGGAACACGTATGCCCGACCGATCCGCATCGGACGCGGTTGCTGGCTGGGCGGCGGTGTCATTGTGCTTCCCGGCGTGACCATTGGCGATGGTACGGTGATCGGTGCTGGTTCTGTCGTCACCCGCGACATTCCGTCGAACGTGGTCGCCGTCGGCAGCCCGTGCCGGGTGCTGCGTCAGATCAACGGTTCCGATCCTGCCGGAGCCTGACGAGACGTCGCGTCGACGATTGTCGTGTGGCGATTGTTGACCGGTCGTCGGCCATTGCGACGCGGTGCCGTATATTGGTTCTCGACCGGATCTATCCGTAGCGGCAGTTTTTTGTGTTCCTTGAAAAATCCGGGCGTGTCGTCGCGTGTCTTCCATTTTTCGTGTCGAATGACGACGTGATGGCATCGCATTCCCGGAGAAATGTTACGAGCTTGAAAAATGACGGCTGAGAAGCTCTCATATGACGACGAAAACTGAGGGTGTGACGGAAGTCGTCTCATTATATGGAACATCTGTGAGCCCTAGAAAAGAAAAGTCTTTAAAACTTTCGGCAAGTGTGATATGTGCCCTTGATTGCGTCTAAGATACATTGTGGCTGTATTCTGTCAAGGCAATTCAAAATGCAGGTGAGTCCTGCCCTAGTCCAGAGGTGATTTCGGTGACAAAAGCTCCGCTTGACCTGACGATCCATACTCCAGAAGGCATGTATGATCCAATCTCGGAGCATGACGCCTGTGGTGTTGGCATGGTCACCACCCTCAATAAGATTCCCGAGCGCAAGATCGTCGATGATGCCATCGAGGTGCTGATCAACCTCGACCATCGTGGTGCCGTCGGCGCCGAAGAGAACACCGGCGACGGTGCGGGCATCCTGATGAGCATGCCAGACGAGTTCATGCGCAACACCATCGATGTGGCGCTTCCCGATCCGGGCCACTACATCGCCGGTATAGCCTTCCTTGATCGCGATATCGAGGCCGCATCCCAGCAGGAGAAGGCCATTGCCTCCATCGCCGAGGAGGAGGGCCTCGAGGTGCTTGCCTGGCGAGTCGTGCCCACCGATCCGAACGGGCTGGGTCTTCAGGCGCTGTCCTCCATGCCCGCGTTCAAGACGTTGGTGCTGGCCGATGCCGACGGTGCGAAGCTGGGCGGCATCGAACTTGAGCGCAAGGCGTTCCGTGTGCGCAAGCGCGTGGAGCACGAGGTGGGTGTGTACTTCGCCTCGCTGTCCGCGCGTACCATCACGTACAAGGGCATGCTCACCACGATGCAGCTCAAGCCCTTCTTCAAGGATCTGTCCGATCCCTCGATGAAGACCGTTATCGCCATCGTCCATTCCCGCTTCTCCACCAACACGTTCCCGAGCTGGCCTCTGGCTCAGCCGTTCCGTCTGCTTGCCCATAACGGCGAGATCAACACGATCCAGGGCAACCGCAACTGGCTGTCCGCCCGAGAGGGACGTCTCAGCTCCGAACTGCTCGGCGAGTTCAAGCCCCTGCTGCCGATCAATACCCCCGGCTATTCCGATTCCGGCACCTTCGACGAGTGTCTCGAACTGCTGCACCTCGCCGGCCGTTCCCTGCCGCACGCCATCTCCATGATGCTGCCGCCGGCCTGGGAGAAGAACGACAAGCTGGATCCCGACATCAGGGCCTTCTACGAATACAACAACACGCTGATCGAGCCGTGGGACGGTCCCGCCGACATCGTGTTCACCGACGGTACCCAGGTCGGTGCACTGCTTGACCGCAACGGCTTCCGTCCGGGTCGCTGGCAGGTTACCGACGACGGCTACGTGGTGCTCGCATCCGAGGCCGGTGTCCTCAATGAGATCGCCCAGGACCGCATCGTCGAGAAGGGCCGTCTCGAACCCGGCAAGATGTTCCTCATCGACACCGCCGAAGGACGCATTGTCCCCGACGAGGAGATCAAGCGCAACCTCGCATCCCTGCATCCCTATCGCCAGTGGGTGGAAGGAAACTCCGTCGAGCTCAACCAGCTGCCCGCCCGTGAGCATGTGAACCACTCCGGCCAGTCCGTGCAGCGCCGACAGCGTGCCTTCGGCTACACGGAGGAGGACCTCAAGCTGCTGCTCACGCCCATGGCCAACACCGGCAAGGAGCCGCTCGGCTCCATGGGCAACGACGTGCCTCTGCCGGTGCTCTCCAAGCGTTCGCGCATGCTGTTCGACTACTTCACCCAGAAGTTCGCCCAGGTGACCAACCCGCCGCTTGACTGGGAGCGCGAGGAGATCGTCACCTGCCTCGAATCCGCCATCGGCCCCGAGCCCAACCTGCTCGAGGATTCCGAGCTGCACGCCAAGAAGGTCCTCATTCCGCTGCCGGTCATTGACAGCGATGAGATGGCCCAGCTCAAGCGACTCGATCGTGCCAAGGTGCTCGGCGGATACTACCGTCCGTTCGTCGTCAAGGGTCTGTACCAGGTCGCCGGCGGCGGCAAGGCTTTGGAGGAGCGTCTCGAGGAGATCTTCTCCGAGATCGATCAGGCCATCGCCGATGGCAAGAACTTCCTGGTGCTGTCCGACCGCGACTCGAACCACACGTGGGGTCCGATCCCGTCCCTGCTGCTCACCAGCGCCGTACAGCATCACCTGCTGCGCCGTCACACCCGCACCCAGATCTCCATGGCAGTGGAGGCGGGTGATGTGCGCGAGATTCACCACGTAGCCTTGCTCATCGCCTATGGCGCGGCCTGCGTGAACCCGTATCTTGCCCTCGAATCCGTGGAGGATCTGTCCCGCCGCGGCTATGTCAAGGTCGAGCCCGCTCAGGCGGTGAAGAACCTCATCAAGGCCCTTTCCACGGGCGTGCTCAAGATCATGAGCAAGATGGGTGTCTCCACCATCATGAGCTACCGTGGCGCCCAGCTGTTCGAGGCCATCGGCCTCAGTCAGGAAGTCATCGACCGCTACTTCACCGGCACCACGTCCCGTGTCGGCGGCGTCGGACTCGACGAGCTCGCCGAAGAGGTGGCGATCCGTCACCGCGTGGCCTACCCGAACCAGTGGACCGCCACTCCGCATCGCAACCTGCGTACCGGCGGTGAATACAAGTGGCGTCGCACCGGTGAGGACCATCTCAACGATCCCGAGGCGATCTTCCTGCTCCAGCAGTCCACCCAGCGTGGCGACTACGCGATGTTCAAGAAGTACTCGAGCCACATCAACGACACGTCGAACCGTCTGATGACGTTGCGCGGACTCATGAAGTTCAACTCCAAGCGCAAGCCCATCGACATCTCCGAGGTCGAGCCCGCCAGCGAGATCGTCAAGCGTTTCTCCACCGGTGCCATGAGCTACGGCTCCATCTCCCAGGAGGCGCATGAGACGCTGGCCATCGCCATGAACCAGCTCGGGGCCCGTTCCAATTCGGGTGAGGGTGGCGAATCCGATGACCGTATCAACGATCCGCTGCGCTACAGCAAGATCAAGCAGATCGCATCCGCGCGATTCGGCGTGACCAGCGACTATCTGGTGCATGCCACGGATCTGCAGATCAAGCTCGCACAGGGTGCTAAGCCCGGCGAGGGCGGCCACCTGCCCGGTGCCAAGGTCCCGCCGTGGATCGCCAAGGTCCGTCACGCAACCCCGGGCGTGGAGCTTATCTCCCCGCCGCCGCACCACGACATCTACTCCATCGAGGATCTCAAGCAGCTGATCAACGATGCGAAGATGGCGAACCCGAAGGCCCGAATCCACGTCAAGCTCGTCTCCGAGTTCGGCGTGGGAACCATCGCCGCAGGCGTGGCCAAGTGCCATGCCGACGTGGTGCTGATCTCCGGATATGACGGTGGTACCGGTGCCGCTCCGCTCAACGCGATCAAGCACGCCGGAACCCCGTGGGAGATCGGCCTGTCCGAAACGCAGCAGACCCTGATCCTCAACGGTCTGCGCTCCCGCATCGTCGTGCAGTGCGACGGCGAGCTCAAGACCGGCCGCGATGTGGTCATCGCCGCGCTGCTGGGTGCCGAGGAGTTCGGCTTCGCCACCGCAGCTCTGATCGTCGAGGGTTGCGTGATGATGCGCGCATGCCAGAAGAACACCTGCCCGCAGGGCATCGCCACCCAGGATCCGGAGCTGCGTGCCCGATTCCGTGGCAAGCCCGAGCACGTGGTCAATTTCTTCATGTTCATCGCCGAAGAGGTGCGCGAGATCCTCGCTCAGCTCGGCTTCCGCACGCTTGAAGAGGCGGTCGGTCACGTCGAGTGCTTGGATCAGGACGAGGCCATCAAGCGTTGGAAGTCCGACGGCGTGGATCTGAGCAACGTACTGCGTCAGGTCGGTCCCACTCCGGGCACGATCCTGCACAACACCGAGAAGCAGAACCATGAGCTGGAGAAGGCGCTGGACAACAAGCTCATCGAACTCGCCCAGCCTGCCCTGCAGCACAAGGAGCCAGTGCGCATCGAGCTGCCGATCCGCAACGTGAACCGTACTGTCGGCACCATGCTCGGCTATGAGATCACCAAGCGTTACCAGGCCGAAGGTCTGCCGGACGACACGATCGATATGACGTTGCACGGTTCCGGAGGCCAGTCCATCGGTGCGTTCATCCCGCGCGGTGAGACGATGCGCATCTACGGCGAGGTCAACGACTACGCCGGCAAGGGCCTGTCCGGCGGACGCATCATCGTTCGCGCCGAGGATGGCGTGCGCTTCGATCCCCACACCAACGTGATTGCCGGCAACGTCACCGGCTTCGGTGCCACCTCGGGTGAAATGTTCGTCGCGGGCCGGGCCGGAGAACGCTTCGCTGTACGTAACGGTGGCGCCACGTTCGTGGTGGAGGGCGTTGGAGACCACGGCTGCGAGTACATGACCGGTGGTGTGGTCGTGGTGCTCGGTTCGACCGGCCGCAACTTCGGTGCCGGCTTCTCCGGAGGCAATGCCTACGTGCTTGACCTTGACATGGCGAAGGTGAACCCGTCCGCCGTCAGGACCGGCGCGCTGAAGTTCCTTCCGCTGAACGGCGAGGATGAGGAGCTCGTGCACTCGCTGGTCAAGCGTCACGCCGAGGAGACCGATTCCACGATCGCCAAGGAGCTGCTGGCCAACTGGCCCGAAGCCGTCAAGCGATTCACCCATATCGTGCCTACCCAGTTCGTCGCCATGACCAAGGCGATGAAGAAGGCCGAGGAAGACAATGTCGATTTCAACGCTCCGGGGGCCTGGGAGAAGGTCTACGAGCAGGTTATGGAAGGAGTGCGCTGAACAATGGGCGATCCTAGAGGTTTTCTGAAGGTCCGTTCCCGTCACGAACTCGCGGAGCGTCCGGTCCAGGAGCGTATCAAGGACTGGCTGGACGTTCACGCCGAATCCGGTCTGCAGCCCTGGACTCAGGAGCAGGCCGCCCGATGCATGGACTGCGGCACCCCGTTCTGCATGACCGGATGCCCGCTGGGCAACGTCATCCCCGAATTCAATGATCTGGTCCGTCAGGGCCAGTGGGAGGACGCCTACGGCAAGCTGTCCATGACCAACAACTTCCCCGAGGTCACCGGTCGCATCTGCCCCGCGCTGTGCGAGTCCGCCTGCGTGCTGGGCATTCACCAGCCGCCGACCATGATCAAGCTCGACGAGCAGACGATCATCGATCAGGCGTGGAACCTCGATTACGTCAAGCCGCTGCCGCCGCAGCGTCTGACTGATCAGACCGTCGCCGTGGTGGGATCCGGCCCCTCCGGCCTCGCCTGCGCCCAGCAGCTCACCCGTGCCGGTCACACGGTGGTTGTCTACGAGCGCGCCGATGCCATCGGCGGTCTGATGCGTTACGGCATTCCGAACTTCAAGCTCGACAAGTCCCTGCTTGACCGTCGAGTGGAGCAGATGGAGGCCGAGGGCACCCGTTTCGAAACCAACGTGGAGATCGGCAAGGACATCTCCTGGGATGACCTGCGCTCCCGTTACGACGCCGTCGTGGTGGCCATTGGTTCCACGGTGCCGCGTGACATGAAGCTGCCTGGTCGCGAGCTCGACGGCATTCACTTCGCCATGGACTTCCTGCCGGACGCCACCCGTCGCGTGTGGGGCAAGAAGCCGGTCAACGACATCACCGCAAAGGACAAGCATGTGGTGGTGATCGGTGGTGGCGATACCGGTTCCGACTGCCTCGGTACCTCCATCCGTCAGGGTGCAAAGTCCGTCACCGTGCTGCAGATCATGGGCAAGGAACCGTCCGAGCGTCCTGCCAATCAGCCGTGGCCGACCTACGCCCGTATCTACCAGAAGACCTCCTCGATGGAGGAGGGCGGCACCTACGTCTATAACACCGATTCGGTGGAGTTTGAAGGCGCTACGGATCCGAGGAACGTGCATGAGATCGACGGTGCCACTGCCGAAGGTTTCGTGGCCGACGAGCGTGGACACGTCACCGGTCTGAAGATCGTGAGCGTGGCTCCTGGCGACAACGGCCCCTTCACGCGTCAGCCTGGTACCGAACGTGTGATCCCGGCCGATCTGGTGCTCATCTCCGTCGGATTCCTGCACCCGGACACCACGACGCTGGTCGACCAGCTTCCGGTCGAGCTTGACCGTCGCGGCAACGTGGCGAGGAACGATTCCTTCGCCACCAGTCAGGATGGCGTGTTCGCCTGCGGTGATGCCGGCCGCGGACAGAGCCTCGTGGTCTGGGCCATCTCCGAGGGACGCTCCTGCGCCGCCGCGGTGGATCGTTACCTGACCGGCGCCACCGAACTTCCCGCTCCGATCACGGCTTCGCAGCGCCCGATGATGCTTCCTCGCTGACGAACGGGTTATACTCACAGTCAGTGATACGTCGTCAAAGGAGCGATCATGCCGAATCGAGCGGAGCGCCGCGCCAACGCCAAGCGCAATCGTCGTGGAACCAACAACCAGCCGCAGCGTGTGCAGGTCCGTTCCCGTCAGGGATTGGTGGATGAGTATGCGCTGCAGGAGCGGTCCGTCCGTCTGCAGAACGGACAGACCGCGGAATGGAAGCCCACCGCTTCCACGGACCTGCCTGAGCAGACCGTGTCGTCGACACGGTCAATGGGCAAGCCCGGTGCTCCGCGCGGGGTGCGTGGATGGCTCCGTTTCGTCAGCTGGGCGCTGATCATCCTGTCCGCCATCGCATTCCTCGTGGTCATGTGGATTCCGGGGATGCCCACGTGGTCCACCATCGTGGTGGCTGCGGTGTTCGCCGTGGGTGTGCTCAGCCTGTTCTTCGTGGCGGGCAATCCCAAGGACAATCCGAATCTGGACGAGTACGGCACCGCAGTCTGACGCGTGTCTGGCGTGTCGGGACGAATAGGGCCGATACCTGTACGAATTCGTACGAAACATATGATGAACCGCCGGGTTTTCCGGCGGTTCTTTCATATACTGGGATATGTTGTTCATTTGTTCAAAGGAGACGTCAATGAAAGTCGATATCCTCACCCGTGAGTACCCGCCGCATATCTATGGTGGCGCAGGCGTTCATGCCGAAGAACTTTCCAAGGTACTGGCGGAACGTATTGACGTGACCGTCCGCGCATTCGATGGTCCGCGCACCTCCGACGACATCCCGACGATCCCCGGCGATTCCCCCAAGGGCAGCCTCAACGTCGTCGGCTACAACACGCCGTCCGAACTCGCCGATGCCAATCCTGCGCTGAAGACCTTCGGCGTGGATCTGCAGATCGCCAACGATGTGGACGCCGACATCGTTCACGCGCACACCTGGTATGCCTGCCTTGCCGGACGTCTCGCTCAGCAGCTGCACGAAATTCCGCTGGTCATCACCGCGCACAGCCTCGAGCCGTTCCGTCCCTGGAAGCGCGAGCAGCTGGGTGGTGGCTACAATCTGAGCTCTTGGGCCGAGCGTGACGCCTACGAGCACGCCGATGGCATCATCGCCGTGTCCGGTGGCATGAAGAAGGACATCCTCGCCGCTTACCCGAACGTGGACCCCGACAAGGTGCACGTCGTGTACAACGGCATCACCATGAGCGAGTTCGCCACCCCCGCCGATGACGATCCGGCCTGGGGTGTTTTCGAGCGCTACAATATCGACCGCAGCAAGCCCACGCTGCTGTTCGTCGGCCGCATCACCCGCCAGAAGGGTCTGCCGTATCTGCTTAAGGCACTGCACTTCGTGGACAAGGATGTGCAGGTGGTCCTGTGCGCAGGTGCCCCCGATACCCCGGAGATCGCCGCCGAAGTGAAGAACTCATTCGCCGAGCTCGACAAGGAACGCGGCAACATCATCTGGATCGAGGAGATGCTGCCCAAGCCCGAGCTCAGCGCCCTTGAGCACGGCTGCGACGCGTTCATCTGCCCGAGCATCTACGAGCCGCTGGGCATCGTGAATCTGGAGGCCATGGCCTGCGGCCTGCCCGTGGTCGCCAGCGCCACCGGCGGCATCCCCGAAGTGGTGGTCGACGGGGAAACCGGATACCTCGTGCCGATCGATCAGCTGCACGACGGCACCGGAACCCCCACCAACCCCGACAAGTTCGTACACGACATGGCCGATGCCATCAACAAGGTCATGCGAGATCCCGAACTCGCCAAGAAGATGGGCGAGGCCGGCTACGCCCGCGCCCGTGACGTGTTCAGCTGGGAAAGCATCGCCGACCGAACCATCGAGGTGTACAACACGATCATCAACGGCTGATCCGGCACTACGCCGAAAGCAGTCATCAATGATGGGCTCCCTCTGTGGGAGCCCATCCCATATCATGAGGAAACGATTCCATGAGCAACGATATCGCCCTACAACTTACCGACGTCGAATTTCGACGTAGCCGTCGCGTGATTGTCACCGGCGTGAACCTCACCATTCGCCGGGGGGAACGCTGGGTGCTGTTCGGCCCCAACGGCATCGGAAAATCCACGTTGATCGCCATGATGGCCACACGAAAATACCCGAGCGAGGGCACGGTGGACATCCTCGGCAACCGGCTGGGCAAGGTGAACGTGTTCTCCTATCGCAACAGGATCGGCCTGTCCTCGGCGGAATTGGCGCGTGCGTTCCCTCCCGATGAGGATCCACTCGACGCCGTGGTGACGGCGCTCACCGCCACCACCGGCCGATGGCGTGACACCTATACCGATGATGAGATGAACCGTGCGCGAGCCCTAATGCAACGGTTCGGCATCGATTATCTCGAAGGCAAGCAGATGTGGCGCCTTTCCGAGGGGGAACGGACCCGCGTGCTCATCTGCCGTGCGCTCATGGCGGACCCCGAACTCGCCATCCTTGACGAGCCGACCACGGGTCTTGACCTCGGTGGCCGTGAACTCGTCGTCAAGACACTGGGCGATTTGGGAAAGGAGCAGGGTGACCGAGCGGTGATCCTGGTCACCCATCGGCTGGAGGAGATCCCCGAGGGTTTCGACCATATCGCCGTGATGGGGCGGATCAAAGGTGACGAGAAGCAGGCCCATGAGGCCAAGGTTCGCGGAGGGGACCCCGCACCGGGGACGATCATCTACACCGGGGATCTGGACCAGGGCCTGACCACGGAACGTGTGTCCCGCATCTTCGGTCTGCCGCTCACCGTCCGTCACGAAAACGGCCGTTGGCAGGCGTTCGCCGAATAATCCCGTACCGGGCACCCGTCCCCGTCCGTCCCCGATCGGGCGTTTGTCTTGATGTCTTGCCAATCTGTGCAAGACATCAAGACACAGGTACAAGTCCAACGGGAGGAACAGATGGTGCGTCGCGGACCGCTACGGGCCGGAGAGAAGGTGCAGCTCACCGATCGCAAGGGCAAGAAGATCACCGTGCAGCTCATGGCGGGGGAGGAGACCCAGACTGAACGCGGTGTGATCCGCCACGACGACATCATCGGCGGTCCGGAAGGCGTGGTCGTCGTTACGCTCACCAGCGAGGGAAGCATGGAAAGCGCCGCGGAGGCCTATCGGCACAATCCGCGCAAACCGTGGAAGAACACCCGAAAGATCGGTGGATGGCAGTACACGGTTATGCGTCCCCGTCTGCAGGATTTCATCCTGTCGATGCCGCGCGGAGCGCAGATCATGTATCCCAAGGACATTGCCCAGGTCATTGAGGCGTGTGATATCCGTCGCGGTATGCGAGTGCTGGAATCCGGCGGCGGAAGCGGTGCCATGGGATTGCATCTGCTTGACGCCGTGGGTGAGGACGGCGAGCTGACCACGATCGAGATGCGTCCGGAATTCGCGAAGGTGTGTGAGGCGAACGCCACGGTGTATTTCGGCGAGCGCCCGGCATGGTGGAACCTGCTGGTCGGTGACTTCGATTCGAAGTCGCATGAACTGCCCGAGCATTATTTCGACCGCATCTTCCTCGACATGCTTGACCCTTGGAACCGTCTGGAGAATGCGTGGCGTGTGATCGCGCCGGGCGGTGTGATCACCTGTTACGTGACCACCACCACGCAGTTGAGCCGTGTGGCCGAGGCGATGCGCGATTCCGGGCAGTGGACCGAACCGGAGATCAGTGAGACCCTGGAGCGGGGCTGGAAGGCTCAGGGGCTTGCCGTTCGTCCGAATCACGAGATGATCGGTCATACCGGGTTCCTCATCACCGCTCGGGCCATGGCTCCGGGCGTCGAGGCATTGCATAAGCCTCAGCGTGCCACCAAGGACACGTATTCCGATATCGATGAGCTCACTCCCGAACAGCAGCAGGCACGATTGGAGGAGCTGGAGCTGCGCGACATTTCCGACCGCAAGCTGCGCAAGGTGCTCAAGGATCTGGACACGCAGGTGGAAAATATCTCCAAAAGCGCCGAGGGGAACGGAAATCTGCCACAATAGATTTCGTCGGACGTTGCAGCCGTCCGTCGAAAGGGGCAGGAATGGTCAACCTCAGCAAGGTAGCCAAAAAGACCAAGGCATATGAATATCAGCTCATCATCATGCGTCACGCCAACGCCGAGTCGAAGGTCGGCAAGGCTGACGTGGACCGCGAACTGACGGACAAGGGACTCAAACAGGCCAAGAAGGTCGGCAAGGCGCTGGCCGTGATGTCGTTGATTCCCGACCAGATTCGGTGCTCGGGTGCCACGCGCACCCGTCAGACGCTGGAACGCATGCTCAAGTATTTTGGCGACAAGCCGAGCGTGGACTATCGCAAAAGTCTGTATGAGGGCGGTACGCAGGCGATCCTCGATGAAATGGACCATATGAAGCCCAAGACCAAGCGACTCATGATCGTAGGGCATGAGCCCACGGTGTCGTCGGCCGCGCAGTGGCTTGCCTCACCGGACTCGGACCCGGCGACGCTCAACGTGCTGGGACTTGGCCTGTCCACGGGATCGTTGGTCATTCTCGGCTCCGATAAGCCGTTCGCCGAGTGGGGGTTGCGTGGCGCCGAACTTGTGGCCGTACTCACACCCAAGGATTGCGCGGCATGACGCGTGGCGCGGGCGCGTCGCAATGATGATGACGTCGTGGATATGATCTAGGTCACGATCATTCGATAATTCAGGGCGGTGCCATCCAGTCGGCGATGGCACCGCCCGTACCGAATCGCTGTCATCGTATACGGGAAATTCAGGAAATCGATTTGGCCTGATCCGATGGAACTGTGTCGGGACGGCGCAAATATACCCTGTCGTTATGCCCGGTATAATTGAGAAAAGCGGTATCACTACAGGGAAGTCGATGATATCGCCGCTCGTATTTCGTAAATATCAGCGCCATAACCTGTGCCTATAGCGACACCCAAAATTGGTGGATATCCTCAATTCGCTCCAAGTTTGTTAACCTTTTTCCGGTTTTGACTCACATCGTATTGGAGTATGTATGAGTGCACTGACATCTGTAATCGGTTTCCCCCGCATCGGCAGCAACCGACAGCTGAAGAAGGTCATCGAAGGCTACTGGAAGGGTGCTAACAGCCTTGAGGACGTCAAGACGACATCCGCCCAGCTTCGTGCCGAACACTGGAAGCTGCAGCAGCAGGCTGGTGTGGATCTGATTCCGAGCAACGATTTCAGCTATTACGACCAGTTGCTGGACACTGCCATTCTGCTCGGTGCGGTTCCGCAGCGGTACAAGGATCTGGGACTGGGCGCCGAGGACACGCTGTTCGCCATCGCCCGCGGCTATCAGGGCGACAAGGGCGACGTGACCGCCCAGCCGATGAAGAAGTGGTTCACCACGAACTACCACTATCTCGTTCCCGAAATCACCGCCGACACCGAAATCGCGCTGAGCGGCACCAAGCCGTTCGACGAGTTCAACGAGGCCAAGGAGCTTGGCATCATCACCAAGCCGGTGGTGATCGGCCCCTACACGTTCCTCAAGCTGGCCCGCGGCGCCGAAGGTGCCGATCTGGACCTCACCGACAAGCTCGTGGCCGACACCGCCAAGGCCTACGCCGACGTGCTCGTCAAGTTCAATGAGCTGGGAGCCCAGTGGGTGCAGTTCGACGAGCCGTACCTGGTGCTCGACAAGGAAGAGGGCGACCTCGACCTCTTCGCCAAGCTCTACACCACCATCCTCGCCGCCAAGGGCGACGTGAAGGTGCTGCTGCAGACCTATTTCGGCAACATCGCCGACACCTACAAGACCGCCACCGGTCTGGACTTCGACGGATTGGGCCTCGACCTGATCGAAGGCAAGGACGAAAACCTTGCCGCCATCGAGGAATACGGCGTGCCCGCCAATCTGACCATCTTCGCCGGTGTGATCAACGGCCGTAACATCTGGCGCAACAACTACGCCGTGTCGCTGGGGCTCGTCGACGCCGTGAAGACCAAGACCGCCAACGTGGCCGTGTCCACCGCCGACTCCCTGCTGCACGTGCCGTTCAGCACCGCCGGAGAGGATAAGCTCGGTGCCGATGTGCTCAAGCACTTCGCCTTCGCCGTCGAAAAGCTCGACGAGCTCAAGGCGGTCGCCGACCTTGCCGATCTCGACGATGCCGCCCGTGCCGCCGACGCCAAGCTCGCCGCCAATCAGGAGCTGTTCGACGGCACCCGCGTGGTCGCCGATCCGGCCGTGCACGAACGCGTCGCCAAGCTCACCGCCGACGAATACGTGCGTCAGCCCGCCCGTGCCGAACGTCAGGCGATTCAGAAGAAGGAGCTCGGCTTGCCCGAACTGCCGACCACCACGATCGGATCTTTCCCGCAGACCCGCGAGGTGCGCTCCACCCGCGCCAAGTTCCGCAAGGGCGAGATCTCCAAGGCCGAATACGACAAGTTCATCGCGGCCCAGATCGACGAAGTGATCGCCAAGCAGGAGGAGATCGGACTCGACGTGCTGGTGCACGGCGAATTCGAACGCAACGACATGGTCGAATACTTCGGACAGAACCTCAACGGCTTCCTGTTCACCAGGAACGCCTGGGTGCAGTCCTACGGCACCCGCTGTGTCAAGCCTCCGATCGTGTGGGGCGACGTGTCCCGCGCCAACCCGATCACCGTGGAGTGGAGCTCCTACGCCCAGTCCAAGACCGACCACGTGGTCAAGGGCATGCTCACCGGTCCGGTGACCATTCTCAACTGGTCCTGGCCGCGTGAGGACATCACGCACGAGGAGCAGACCACGCAGCTGGCGCTCGCCATCCGCGACGAGGTGCTCGACCTCGAGGCCGCCGGCATCAA
This sequence comes from Bifidobacterium sp. UTCIF-39, assembly GCF_006408715.1. NCBI lineage: Bacteria > Bacillati > Actinomycetota > Actinomycetes > Bifidobacteriales > Bifidobacteriaceae > Bifidobacterium > Bifidobacterium sp. UTCIF-39. Next base: position 25,705 of record NZ_JEOG01000007.1, on the reverse strand, counting down.
GGTCATCCAGATCGACGAGGCCGCCCTGCGCGAGAAGCTGCCGGTGCGCCGCTCCGACTGGCACAAGAAGTACCTTGACTGGGCCGTGCCCGCGTTCCGTCTGGTCCACTCCGCCGTCAAGCCCGGCACCCAGATCCACACGCACATGTGCTACTCGGAATTCAACGACATCATTCGCGACATCGATGCCATGGACGCCGACGTGATCTCCTTCGAGGCATCCCGAGGCGATCTGGTCGTCCTCGACGCCATCCACGACGCCAACTTCGAGACCGAGGCCGGCCCGGGCGTGTACGATATCCACAGCCCACGTATCCCCTCCACCGATGAGATCGTCGACCGTATCCACGAAATCCTCAAGAAGATGGACGTGGAGAAGGTGTGGATCAACCCCGACTGCGGTCTGAAGACCCGTGGCAACGCCGAGACCTGGCCGAGCCTAGAGCACATGGTCGAGGCGACCCGCAAGGTGCGCGCCGAACTTGCGTGATCATGCACAAGCCGATCTTTTCGCTTGAGGTGTTCCCGCCGAAGCGCAACGCTCCGGTGGGAACCATCTACGACACGCTCGACGGACTGGAAGGACTCAACCCCGATTTCATCTCGGTGACCTACGGGCATGGCACCCAGTCCGACCGCACCGCCACGGCGCGTATCGCGCATACGATCCGTGCCGAATACGGTATCCCCACCGTCGCGCATCTGACCGCGCTCTACGCCGACTATGAGGTCGTCGATCGTGCGCTCGACATGTTCGACGAAGCCGGAGTGACCGCCGTGCTGGCATTGCGAGGCGACGAACTTCCCGATCACGAAACCGTCGGCGTGTTCCCGCACGCCAGTGATCTCGTGGCATACATCCGCGAGCGCAGACCGGAATTGAAGATCTTCGGCGCATGCTATCCGGAAGGACACTACCAGGCCGAGTCGTTGGACCAGGACATCGAAAACCTGAAGATCAAGGTGGATGCCGGCGCATCACACCTGATCTCCCAGCTGTTCTACGACAACGAGGACTTCTACCGGTTCCTTGACAAGGCCCGTGCCGCGGGTATCGAGGTGCCGATCGAAGCCGGTATCATGCCGGTGCGTGGCGCCAAATCGGTACGTCGTATGGCCGAACGCAATGCCTCGCGCATTCCGAAGGGACTCGAGACCATCCTCGATCGCTGGGAAGGCAATCGTGACGCGTTGCACGCGGCCGGCATCGCCTACGCGTCGCAACAAATCAACGACCTCGTCGCACACGGTGTGGATGGCATCCACCTGTATTCGATGAACCACCCCGGTACCACCAGACGCATCTGGAACAACGTCAAACCGCTGTTCCAGGAGGTCTGAGGCCAACCAGAAATTCGTCGGGATAAGGGGTTCCGACGAATCGAACAGAGCGGGCCCGCCGTGTCGCGCATGCACGCACATGCACGGCACGACGGGTCTTTTTCATCGTTTGAGCTCATGCGATCAAACCGGACACGCTCGCTGATTCCCGTGCATACGCATTCCATAGTCCATATACACAACAGCTCATATACGCACGAATGGCAACAACCATAAGGACACGGCGATGCAAACCCCTGACCGGCAAGCCGGCCGGTAGAATGGAACACCATGGAAGCTTCACGATTGCCGTTGCGTGAGATCATCAGAGCCGGGATCTCCGACCTTAACCGGGCACAGGAACTGTTCACCACCCTCGCATCCCTCGGAGTCGAAGGATACTACCGCTCGGAACTGCTCGAAGCCCTGTCCTCCGCATTCGACCCGGACACCGCATTGCGTCATGTGACCGAACTCGCCCAGCACACGCACGAGTCCGGCAATCCCCTCGAATCCTTGTTCACCGGACTCGACGGCCTATCCCGTCTCGTCGCCGTACTCGGAGCGTCCGACGAAATCGGCCGACTCATGCTCAACCGTCCGGACCTGATCCGTGCCGTAACCACCGGCACCGGATACGAAACCCATCTGTGGAACCGCAGCCAACGACGTCAGGCCATACTCGAACGCATCGGAGCCGATCCACAGGTCGCCACGCCCATCAGCGACAAACCAATCGCGGAATCCACCACCGAACTACGATGCTGCTACCGGGAACAGCTCGTAGCCATCATGGCCAAGGACGTCACCGCAGCCGATCCGCTCACCATCCAGCCCACCACCAGCCGATGCCTGTCCGATCTGGCCGACGCAGCCCTCGAAGGCGCACTCGCCATCGCACGGCATGAGGTCGCCGACAGCGAACGATGCCGGTTCGCCATCATCGGCATGGGCAAGCTCGGCGCACGCGAACTCAACTACGTCTCCGACGTGGACCTCATCTACGTGGTCGAACCCGCCGATCCCGAACTCGGACACGAACAGCTCATCCGCATCGGCACCAAACTCGGCGTCACCCTGCAGCGCGTCTGCCAATCCGTGGTCATGGGCGTCGCCGAACCCGTACTCTGGCAGATCGACGGCGGACTACGCCCCGAAGGCAAGGACGGCCCGCTCGTACGCACCCTCGACTCGCATCTGGGATACTACGACAAATGGGCGGAAAGCTGGGAATTCCAAGCACTGCTCAAAGCCAGACCAGTCGCAGGAGACCCCGAACTGGGTAAGGACTACTACGATCGCACACGACCCCTCGTCTGGTCGGCGTCCAAACGCAAGAACTTCGTCTACGACTGCCAGCAGATGCGCAAACGCGTGGAGGATCTCATCCCCAAGGCGCAGAAGGACCGGGAGATCAAACTCGGCCGAGGCGGCCTGCGAGACGTGGAATTCACCGTGCAGATGCTGCAGCTCGTCCACGGACGCACCGACGAGGCCCTGCACACGGCCAGCACGCTCGACTCGCTCCAGGCGCTCGCCGGCGGCGGCTATGTCTCTCGCAAGCAGGCAGCCCGTCTCGCCGTGGACTACAGTTTCGAACGTGTGCTCGAACACCGTCAGCAGATGTGGGCGCTCAAACGCACCCACCTGTTCCCGGATCTGGGCAAGGGCAACGCGGGAGGCATCGAGACGCAGCGCCAGCTCGACCGGGACGCGGTGCAGAACAATGCGGAACTTCGGCGGCTTTCCCGCGCGTTCGGCATGCATCCGGAGGAGCTGATCGAACGGTATGACGCCACGCGACGCGAAGTGCGCAGACTGCATCTCGACATCTATTACCGTCCCATGTTGCCCAACATCGCCACGCTTGGCGAGGACGAGATCACACTGAGCGCGGAGGCCACGCGTGAGCGCTTCGCCTCGATCGGATTCGCCGACCCGGAAAGCGCCGTACGTCACGTGCAGGCGCTCACCAGCGGCATCAGCCGTTCCGCGAAGATCAACCGCATCATCCTGCCTGCCGTGCTGCAGTGGCTGGGTGACGGCCAGAATCCCGACATGGGGTTGCTGACGTGGCGCAAGCTTGAGGAGAACTTCGGTCAGGGCAGCGACTATCTGGGGTTCCTCCGCGACTCCGCGTCCGCCGGACAGCGCCTGTGCCATATCCTGTCGAATTCCCGGTATCTGGGCGATGCGATGAACAAGTCCATGGAATCGGTGACGTGGCTCGGCCATGACGAGGACATGCAGCCGCGTACCCGGGACAGTCTGGACATCCAATGTCATGCCGCCCGCACCCGGTACCGCGACCGGATCAATGATTTCGCAACCGTGCTGCGTGCCATGCGTCGTCATGAGATCGAACGCATCGGGCTGGGCTGGATGAGTTCCGTCATCGACGACATGCAGAGTCTCGACGCCATGACCACCGTGTATGACGCGCTGATCGACTGCGCGCTCGGCTGGTCGATCGAACACCAGTGCGGCGAGCAGGGGTATGACGAGCCTCCGGCGAAACTGGCGGTCATTGGCATGGGACGATATGGCGGACGCGAGGTCAATTTCAGTTCCGACGCCGACGTGATCATCATCTACCGGCCGAACGGGGGAGTGGAGGACCAGTCGGCCTTCACCTTCGCCAAGAACGTGGTGGATGACCTCCGTCGCATTCTCATGGGGCCGATCTCCACCGAGGCCAAGATCGAGCTTGATCTCGATCTTCGTCCCGAAGGCAAGAACGGGCCGCTGGTGCGATCCTACGAATCCTGTCGCGAATACTACACGTCATGGGCCAGCACATGGGAGCATCAAGCACTGTTACGTGCCCGTTACGCGGCCGGGGACGAGGCTCTTGCCCAGGACTTTCTGGAAACCATCGTCAATCCGTTGCGGTACCCGTCCGCGCGTCTGACCGACGCCGAGCTGATGGATATCCGCCGGCTCAAGGCCCGTGTGGAGGCCGAACGTCTGCCGCGTGGCGTACGTCGCGAACGTCATCTCAAACTCGGCAAGGGCGGTCTTTCGGATGTTGAGTGGACGGTGCAGCTGCTGCAGCTGCAGACTGCGGGCGAACATCCCGAGTTGCGGGTCGTTTCCACGTTGCCGGCATTGGATACGCTTGAACGGCTTGGCGTGGTCGGGGAGGATGACGCGGCCACGTTACGCAAGGCGTGGACCATGGCCACGAACGCACGCAACGCGAACTACCTGTGGTCCGGTCGAGCCAACCGCGCCGACGTACTGCCCGACGACGCCTATTCGCTTGGTGGCATCGCGGCCGTGCTTAAGCGTCCCGCCCATCGAGGACAGGATTTCGAGAACGAGCTGCTCGGCGTGATGCGCCGCTGCCGCGAGGTGACCGATCGTCTGTTCTACGGCAAGGAGGACGAGGAGTAGTGACGGAAAGGGAAGGCCGCGCATCGGAATAATCTCGGTGCACGGCCCTCCCTGACTCGGACGGCGAGCATGGCGCCGTCCGTTGTCATACCGCGGAATCCACCAGATCCGCGATGTCGTCGTCGCCGCGTTTGCGCAGTCGCGCGATGACGGTATCCGTGGTGGAATCGTCAGCCAGTCCGATCGCGTGTGCTATGGCGGTGATGGCGTCAGTCGGATCGACGGAATCACCGCACGCGGACATGGCCAACGCGTCATGCAAGGGGATGCCGGTAGGCATGGTCATCGGTACGATGTCGAAGGTGCCGTCGTCGCCGAACCGGAGGAACACCTGCCGACCCACGAGCAACCCGTATGGGCCAAAGAACCGTTTGATGGTCCCCAGACTCGGACTCATGCCGTTCCAGTACACGTGCTGGTCTCCCAACGGGGACCGCAGCACACGTTCCCCCTGGAAATCGATGCCGAGGACGTTCGCCATCGCCAGTGGGAGAATGCTGCCGCTTCCTCGCTGATGGTCCTTGGTCAACGTGATGCGCAGCATCCATGCATCATGGTGCCGGAACAGACGTGCCGCCATGTACGGATCATTGTCCGCCTTCATCCGTTCGTCACCGGCCCTGGTCACCACGCCTCGTGCGGTCTGGAAGGGAAGGATGGAGGCATAGGAGATGATGCTTTTCTCGGATGCCCCGGACCGTCCGGCGATCTCACGGACCAGATCGTCCAGATCGGCGGAACCTCCGTTGCGGTCAAGGATCCGCTGGATCTCCCCGCGAATGGTGGAGTATTCGGGCATCCCCCATACGGACAATCCATACTTGTCCTTGCTTACCCGAATGACACGGTCGTCCTTCGCCAATGCGTTTCGCAGGGAACTGACGTTCCTCCTCCTGGGATCGGCGTTGGCGATCTCCTCCAGTGTCAGCGGACGATCCTTGACATAGAGCAGCGCGGCCGTGAAATCCTCCACGCTTCGACAGGAAATGAACGCGAAATCATCCACGACCGTCATCCCGCAGTACCGCAGCCACAATTGCAGATTGCGGGCACTGTCGTCGATATGATCGGATTGCGCATGAGACGCGTTGCCTCCGATACGCACCACGCCGAATTCATTCGCATCGGCACCAAGCGTCTCATTGACGAAATGCTTCGCATCGTCGATGGACGGTGCCGCCATCCAACCATCGGCGATCTCGAACCGCGGTTCCATTTCAAGCTCCTGAACCAGACGCCACAGCGGAACGTCCACAATGGGAACATTCTCGACAAGCAGTGGCATATGCTGGAAGGCCTTGTCCTGAGGCAGGATCTCTCCCTCCTGACGGAACAGATCACGCAACTGCGTCATCGTGTCCGAATCGGCGATGATGGACGTCAGCTGCGTCTTCAACTCCTTTTCCAGCTGACGAATACGTTCCCTCGTCACTCCCTGCTCCTTGCCCATCTCATCCAAGGTCTTCGGATCGTCGGCCAATACTCGTGACGAGAGGATGGCCATACGCCGCTGATCGCATGAGCACAGGAACGTATACAGCGAACGGATCACCTCGGGGCCGTCATCAATGCCGGTCCCATCGTCGATCGCATACGGATCATCGGACGACAGGTCGTCGATCGCCTCGAGGTCCTCCTCACTGAGAAAGTTGGAATAATCGTCCGGGTCGGCGATCACATCGGTCGTGGCGAGGTTGATGCGCGATATTGCATCTCGTATCTCCTGCGGAGCCCGTTCGGCGACGTCGGCGTTGACGGTGACCAGAGTCGTGTGATCGAAGCCGTTGGCTTTCGCCCACTGCGCCACATTGACCAGATCGGCGCAGAAATCATTGAAGTTCGTAATGGCCATGACGTCGTCGACCATGGAAAAGTCCCCTCCCGTATGCGGTGGATGCAGACAATGTATTCCATGGTAATGCGTGATTTACGGTTCGGCCGGATTGGGCGTCGACGGAAACGCTACTTCAGAGGGGTCCGAGCCGAACATTGCTGTCTCCGGGTAGTGAAGTGGAACCCCTGTGCCAGGGGTACTTTCAGAGTTTTTGATTCTTTTGATATTTTTGATATTTTTGATATTGAGACGAACTAAGACCGGTGCACTTGGAAGGAACGGTATGAGGGTCAAAGAAAACCCGTTCAAACCTACGGCTGGAGGAGAACCGCCGCTACTCATCGGGCGAAAGCGTATCATACGCGATTTTGAAAAAGGCCTTGACAATGGGGTAGGCGCTCCTGGACGTATCATGCTGATTACGGGAGCTCGGGGAACGGGTAAGACGGTCATGCTTACCGTATTCGGAGACAGAGCGCGTGCCCGTAAGTGGGATGTTATCGAGGAGACCGCGTCAGAAGGATTGTGCGAACGTCTGGTCAATGAACTGCGCGCTAGGGATGCGGCGCTGGATCGTCTGAGTATCCGACCGTCATTGAGCTTTGCCGGAGTTGGAGTCAGCTTGGGAGAGGCCGAACTTTCTCCGAAGCGTATGCCGGAGACCTTACGCAAAGCGATGGCGGAACGTTTGTCCTCGTTGGAGAAACGTCACGCAGGGCTATTGATTTCGATCGATGAGGCGCAGGCCGCGGAACGCTCGGACATGATCGCCATAGCCACGGCAATACAACATCAGATCCGTGAGCGACGCAACATCGCCATTGTATTTGCCGGATTGCCGCAAATGGTCTCCGATCTGTTCAATGACGAAGTGATCACATTCCTACGTCGAGCAAGGACTAACGTTCTTACGGACATTCCAATCGACGAGGTTCGGTCGGCGTTTGCAACAACATTTGAGACATCCGGCATGACCATTACTGAAGAGCAACTTCAAGTGGCGGCCCAGTCGACTGCCGGATATCCATATATGATTCAGCTGGTCGGATACCACATCTGGGATGCCGCTGATCTACGTGATTCCGATACCATATCCGATCAGGATGTCCATGATGGTCTGGTCGAAGCTCGAAAAGACCTTGACAACGCCGTCTGCATTCCGGAACTGCATGGACTGTCCCGGAGGGACAGGGAGTATTTGGAAGCGATGTCCCAGTCCGATGGTCCTGTCTCCACGGCAGAGGTCGCCGAGCGCATGGGAAAAAGCGCAAACTACGCGGCCACCTACCGTAAGCGGCTTCTTGATGCCTATGTGATCCGGGAGACCGAACGAGGAGAGGTCGACTTTGCCGTGCCGTTCCTTCGGGAATATCTGCGTCGCGTCGCGGCGTGATCGTCATATCGATGATTCGGGATGTACACTGAAACATTCGTGTGAATTGAGAAGGAGCGTGATGGTGGCGGATCGGTATCATTTATCGTTCACGGTCGGGGGGGGCTGTTGACGCGGCAGGGCATAGATGTTGCCAGAGCGTTTCTGGATTGCGGGGATTGGGAACAGTCCCGTCTGATCGTGCTGGAGGATGGCCGTTTCGGTGTCAGGACATTGTCCGCTGGCAAGCGCATTGCCAGGGAGGCGATCAAGCGGCTTGGTACGCTTTCCGGGGTTGAACTGCGATACCTTGCCGCGCTGGATACCCCGGTCGGGGACTGCGATGCGATCATGTGGGTGGCGATGTGTCGATACTACGAACTGGTGGGTGAGTTCGCCAACGAGGTGCTGCGCGATCATTATCTGCTGGGAGTGCCGAACGTGACTTATGAGGATTACAACCAGTTCGTGCTCAAAAAGAGGCTCTTCGGGTGTTTGTGTGGGTGTGAGTCGTTGGTTGTGCCTGCTGGTTATTGGCGTCCGGGGAGTGTGGGGTTGAGTCCTCTGCATTTGAGCATGACGAGGCTGATGAGGTTGTCGAGGTTGCGGTAGCCGTAGCCGATCTTGATGGTGGTCTTGATCTTGTTGTTGATGGCCTCGAGTCTGGCGTTGGACAGTCCGGAACGGATGGTTGTGAGGATGTCGAAGTGGCGCCTGGCGATCTTCTCTCCGAGCGGGACGAATCCCGGGATGCCGGACAGGGACGCGTCGGCGGCCCATTGGCGCAGCAGGGGCGCGGCCTCGTCCGTCGTCTGCTTGAGGATCATCCTGAGGCGTTCCTTGAGCTTGTACGCCTCCCAGAGGGTCTCGCTGGTGTTGGCGACGCATTCCAGTTGGGCCTTCTGTCCGGCGGTCAGGTCGCCCTCGTTCTTCAGCAGCGCCCATCTGGCGCCCTTGATCGGGTCCTTCGCACCCTTCCGGGCCGTGCCGGCCTTTCTGGCCTCGCGTCATGCGGCGGTGCGGACCTTGTCGAGCGCGTCGGTGGCTCAGGACACGATGTGGAACCCGTCGAGGATGCGTTCGGCCTGCGGGCACCAGCGGAACGCGCACTCGTCGATCCACCGCGCCCCGTCGCCGGTGATCACCCGGATGGAGGCGCGCTGCGCCTCGGTGAGCGTCCGGAAGAACAGGTCGGACACCTTCTCCCCATGACCCTGGTGCATCCAGACCACGCGCCCGCGGTCGTGGTCGACGACCACGGTCATGTACTTGTGGTCCTTTCTGTAGCTGGTCTCGTCCACGCCGATGGAACGCAGACGGTCGAACAGGCCCGCGCCCTGTTCGGCGCGCAGGTTGTCGGCGACCCTCCTGCACACGGGGCCCACGCTCTTCCAGTCGATGCGCATCAGCGCCGACACGGCGCTTCTGGGCGCGTGCACGCTCAGCCAGGCGACCTGCTGCTCGAAGTCATACGTGTACGCGCTCCTGCGTCTCGCCCACGGCACCATCGCGACCGTCACGCCATGCCCGGCGCAGGCCACGCGCCGCGGCGCGTACTCCAGGAAAAGCCTCGCGCAGCCGATGTCGAGATGCCGCCATCGTCGCGTGGGCAGACGGTCATACGGCCGGCCATGCCCGCCGCGCCTCGCGCACCGGTCCATATCGCCCACGTGCGGGCGCACCGGCACGATGACGACGGTCCCGTGACGCGGGTCGTCCTCGACGCGGGGCGTGGAGACACGACGTTGGCGGGCAGGTGCAGCATGCGCTTGAGCGCGCCGGCTGATATGGTTGGCACAGGCGTTCCCCTGTTCTTCGGTTTTACTTTCTTGGCGGAAACAAACCATACAGGCGAACGCCCCTTCCATACCCGCATACGCAAATCCCGACGACAAGACCCGCACACTCACCACACAAACTGGCGAAGGCTCGAAAACAACTGGCTCCTCGACCTCGAACTCGCCTACGGACCCATATTCTCCGCGGACAAGCTCATGCTCATCCTCAACGAGACCCTGCCCGGGGACGCCGGCAGCGAAACCCGTGAGGCGTGGCTTGATGTGATGAAGCAGACCAAACCGTTCTTCGACAATGACGACGACGTGACAGCGCTCGCGAAGCGTCTGACCGCAAACGATGACGCACGCGTCATGCAGGCGAAGATGATCGCCGTACTGCTCGACCTGCCCGACGGCAAGCATAGCCTTCAGGACATCTGGCGACGTCTGCTCGAACAGTACACCGACGGCAATGATGAAGGCATCGAGCGCATCAAGCAGGCGGGATTGTCCGACTTTCACTGGAAGGGGACATGCGGTATCTACGGATACGTGTGCCCGGGAGATCTTCCCGTGGATTTTCCATTTGATCTTGCTCCCATGGGTGAGGACAAATCGCCGACCGTCAAGGACTTCGTGATCTGGCTGTTCCGACTCGCATGGAACGACTTCACCCAGGACGGCACCGGTTCGGACCGGTACGCCAACATTCGTCGTGATTTCGAGAACTGGCGTAACGATCGCACCTTCACCGCAACATTCAAAAACCTCGCCGAACAAACATGCGAGGAACTCGGACTCAACCGGGAGATCCTCGCCATGTCCCTGCAGGAACTCGCTGAACACGGCCTGTTCGGCGAAGTGGACCAACAGATCGTGACCCTGCTATATCAGTGCGTCGGCAACGAATCCATATCCCACAAGGACGTGCAGAACATCATCCGGGAACGAGAGCCACGACTCTGGTACAACGACTACCAAGACGATTATGAAGCCATCAGTGCGGCAAGTGGACTACGTAGTCTGCTCGATGAGAACGAACCACTCATGGACGATATCGACTCGCCGAAACAGGGCTTCACGTTGTATGCCAAGCGACTGTATCTGGTCGATCAGGCATATCGACTGTTTGTATGCGCGTGGAAGAACAGCACCCGCCAAATCGAATGCTCAGGCATTCGCGACAATCTGGAGCACCGCTATTCGCTGTTCCAGTCGCATCTGGGAGGCGTCTGGCAGCGACAGCTTGACATTCTCGACCATTGGGACATCGACGACGTACCCACGCAGCAGGACTTCTACGAACGCTGCATCAGCAAAACGGTCAACGCAGGCAGGAAGATCGCCGTCATCATCTCCGACGCATTGCGCTATGAGGTAGCGCAATCATTCGCCGAACGACTGCGCTCGCAGAACCGTTGGAGCGCCCGGGCGGAAGCCCAGCTGGGTGTGCTGCCGTCGTACACGCAGCTGGGCATGGCGGCCTTGCTGCCGCACAAGACGCTGGCATTCAACCCGGTGGGAGAACACTCCACCGTGCTTGTGGCGGGTGCTTCTTCGCAGGGACTTGACAACCGCGCTGCGATTCTGGCGAAGGTGGGAGGCAAGGCTGTGACCTACGAGGATTTCATCAAACGCAGCCGTGACGAATCCCGCGAGCTGGTGAAGTCATGCAACGCGCTGTACGTATTCCATAACGTCATCGATAAGATCAGCGAGAACAAGGAAGAGGATACGTTCGACGCCTGCGAGCAGTGCGTCGGCGAACTGGTGAGCCTTGTCAAAAAACTGGCGAACGCGAACGTGACCAACATGATCGTCACTGCGGACCACGGATTCCTGTATCAGGATCACGACGTGGTGGACAGTGAATGGCTGAGCGTGCAGCCGCAGGGCGATATCGTATGGCAGAGGAAGCGGCGATTCGTCATCGGCTCGAACCTCGCCGAATCCCCGTCCTTTACCACGTTCACAGCCGACCAGCTCGGACTGGACGATCCCAAGGACGAAAGCGTGACCGTGCAGATCCCCAATGCGATCCACCGGCTTCGTATGCAGGAACGTGGTGTGAGATACGTGCACGGCGGGGCTTCACTGCCGGAGATCGTGGTGCCGGTGGTGCATATCAGTAAGGGGCGCTCCGCTTCGGAGGACGTGCGACCGGTAGACTTCTGCATCCTGCAGCAGACCGACAGCATCACCACCGGTCAGCTGGCCGTCGAATTCTTGCAGACCGAGCCGGTGCAGGACAAGGTGACACAGCGTACGGTGTTCGCGGGATTGTATGGTCGTGAAAACGGTAATGCCGTGTCCATCTCCAATGAGGTGCCGGTGACGTTCCTGTCGAACAGTCCGGAGGCGAGGGAACGCCATGTTCTCGCCACATTCCTGCTGACCAGCGACGCCGACAGATTCAACAACACGACGGTGGAGCTGCTGGTATTCGAGACGATTCCCGGAAGCAGTCAGCGGTGTATGTTGGAGCAGAAGGCCGACTACGTGCTGCGTCGAGGATTCTTCGACGACGGCATCGATTTCTGACGAACGCGATTCGGACACAATGGCAAAACGAATGAAGGTTGAGATATGACAAGCCTGGACACTGCGATGCAAGGTCAGCGGGATCACGATGCGACGGAGGTCTCGGAGACGGTTCCGTCCGTCTCGAGTGGACTCGATCGGAAAATCGTCGACGCATTCCCCGAATATACCGTGCGCAAGGATCTGGTCGGCAAGATCAAAGGCAACGCTCTGGTGCCCTCGTATGTGCTCGAATACCTGATCGGCCAGTATGCGGCCACCACGGATGCGGCAAGTCTCGACGCGGGCGTGAACCGGGTGCGTCAGATTCTCGCGGACCACTACGTTCACCGCGAGGAAGCCAATCTGGTGCAGTCGAAGATTCGCGAACTCGGACGGTACAGCATCATCGACCGTGTACAGGTGGTGCTGAACGAGAAATATGATCGGTATGAGGCCTCGTTCTCGAATCTCGGGATCAGCGGGGTCACGGTTGATCCCGCTGTGGTGAAGAGGAATCCGAAGTTGCTGGTCGCGGGCGTATGGTGCAAATGTGCCCTTGGCTATGCGTATTCCGGCGACCCGCATGAGGTGCCGTGGCAGTTGCTAAAGCTCGTCCCGGTGCAGATGTCCCATGATGATCGGAAGAACTACCTGACGCTGCGCTCCCGGTTCACCACGCAGGAGTGGATCGACCTTCTCATGCAATCGATCGGTTTTAATCCCGACATGTTCGGCCTCCGGGCGAAGCTGCTGCATCTCGTGCGCATGATCCCGTTCGTGGAACGCAACTACAATCTCATCGAACTCGGTCCCAAAGGTACGGGCAAATCCCACATCTATTCCGAATTCTCGCCGCACGGCATGCTTATTTCCGGCGGTGAAGTGACCGCCGCGAAACTGTTCGTCAACAACGCGAACAACAAGATCGGGCTGGTCGGATACTGGGACATCGTGGCGTTCGATGAGTTTGCAGGCAAGGCGAAGCGTGCCGACAAGGCGCTCGTCGACATCATGAAGAACTATATGGCCAACAAGTCGTTCTCTCGCGGCAGGGAGATGATGCAGGGCGAGGCCTCCATGGTGTTCGTAGGCAACACGTCGCACAACGTGCCGTATATGCTCAAGAACTCCGACCTGTTCGAGGAACTTCCCAAGCAGTATCATGATCCCGCGTTCCTCGACCGCATCCACTACTACGTGCCCGGATGGGAGTTCGAGCAGATCCGCGGGGAGATGTTCACTAGCGATTACGGTTTCGTAGTCGACTATCTGGCGGAAATCCTGCACAATCTCCGAAACGTGGACTATGGGGGAACATACGAACGATATTTCACCCTTTCGTCATCGTTGAGTACGCGAGACAAGGACGGTGTTCGTAAGACGTTCTCCGGCCTGATGAAACTCATTTACCCGACGGGGGAAGCCAACGCGGATGAAATGGAACCACTGCTGCGCTGCGCCATCGAAGGACGCAAGCGCGTTAAGGACCAGCTGTGCCGTATTGATTCCACCATGGCGGAAGTGGACTTCTCCTACACGCGCCGAGGCGCCGACGAGGCAACCACCGTGCACACGTTGGAGGAGACGGAATATCCGCGACTGTACTGGCGTGGCGTCCCGGAAGATGAGACGGACGATGTTCCGGCAGGGGACGATGCTGAATCCTCGGATGGCGGCTCCATGCAGTCCTCGGTCTCCCGAACCGAATCCGTCTCTTCTGGGAATGTGAAGCCTCAGCCCGCGTCTCAGCCGAAACTGAGTGCGCGTGAACGGCTCGCTTTGCAGGCGAAGCCCGGCCGCAAGGAATATCAGGAGGGGCAGCACGGCGTGAGTTACGACAAGCTATTCGGACCTTGGATCTACGGAGCCAAGAACATCACCATATGCGACGCGTTCATCCGCAAACCCTACCAGATCCGCAATCTGGCGGAGTTTCTGGAGACCGTGCTGCGGTTCAGCGACCGATCCGAGGAGATTCACGTCCACCTGATCACAGGGCGGGACAACCCGCCGGAAGACCGACAGGACAACGACCTCGCGCAGATTCAGGAGAACTATCACCAGTTGGGCATTATGTTCTCATACGAATTCAGCGGCTCCATCCACGATCGTTCCATCAGGACCGAAACGGGATGGGTGATCGATTTTGGTCGTGGACTGGATATCTACCAGCGTTATGAGGCTGACTGGTTCAGTCCGTTGCTGCGCATGCCGGCGCTGCGGGCGGTGCGGAACTTTACGGTGAATTATTCGCCGACGAAGTAGGGGGAGTAAGGGCGAGTTCGGAGATTCCGGGCTGGTGCTCCTTCCTCTGTCCCGCAGCCGGCTACAACACCGCGTCGGCCTGCATGAGATACACGTTCTGGCGCATCATCTTGGCTTGGGCGCGGGTGATCTCATCCTCGTCAAGCATCTCGCGGATCGTCTCCAACTCCAGCCGGAACGTCTGCGTGCGAATATCCGCCACACCCTGACGCGAAGGCAACGTCTGCAGACTCACCAGCGACGACGTCTTGGTATGCAGACTGCTCAACGCGGCACGATACTCGCCGATCAGACGGGCGATGATCTCCGCGTTCTCCACATCGGTGAGCACCTCCCGCTGCAGGTGGGCGATCGTGGCCTTGAACAGCTCGATCTGGATGGCACGCATCATATCCACCTTGCTGGAGCTCAGACCGGGCGCCACGCGGGCGATCACCGCCCAGGCGCGACGGACAAGAATCGCGAGCTGACGACGGGGCTTGGCCTGACGGATCTGAATATGATGCCCATTCGGACCGGCCATATGATTCAACGACGTGTTCAGACGACCGAGCAGCTCCTCGGCAGCCTCCTCCTTCTCGGGATGGTCCTCGACCAGCCGGTTCAGCCACTCACGCTCCCACTCAAGCGTGGTCATCCGCACCTTCTGCTCACGCTTGACCGTCTCCTGCGGCACCGCCAGCTTCACACGGTCGATGCGCTCGCCGTACGAATGCATCACGGCACGGACCTCGGTGTGCGTGTCCGGGGTGTCGAGTTCGGCGATCTTGGTGAGCGTGCGACGCAGCATCTCGACGTTCACCCGGGCGTATTCCTCGCCCTGCGCGTCGTCGTCCTTGGGGGCGAGCAGCGGCAGTACGATGTTGGCCGACACCAGCGAGACGACGATGTAGCCGGAGATGATGAACAGCAGGGCGCTGCGCAGCGGGATATGCGTGGCCTCATCGATCCCGTAGGGCAGCGTGAAGGCGAGCGCCAGCGAGATCGTGCCCTTCGGGCCGCCGAACGTCATCACCGCCGCACTGTGCCAACGGTCCTTGGTCATGGGACGGCGCTTGCCGGTCGTCGCATCCTTGGTCACGCGCAGCATGCCGGCCATCCACAGGAATCGGATCGCCAGGGACACCACGGTGAGCACCGCCACCGCCAGCACGAGCATCCGGCTGCTGACGGACGGATTCTCCCAGCTGGCGCGCATGGCGATCGGCAGTTCGATGCCGAGCAGGACGAACACGGAGCCGTTGAGCGTGAATTCGACGAACTGCCATACCGAGTTCGACACCAGGTTCGTGCGGGCGATGTCGCTGCCGAAGCCATAGCGCTGGAAGGTGATGAGCAGTCCGGCGGCGACCACGGACAGTACGCCGGAGACATGCAGATGCTCGGCGGCGGCATAGGCGGTGAAGGGGATGAGGATCTCGATGCCGATGCGCAGCGTCATCGTTTCCATGCGGTATCGGCGCAGCAGCAGGACCAGATGGTTGAACAGGAAGCCGATGACCACGCCCACGGTCACGCCGCCGAAGAAGCTGAAGGTGATGCCGCCGGCGAATTCGGACATCGAGAACGTGCCGGTGAGCGCCGCGGCGCAGGCGAACTGGAAGCCGACGATGCTGGCCGCGTCGTTGAATAGGCTTTCGCCCCTGAGCACGTTGAGTTGACGGTCGGTGAGCTTGGCCTCCTTGCCCAGTGAGGCGACTGCCACCGCGTCGGTCGGTCCCAGTGCGGCGCCGAGCGCCAGTGCGGCGGCCAACGGCACCGCCGGCCACAGCACGTGCAGGGTCACGCCGGTCACGGCCAGCGACAGCAGGACCAGTCCGATCGCCAGCGACAACGAAGGGCCGAGGTTCTTCGCGACCTCGCGTCTGGGGACGTTGCGCGCCTCAAGGAACAGCAGCGGTGCGATGAACAGCACCATGAACAGTTCCGAATCCAGTTCCAGATTCGGCAGGAACGGGGTGAAGTACCAGCAGACGCCCAGCGCGATCTGGACCAGAGGCGTGGACACGCGTGGTATGAAATGGCTGAGAGCCGAAGAAATCAGAACGGCGATCAGAATCTCCAGTACCAACGTGAGTACAGCCATGGCGAAAAGAATCCCTCTAGTCTCATTGTCTCATCATCTCGTTGCGGAAAGCGATCCTCTCCGCGCATTTCGACTCTAACAGTCTGATGTTTCGACATCAGATGAATTCGTCATGGGCTTACGGAAAATACCCCGTAAACCCAAGCTGAACAACGCGTGTCCTATTTTTGTCCTAATCGTCCCCGTTACCCCTTAGACTTGATTAGGTCGCGACGATGTTGTGGCCGCCTTGATCCGACGTTTCAGAAAGGCGTGCGCATGTCATTATCAGCTGCTCAAGCCAGCTCCAACTCCTCCCCGAGCAAGGATTTCATCGGTAAAAGCGTGGTGACGCTCGATGATCTGACGACAGAGCAGATCGAACTGCTGCTGCGCAAGGCGCAGTACATTGATGCCAATCGCAAACTGGTCTCACACACCTGCGATGGACGTGTCATCGCCACATTGTTCTATGAGCCGAGCACCCGCACCCGTCTGAGCTTCGAAACCGCGATGCTGCGTCTCGGCGGTCAGGTGATCGGATTCGCCGGCGCGCAGCTCGCCTCGGTGAGCAAGGGCGAGTCCATCGCCGACACGCTCAAGACGGTCGAGAACTTCGTGGACGTGGTGGCCATCCGACATCCGAAGGAGGGTGCCGCACTGGTCGCGTCCCACGCGGTCGACATCCCCGTGATCAACGCCGGCGACGGCGGCCACATGCACCCGACGCAGACCCTGGCCGATCTGTGCACCCTGCAGTCGCGCTTCGGGCGGATCAACAACCTCACCGTCGGCCTGTGCGGCGATCTGACCTTCGGCAGGACCGTCCATTCGCTCATCGAGACGCTGTGCCGTTTCGGCAATGTGAACTTCGTGCTCATCAGCCCCGACGAGCTGAAGACCCCGCAGTACGTGATCGACCGCATCAAGGAGACCGACAGCTGCACCTATGTGGAGGTCAAGGATCTGGTCTCCGTGATCGGCGACCTCGACGTGCTGTACATGACCCGCGTGCAGCAGGAGCGCTTCTTCAACGAGGACGACTACCTGCGTCTGCGCGACACGTACATCCTCGACGAGGACAAGATGCGTCTGGCCAGGAAGGACATGGCCGTGCTGCATCCGCTGCCGCGCGTCAACGAGATCTCCGTGGACGTGGATGACGATCCGCGTGCCGCGTACTTCGAACAGGTGAAGAACGGCATGCTCATGCGCATGGCCCTGGAATGCTCGGTGCTGGGCGATGAGCTCCCCGGATTCGACCCCGATGGAATCGACGCAGTCAACATGAAGGAGGTGGCCGCCTGATGGAGGTGACCAGCATCAGCGAAGGCATCATCATCGACCACGTGCCGGCGGGCACGGCGCTCAAGGTGCTCAACTATCTCAACATCGATCCGTCGACCACGCGTCTGGCGCTGATCATGAACGCCACAAGCCACCAGTTCAAGTCGAAGGACATCATCAAGATCGAGGGCGATGTGGACATCGACCTCGACGTGCTCGGCCTGGTCGCCCGTCAGGCCACCGTCGACGTGGTCCATGGCGGCAGGATCGTCGAAAAGCTCTCGCCGACGCTGCCCGAGCATGTGACCAACGTGATCACCTGCGTGAACCCGCGTTGCGTCACCACCATCGAGCGTGGCATCAAGCAGCGCTTCCACCTGTCGAACGCGGAGCGTGTGGAATACCGCTGCGACTACTGCGACGAGGAAGCCAAACTCTGACCGACGTATCGGTCCCGTCCGTCCGACGGCGACGGGACCGAGTACGGGTCATGGATCCAACGGACATAGGAAAGGACGGCGCATGATCACCCTGCGCGACATCACGGTGTGGGACACCGGAGAGACCATCGATCTGACGATTCCCGACGGGGTGATGCCCGACGGTGAATATGATGCCGCGGGGATGACGCTCGCGCCCGGCTTCGCCGATCCGCACGTTCACTTCCGCGATCCCGGACAGACCTACAAGGAGTCCATGGTGTCCGGATGCGCGGCGGCGGCCTCCGGCGGATACACCGACGTGCTTATCATGCCGAACACCGTTCCCGCCATGGACGGCGAGACGCTCGACGATCCGGACGCCCCTGGCGCCAGAGAGGTGCTTGATGCGGGTTGCACCGATGTCATCGACTACCTGCAGCATTACGAGGCCGTCCACAAGGTGGATCTGCCGGTACGCTACGACCTGTGCGTATGTGCGTCGAAGGGGCGTGCCGGGCATGAGGCCACCGAGCTCGATCATTGGCGCCATCACATGCTCGGACAGGACGATGCGGCCAAGGACCGTTATCAGCTGGCCCATCCGGTCACCGCGATCAGCGACGACGGTTCGGCGGTGACGCCCGGCATCCTCGATGACGTGTTCGCCATGACCCGCGAATCCGGACTCTATCTGATCGAGCATTGCGAACATCATGACACCGGCGCGGTCAACGACGGTCCGGTCTCCCGCAAGCTTGGCGTACCGGGCATCCCGGAGGACACGGAGCTCAGGATCGTCGAACGTGACATCGCCAAGGCCCGTGAAACCGGCGTCCACGTGCATTTCCAGCATGTGAGCACTGCGATCTCGTTCGACGCGATCCGCAGGGCGAAGGCGGAGGGACTGCCGATCACCTGCGAGACGGCGCCACACTATCTGGCCCTGTGCGACGAGGCGCTGCTCAAGTACGGTACGCTCGCCAAGATGAATCCGCCGCTGCGTTCGGAAGCGGATCGTCGTGCCACCATCGAGGCCATCGCCGACGGCACGGTGGACATGCTGGCCACCGATCACGCACCGCATACGCTCGAGGAGAAGGAACGCGGCTTCCTCGAGGCGCCCAACGGCATCATCGGACTGGAATGCGCGTACGGCGTATGCCACAAGGTGCTCGTGGACGGCGGATTCATCCCCGACGAGCGCCTGATCGAACTGATGAGCGTGGCGCCGATGCGGCTCATGGGCCACGAACCCACCGACATCAGCGCACTGCTCGGCGGACGCAAGCCGGAGACCGGCACGGTCGCCAACCGCGTGCTGGATCTTGGCGCCATCGACCCCACTGCGGCCGCAGGAGTCGGCCTCGCCGTGCTCAACACCAACGAGGCATGGACCGTGGACCCGGAACGGTTCCACTCCAAGGCCCGCAACACCCCGTTTGGCGGTTGGTCGGTGACCGGCCGCCCGCTCGCCACCATCATCGGGCCGAAGCTCGTCTTCAGCCGCATCGGACGCTAGCCGGACCATCCCGGCCGTACAACGGCGGGCGGGAGCGGGAACGACGACGCAGACGGTCAGAGCAGACAGCAAGAAAGGAACAAGGAAACACCGTGGATCGACTTATCGACGCCATCGCAGCCGCGGACAACCCCAGTGTGGTCGGTCTCGACCCCAAGCCGGCGCTGCTGCCCAAGCAACTGATCGACAACGCCCGCGAGGCGACGATCAGCGAAAGCGAAATGGGCAACCCCATGGGGGCGGAAGCCGCCTGGTCCATCAACTTCGCCGCCATGTACCTCAGGTTCAACACGGCGATCATCGACGCGGTCAAGGACATCGTTCCCGCGGTCAAACCACAGATCGCCATGTATGAGGCGCTCGGCGAGGCCGGATTGTGGATGTACGCCCGCACCTGCAAGTACGCGCAGGACAACGGTCTGTACGTACTCGGCGACGTCAAGCGCGGTGACATCGGCTCCACGGCCGAGGCGTACGCCCACCATCTGAGCGGCTTCCCGCTGAAGTTCGCGGACGTGGCCGATCCCGACGAGGTGGAGAACGTGGAGCGCAACGCCGAAGCCAACGCCGCGCGGATCGACGACGTGGAGGAGAACGGCGACGAGTTCCAGTTCGGATCCGAATGGTATGAGGATGCGGTCACCGTCAACCCGTACCTCGGCACCGACGGCATCACCCCGTTCGTCGACGCGGCTGCGGCCCACGACAAGGACATCTTCATCCTCGTGCGCACCTCGAACCCGTCCAGCAGCGAGATCCAGGAACTCGAACTGGCCGGTGGCGGACGCGTATACGAGCATGTGGCCGATCTGGTCGAAGGCTGGGGTGCCGAGACGATCGGCGACCACGGCTACTCCCGCACCGGTGCCGTGGTCGGCGCCACGCACCCCGAGGAGGGTGCCCGGTTGCGTGAGCGCATGCCCCACACGTTCTTCCTCGTTCCCGGCTATGGCGCTCAGGGCGGCACCGCCGCCGACGTGGCTCGCATGTTCGACGCCGATGGTTCCGGTGCCATCGTCAACTCCTCCCGTGGCATCATCGGCGCATGGAGGAACAACCCCGACTATGACGAGGAGCTTGGCGTCGACGATGCGCTGCACGTCGTGGCCGAAAGCGCCCGCGCCGCGGCGATCGCCATGCGCGAGGACCTCAACTCGGCCCTGAAGGAGGTTCGTCGATGAGCGCGGATGTCTTCATCTCCACGGCGGATCGGGCGAAGCTCGACGCCAGCGAGCGCCTCGTCGCTTCAGCCGTCGAACATGGCTGGTTCCCGCCGCGGCATACGGTGGCGATCACCGGCATGCGTGAGCTTGACACGAACGTGATGCTCATGACCATCCGTGACCCGTATATCGCCAGGCATGGCAGGCCGGCGCAGTTCGTTGATTTCTTCACCCATGACCCCATGCGTCTCATGCCGCGCCCGTTCGGCATCGGTGAGATCAACGGTGACGAGGTGAGTTTCATCTTCGCCGTGGTGGGGGAGGGCACCCGACAGTTCGCCGAGCTGCACGCCGGTGATGTGATCGATGTGATGGGTCCGCTCGGCCGTCCGTTCCAGACCAAGCAGACCGCGAACTACGTGCTTGTCGCCGGCGGTCTTGGCGTGCCTCCGGTGATCGCCGCCGCCCAGCATATCGCCGGGCTGGAGGGCTCCCGCTCCACCGCCGTGTTCGGATACCGGAACCATCATTTCGCCGACGACATCGTGGCGCGTCACGCGGATGTCGTGCACAGCATCGACGAGTCCGAGGGCAATGTGATCACCGTGCTCGACCGCATCGAGGGGGAGCTCATGGCCTCCGATCTGCCGCCGGTGATCCTGTCCTGCGGACCGATGCCGATGATGAAGGCCATCGCCGCATGGGCCGCCAAGCGGAACATCCCCTGCCAGTTCAGCCTCGAACAGCGTATGGGATGCGGGTACGGCACCTGCGTGCTGTGCACTACCGACACCGTGGATGGCCGCCTCAAGGTGTGCGCCGACGGCCCGGTGTTCACCCGTGAACAGTTGGGATGGGAGTGATGACGATGAGCGATACGACACCGATCGACCTGTATGAGCCGTACGAGTGGCGGCACTCTACCGTGGTTGCCGGCGTACCGTGGAAGAACCCGGTGGGCACGGCCTCCGGCACGTTCCAGTATGCCGCCGTCCGTTGGTTCTATGACGTCAGCCAGCTTGGCGCCGTATGCACCAAGGGCGTCTCCCCGATACCATGGGAGGGCAACCCCGGCGTTCGTACCGCCGAGGGGCCGGCCAGCAACATCAATGCCGTGGGCCTGCAGAATCCCGGCGTGGACCATTATCTCGTCGATGATCTTCCCAAGCTCAAGAAGATCGGCGCGAACGTGGTCGCCAACGTGGCCGGACACAGTGACGACGACTATGCGGCTGTGGTCGCCAAGCTCGCCGATTCCGCGGCCGACATGCTGGAGATCAACGTCAGCTGTCCGAACGTGAGCCATGGCGGCATGAGCGTGGGCACCGATCCGGTCGCCCTGAGCAAGCTCATCACCCGTCTGCGCGCGATGACCGACAAGCCCATGATCGTCAAGCTCACCCCGAACGTCACCGACATCGCCGTTCCCGCGCGTGCCGCCGTGGAGGCCGGCGCCGACGCGCTGAGCCTGATCAACACGATCGTCGGCATGCGCATCAACACGCGCACGGGCAAACCGATCATCGATCACGTGACCGGCGGCGTGTCCGGCCCCGCCGTGCTGCCGATCGGCCTGGCCCGCGTCTGGCAGGTCCGTTCCGCGCTTCCCGAGATTCCGATCATCGGCATCGGCGGCATCGACACCGGCGAGAAGGCGCTCGAATACCTGTATGCCGGAGCCAACGCCGTGGAGGTGGGCGCGGCGGCGCTGTTCGATCCGATCGCACCGTTGCGTGTGGCCCGCGAACTCGACGCCCTGCTCGACGACCGTCCCGAACTGGCCGCCAAGCTCGCCGCCGGCAAGACCTGGCGATAATCGTTCATTCATCAGACAAAAGGAGCATCCCTTGACCACCACATCCCTTGACCACCGCTTCACCGAGTTCCTGCTGGAATCGCAGGCTTTGAAGTTCGGCGAATTCACCCTCAAGTCCGGACGCAAGTCCCCGTATTTCATCAATGCCGGCGCGTTCAACGACGGCCGTAAGATCGCCACGCTGGGTGCGTTCTACGCCGAGAAGATCGCCGACGAGATCAAGGCCGGAAACCTTCCCGCCGACATCGACACCGTGTTCGGCCCCGCCTACAAGGGCATTCCGCTGGGCGTGTCCACGGCCATCGCGCTGACAAGCGCCCATGGCATGGAGGTTGGATACACGTTCGACCGCAAGGAGAAGAAGGATCACGGCGACGGCGGCATGATGGTCGGCACCCAGCTGACCGACGGCATGAAGGTGCTGCTCGTCGACGATGTGATGACCGCCGGCACCGCCGTGCGCGAGGTGATCCCGAAGCTCAAGGCCGAAGCCGATGTCGATGTGGTCGGTCTGGTGCTGTCCGTGGACCGCATGGAGAAGACCAAGGACTCCGACACCTCCGCGGTCAAGGCGGTGGAGGCCGAATTCGGCTTCCCGGTGTTCGCCATCGCCAACGTGCGTGAGATCTTCGAAGCCGGCCGCCACATCGCCACCACCAACGGCGAACCCTATGTGACCGACGGGATCAAGGCCGCCGCCGACGCCTATCTCGACCAGTACGGCGCCTGACCGGCC
Source organism: Bifidobacterium sp. UTCIF-39 (assembly GCF_006408715.1). Classification (NCBI taxonomy): domain Bacteria; kingdom Bacillati; phylum Actinomycetota; class Actinomycetes; order Bifidobacteriales; family Bifidobacteriaceae; genus Bifidobacterium; species Bifidobacterium sp. UTCIF-39. Next base: position 2,209 of record NZ_JEOG01000007.1, on the reverse strand, counting down.
GTCGTATCCGCCGTAATGGGGCATGGCGTATCCGGAATCGTGAACCGTCGATGGGTAAGATTGACATCGACGGTTCACGCTATGCAAAGGAGGATACATGACTGACGCCGAAGCATCCTACACCGATCCGGACGAGGATCTGTACGACGCCGAACTGATCGACGATGATGACGACTGCCGCGTCTGCCCGTTCAAGGCGAACCGGGACAAGCTCATCCCCGGTCTGGTCACCGCCGTGATCACCGTGGCCAGCATCGTGGTGGGCGTATACCTGCAGTATGCGATCACCAAGGTCGCCGTCAAGGACGCACTCAGGGAGTCCATCCACCGGTAAGCCGATAGGTAAACGGCCATTCTCGGATGATATGAGCGGAGTTCGCCTGCCATGTCGACGTCTCATCACATGTGACCCATGAATGTCATGGATGGGACCGTATGGCAGAAGCGGCTCCGCTCTGTTGTCATTCTGCCCGGTTCCGCTTGTTCGCGCGGATCGTGGATCTCAGCCGAGCCGCACGCCGACCGAGGCGAGATCACGGCGGGCCTGCTCGGCATCGGTGAACCGGAACGTGCGGATGCCCACGACCTCGGCGCCGACCACGTTGCGCATGGTATCGTCAAAAAACACGCAGGATTCGGCGCGGAGGCCGAACCGTTCCAGCGCCAGCTCGTAGATGTCGGCATTCGGCTTGTGCATCTTCTCCACACCCGAGACCACGGTGCCGCCAAGCAGCTCCTCGATCTGCGGGAACTTCTCGAACGCCAGATGAAACGTCTCATGCGACCAGTTCGTCAGCCCCCACACACCGTAGCCGGCGGCCTTCAGATCACGGAGCAGCTGCTCCATACCGGGCAGCATGCGAGGCAGCGCATCGGCGTAATGATCGATGTAATAGCGGAAGATGCCGGCGATCTCCTCACCCTGCTCGCGCACCACATCCGGATAGATGTCGGCGAAGTCCTCACCGGCATCCATACGATCCTCATACCGGTAGAACCCATGCGGATCATCGTCCGCGCAGATCGCGTCGACCGTCTCCTGCGGGAAACGTCCCTCCAGGCATGCGCGGCACTGCCAGTCGAGCAGCACCCCGCAGAAATCGAAGATGACGTCGGTGATGGGGGAGTCGTTGCTCATGCGAATTCCTCTTTGCTCGGAACGGATTGATATCGTCTGACAGTGTAATGCGCACCCATGAGGCACGACCATCGCATTCCGCCCATTGAGCTACACGACCGGTTCGCCGAAGCCGGACACAGGAACGAAACACTCCAATATGCGGGCCTGTATCCGGGCGATGGCACAGAGTAAGCTAAAGGAAGGCATGCCGAACGAGCGGCATCGGGGCCGAAGGAGTGTCTAGCCCATCATGTCCGATTGGAATTCAGCACAGTATCTCAAGTTCGAAGCGGAACGCACGCAGCCCTCCGTCGATCTGGCACGTCGCGTCAGGCAGATCATTCCCGGCCCCAACATCATCGCCGACCTCGGATGCGGACCGGGCAACAGCACCACCGTGCTCCGCGAACAGTTCCCCAACGCCCGACTGTTCGGCATCGACAATTCGCCGAACATGATCGCCAGCGCCAAGGAAAACCATCCCGGCATCGATTTCATCCTCGGCGACGTACACCATCTGCACGGCCGATACGATCTCATGTTCTCAAACGCCTGCCTGCAATGGATCCCCGGACACCGACTGCTCATCCCGCAGCTCATGGAATCACTCAACCCCGGTGGCGTCCTCGCCGTGCAGATCCCCATGGTCGGCCACATGCGCCTGTTCAACATCATCAACGAAGTGGCCTGCGACCCCCGTTGGAATCTCGGCGACATGCTCACCGGACGCAACGGCACGCTACAGCCCGACGAATACTTCGACATCCTCGCCGCCGTCAGCGCCGACTTCACCCAATGGGAGACCACCTACTACCACCGCATGCCATCGGCGGACGCACTGGTCGAATGGGTCAAGGGCGCTCGCATGCAGGTGTATCTGCATGCGCTCGACGACCGCGATCCCAGCGGGGAGCTGTCCAGGGAGTTCGAGCGCGAGGTGACGTGGCGGGTGAACTCCGCATACAAGCCGCAGCCCAATGGTGAGGTGATCCTGCACTTCCGCCGGTTCTTCTTTATCGCCACCAAACGCTGGTAGTCGTTGCCGCGCTGTCATGTGCGGCAGTCATGCCCAGGCTCGCATATGGGCGG
>NZ_JEOG01000006.1:0-173490 GCF_006408715.1 Bifidobacterium sp. UTCIF-39 | reverse complement strand
GAAAATCGCCACCCATGCCCTACGAGGATAGGATGGGTGGCATGACGAAACAACGTACGCCATACGAGGCAATGACGATCGACCAGGCGTTTGCGCAGGCCCAGCACCTGCTGGAGGGGAGGGCTCTTCCCTACGGAACGGGGGACTCCGAGGATGCCCGGCTCACCCGCACCATGCTGGTGGCCGGTCCGCCGCGTTCGGGTAAAACGACGTTTGCGCTGAAAGTGCTCTATGGCGGCAGGCCGGGAACCGCGGACAAAACCGCCTACGATGAGGCGACGCCGACAGGTGCCGTGATGATCGTATCCAACCGCGTCATCGCCGATGAGCTGAGCCTACAGGTGATTCGTGACGTAGGTCAGACCGCTCTTGCCCGACCGGTGACCACGCTCGCGGCGCTGGCATTCCGCATCATCTCGGCCATGCGCAGCCGCGAAGGGCTTCCCGGGCCGAAACTGCTTAATGGCGCCGAACAGGATGCCATTCTCCGTTCCGTACTGGCCTCGCATGTGGCCCATGTGCGGGCGGGCGACCAATGCGACACCTGCCGACTGCTCGCCACGTATTTCGCGTCCACGAATTGGACCGGGCTGGTGTCCGCGTCCGACGCGGCGAATCCGGATGCATCGGTGGGCAACGACAACGCCGGTTTCGCAGCCGGCGAACCGCGCAATGCCTCTACCGATGAACTGTTCGAACGCGGCATCAGCGACGTGTTCATCAATCAGCTTCGTGACATGCTCGCCCGCATGAACGAACTCGGCGCATCCTCCTCCAAGGAGGACGCCATCATCGCCACGCTGGCCGACGCCACAGGCGAATCCGGTCTCCGCGGCGAACGACTGGCTACACAATGGAGGGTCGCGTTCGCTCTGCGACGCGAATACATCCAGAAGATCAACGATCTCTACCCGCATGAATATCGATTGGACGCATCACGCCTGCTGGTCGAAGGCACCGAAGCCGTGCGGCAGGCGATACGCGAGGCGTTGCCGACTGATGACGCGGCCATTCCCCGTGTGGTGATCGTCGACGACGTACAAGACGTGACACTTGCCGGCATGGCGTTCCTGCAGGCGATCGAACAGGCGGGAAGCACGCTGTTTCTGATTGGCAATCCCGACGAGGCGGTGCAGGGCTTCCGCGGATCGTACCCGGAGTTCCTGTTCTTCCGTGCCACGGAACAGCCGTTGGACACCATCGTCGACGATGATTCCGGTGATGATTCCACCGTCGCTACAACCATGGTGAACGACCGTAATCTAGGACGTCTTGGCGCGTTCGCGGTACAGCTGATTCCCGACGCCAACGCATCGGTGAATCATGGGGAAGTCCGGGGGAATGGCAAGGCGGCTGACGACGCCGCTGACACCGACGACAATGTATGGACCTCGCCGGACTCATGCTCCTACTCGTATCGTGACCTGGTCGCCGCGCGGACATCGCTGGGCATTCTGTCTCTGGAGCCGACATCGGTGCCTCTTGCCGATCGCTTGGGCAAGATGCCGCAATGGCCGGGTGCCGCGCCGATCACGTCGCTTGCGTTTCCCGCCGATGCAATACCGGCCGTATCCGCCGACGGCAGCGTGCGCGCCGCGATCTATCACAGTACCGGCGAGGAACTCGACGATGTGGTGTGGCATATCCAGCACGCCCACACGGTCGGCCATACCTCTTGGAACGATATGGCCGTGATCGCCCACGACAACAACACCGTGCGCGCATTCGGCGAACGGCTGCGCCGCGAAGGCGTGTCGGTGCGCTACTCGTCGGTGACGAAACCCCTCAAGGAGGAGCCGTTCGTCCAGGGACTGTTCGCCATCATCGAACTGGCCTTGCTGCGGGAACAGGGCATCGACGGCACGTCGATGAACGCCCGCGCTCTCGCCGCATTCGTGCGTTCCCGCATGCGTATGCTGCTGCGAAGCCCGCTGGTCAGCGTGATGACGGCAGGATCCGCACACCCGTTGCGCGTATCCGCGATCGATTCCGCCATGAATGCGTTGGAATCATTGGCGCGTGTGATCGCCCAGCCCGATCATGACGATACGGCGGACGCTGCGACGGCAGGCGATTCGACGACGATGGATCGAGCGCTTCTGCACACGATCATGGATGACTGGTATGCGTTGCGCGACCGACTGCGTCACGACGACGCTGCTATCAGCGTGGACGATTCCCTGATGGGACAGGGGTCGTCGGCCGACACCGCATCCATGGGATTCGGCGTCGACGCCATGAATCTGCTGCTCGCCGCTGGCGGGGCTCCCGCCGAACGGATGATGCAGGCGATCCACAAGGTGCTTGGCTCCCGCTTCGCCGTGGAATCCGATGAATCTGGCACCGCATCACGGCAGCGAATCTGGACCGATCCGGAAGCCGCCGCATTCGAACGCGCATGGACGATGATCGACACCGTGGCGGGTAGACTCTCTGCCATGCCGTTGCGCGAAGCCAGATACGTGCTGTGGGAGGCATGGCAGGCGGCCGGCGTGGCCGAACGATGGCAGCGTCAGGCGTTGCGTGACGACGCCGATGGCCGCTCCGCGGACGATCGGCTCGACACCGCCATGCGTCTGTTCCAGTTCGCCGAATCCACCGGAGCCCAGCATGATGTGACCGCGTTCGTGGAACAGGTACGCGGCATGGAACTCGAAGCGGACTCCCTCGCACATGTGCGACCGTTGGAGGATGCGGTGACGCTCACCACACCGGCCGGTGCCATCGGGCATAGCTGGCCGCTGGTGTGGATGCCCGCCATTCAGCAGGGAACATGGCCGAATCTGGCCGCACGCAACACCATGTTCGGGGCCGATGATCTGGCCGACGTGATGCTGCACGGCAAGCTTGCCTCGTCGATCGCCCAAAGCGGATCCGGCGATGTGCCGTCAGCGCGTTCCGAACGGGTGACGTCGGTGCTGTACGGCGAGAAGCGGAGTTTCCTCGTGGCGCTGACCAGAGCCGAATCACAGGTGCAGGTGAGCGCGGTGTCGGATGACGATCATGTGCCGTCGGACTTCCTGTATGGGCTTATGCCCGAACTGTTCGTACGTGAGGATTCCGATGACGAGACCCGACCGTTCACCCGATACACCGAGGTGGGCGAGGAGGAACGATTCCACGGTCTGGAGCTCAGTGTGCGCGGCATCGTGACCGAGGCCAGAGCCATCCTCGCCGCGGGGAAGGATGCCGTGGGCGATGAGGCCTTCCGTGATGCCGCGGACACCTTGCGGTATCTGAGCGCGCAGGGGGTCGCATACGCGGATCCGAAGAACTGGCCGTTCGTGTATGCCGATTCGGCTTCGTCCGATACCGCCGATCTGCCGGATGACACCGCGGTCTTTGACATCGAAGCCGTGCCCGATGGATTGTCGGCCAAGAAACGCAACAGCATCGACGAACAAATGGCAGCGGGCGGGAGCGGAACCACGGCACCCGTGGTGAGGCTGTCTCCGTCGGCGGTTGACGGCATTTGGAACTGTCCGGTGTGCTGGCTGATGGACAACCAGTTCGTGGGGCCGCGTCCTTCGAGTGTGGCCACCGGATTCGGCACCATCATCCATGCCGTGGCCGAACGTGCCAGCGCCGAAGGGCTGGACATGCCGGATAATCAGCCGGGAGCGACCTCGGAGGAGAAAATCGCCGCGATCATCGGCCGCATGCTCGATATCTACGCCGAACTGCGCGTGGATCCCGAGGATATCCCCACCGTGGCCGAACGATACGACGCCATGGTCAAGGATCGTTCCGCCGGCACGCTGCTGCATCACATCGCCGAATACTTTGTGAACAGCGCCACGGCCGTAGGCGGAAAGGGCTCGTCCGGAGACGACACGTACGGGCGTCAGGGAAAGACACCGCCGCCCGTGCTGGTCGGCACCCTTGAATCCGCAACCTGTGAGAAGCCGTTCCTCGCCCGATTCGATCTGGATTGGATCCTGACCGCGTACAATGCCATGCCGGACGTGACGCCGATCAGCCGTGATGATCTCTACGGCATACTCGGCGCGCTGGTCGGTGGATGGCCGGAAGGCATGCAACCGGACCTGCAGGTGTGCATCTCGGGCCGTATGGATCGCGAGGAGACTCGTGTGATGGCCGACGGCACCCGTCAGCTGCGTCTCATCGACTACAAGACCGGAAAGTCGCGGAACGCCAAACAGAACTTCAGTGACCTGCAGCTGGTGTGCTACCAGCTGGGGGAGCAGTTCGACGAACAGTTGATGGCCGCAAGGGACGCCACGGCCGGGAACGGAGAGCCTCGCAAGCTTCCCGAGATTCCTCCCATTGGCCAGTCCGGGCTGTTCTTCGTCAAGGACAAGCCGGCGCCTTCGTATAGTCGCGTGGCCGAGTCCTGCTATCAGCCGGCCCTGTTCCGCGACGGGCATATTAACAAAGAGTTCGAGCCGCGTTCCTACGCGGCGTCCATCGACAAACTGTTCGACGAGCCCGTCCTGCCGACCGTACCGCCGGAAGGCGTCAGTGAGACCGCATGGCAGAGTCTGCTCGACCGTCGTGGCACACAGACCATCTGGGCGTTGACCATGATCGCTCGCGTGCTGTACGCGGCCGGAGCCGTGCAGTCGACGCGACTGCTGGCCGATCCCGATGATCAACATGTCAAATACTGCTGGCACAAGGACGCATGTCCCGCCTGTGCCGATGACATCACATCCGTATTGGAGGTCCGATAATGACGGCGACAGACGAACAGGCGGCGGTCATCAACGCCCCGGTGAACGACGACATCCTGGTGGTGGCCGGAGCCGGCTCGGGCAAGACCTATACGATGACGAACCGCATCATCGCACTGATCGAACGTGGCGTGCCGGCCGAACGCATCCTCGGCCTCACCTTCACACGCAAGGCGGCGTCCGAACTGCTGGACCGAGTGTCCGGAGCCGTGACCAAGGCCATGCACGCCGATGCGGACCACGGGGCCGATCCCGACAGGGCGTTCCTCAAACCGGAGATCTACACCTACGACGCCTTCTTCCAGTCGATCGTGCGGCAGTATGGACTGCTGGTCGGCATGGATCAGAACACGCAGCCGCTGAGTGAGGCCGGTGCCTACCAGCTGGCCTCTGACGTTGTCGGCAAGCATATGGCATTGCTGTTCGCCAGTTCGACCTCCGACGACGGGATGGACGACACCGGTGTTCCCAACGTTGACGGGGATGATTCCCCGGACATGGGACAGTTCTCCGTGCTGACCACACGACTCATGGACCTGTCGCACGCCATTGCGAACTCCATGATCGGCGGTGATGTGCCGACCTTCCATGACGCCGTGGAACGTATTCGCGCTTGGGACACCGCGTTCATCGACCGGCTGAACACACTCATTGGCACGGAAACTATTCCCGAAAAGGATCCGAGCGCTAAGCGGCCGCCGAAACGCAAAAAGTCCGAAAGCGTCGCCGACTATGCTCTTCGGCTCAGCGGGTATGAGCATGAGTGTGCCCTGTATCGTGCCAATGCGCTGCGTGATGTCACCCGCCGCCGTGAACTGCTGCTTACGCTGGCCGAGGAATTCCAGAATGCCAAGCGCCGTGCCGGCATGGCGGAGTTCAGCGATTTCACCATCGCCGCATTCCAGCTCATCCAGCGTTTTCCCTCGATCGGCGAGGAATACCGTCGTCGCTACTCCCATGTGTTCCTGGACGAATACCAAGACACCTCCACCACGCAGGCGACGCTGCTCGCCGCGCTGTTCCATACGAACGCGAAGACCGGTGCGGGGACGGCGTCGGGAACATCCGTTGCCCATACCGCCGTTAACGCGGTGGGTGACCCGTTCCAGTCGATCTACGCATGGCGTGGTGCCAGTCCCGGCGCGTTCCGTATGTTCCAGCACGATTTCGGCATGGACGCCTCCCGCGACAATGCGGATGCCCCGTATCGTCCATATGCGTTGACACGCACCCACCGTAATCCACGCATCGTGCTGGAGGCCGCCAATGATCTGACTTTGCCGCTGCGTCGTGCGCAGCGTCGTCCGAGCAGCTCGCTGATGCGCGAAGTGGATGTGGATGTCCTCAAGCCCTGGGTCAGCTCCGATGGCAAGCTCTCTCCACTGGGCACCGTCGGCGTGCAAGGCTATGTCACACGCGGCCAGGAGATTGACGCGACGGTTCGGTTCGCCCGCAAGGCCAAGGAACTGTACGGCGTGGACGAGCATGGTAAGCCGGTCAACGGCACACATGTGGCCGTACTGTTCCGTTCCAAGAGCATGATCTCCGCTTACCGTGAAGCGCTCGAACAGGCGGGGCTCACCTGCGAGGTGGTGGGCTACTCCGCGCTGCTGGATCGTCCGGAGATCAAGGATCTGCTCGCTCTGCTGCATGCGGTGGCCGATCACACCAATACCGGTGCATTGATGCGACTGATGGCGACACCCCGTTTCGCCATCGGAGCCGACGATCTCAGGATCGCCGCGAAACTCGCCGACAACGCGAACCTCGAATACCGGTATAGGGCGCTGGCCACCGCGGGGTTCGCCGCTGGAGATGAGCCGCGACGCGAGTGGAAGGGCATCGTCAACCAGCATCGCGATATCGTGCCCAATGGCGTGTTCCTTGCCGATCTTCTCCTGTCCTCGAATTTCGCCCATCAGCTTGATGACACGAAAGTTTCCAAACGCGGCAAGCGTCTGCTGCTGGATGTCGCGGCCATGCTGCGCGTCATGGAATCCCACATGCATCTGCCGTTGCCCGACGTGCTGCGCACCGCCGTGGAACAACTTGGCCTTGATATCGACTGCGTAGTGGCGCAGGCGATCGCCGGTCATGACGGCGGTCATGCGCCTACGGCGGCGCGTGCGCCGATGGACGCCATTGCGGACCTGTCCGACACGTATCTGCAGGAGCTTCCGGAGAATTCGGCGCCTTCGCTGAGGGGATTCATCACGTGGGTCGACGCGTTGAGCAAAGTCCCGGAAACCGGTGGCGGGCAAAGTTCCGGCAAGGCCGACGTGACGTTGATGACCATCCATCAGGCCAAGGGTCTCCAATGGGATGCCGTGGTCGTGGCCGGTTTGACGGCAAAGGGATTTCCCAGCAGTCAGGGCGATTCGCTGAGCGTCAGTATCGAGCAGTACGGCATCGTGGGTGCCGATGGCCGGTGGGCGCCGCCGGAATATCGGGAGACCGCCCGTACCTGGCTGACCGACCAGACCGCGGTACCTGTGCCGGTTCGCGTGGACTCCGCCATTCTGCCGCGGTTCCCGCATGACGCCGACGTGGACGGCGACCCGATCGCGCAGCTCGATGCTCTTGACACCGTGGAACGCGTGGACCAGGAGGTATATGCGCCGGGCAAGAACGTTCCGGTGGAGGATCCCGCCGATGATGCTGATGACGGGTTCCTCAGCCAAAGCGAGGAGTACGGACGGCGGTTGCACGCCGACGAGCGTCGGCTCATGTACGTGGCACTCACACGAGCCAAGCGTGCCGCGTTACTCACGTTCAGCGCGGATCGGAACAATCTGTCTCGTATGACGGCGACCCTTTCGCCGGATGATCTGGCAGATGAGGACGACTCGGCGGATGATCTGCCGGATGATGCCGTGAACGATTCGTCGGACATCACACTGCCCCGTGCCGACAAGGCCGCCAGCGATATCGTCGACACAATCTTTGGCATGCTGGAGAAAAACGCGTCGAACTTCTGGATGGAGGTGCACGAGGCGCTTGTCGGACGATCGGATGCCGTCGGCTCGCCGACGAATCTTCCTAACAGGATCATCATGCCGGACGGCAGAGTACGCTTCTCCTACGGTTTCTTCGCAGGTGATCATGCCGAGGAATACGAGAATGCCGTGGTTGGCGAGGCATGGCTGGATCCGGTCGAGCAGACCGAACACGAGCTCGTGCCGTGGCCGCGCCCATTGGCGGAGCCCGTGGCCAAGACCGTCATGAGTAGCGTGCACGCGGTGTATGCGAAGAAGACGGACACGGCGAATATGACGGATTCCACCAAGAATGCGGTACCTCGGACTCTGCTCGATTACGCGAAAGAGATAATGTCAGGCCATACCGCATCGATGACCGATCATGACCGCATCGATGACCTCGAAAAGCAGGGCAAACGCATCCTTGCCTTCGGCCGTCAAAATGTGACCGCCATTCAGAAGCGCATGACGCTCCTGAACGATGACGCGACTGCCGGCACCGATAGCGTCGACGGCAAGAAACGCCGGTCTCATGATGACGAACGCTACCGGATGTGGGCTGGCATCATTCGCCCGATTCCCCGCAGCTCCTCACCGGCCGCCGAAGCCGGCACGCAATTCCACAACTGGGCCGCACGGTTCATCTGCCCGCAGGGCGACGGCATGATGCAGACCGCCGAATCGATCGCCATGCTGCCGCAGGATGTACGTGAATCCATGATCGCCGAGGTGAGGGAACGGGATCAGGCGCTCGCCAATGGCACTCTGGATGCGCGTGACCGTCATCTGCTCGTCTGGCAGCATCGTCTGATTGACTCCCGATGGGCGAAACGCAACGCGGTATGCGTGGAACAGTCGATCGTCGCGGACCTTGATGGGCAGGTCGTCGACGGCAAACTCGACGCCGTGTTTGCGGGCGGGCTCGACGATCCGACTGATACGAGCCGATTCACCGTCGTCGACTGGAAGACCGGACGCAAACCGACCGACACGCAGGGCATCCAGGAGAAACTTGCCCAACTTGACCTGTATCGGTTACTGTGGTCCCGCATCAGGGGAGTGCCGTTGGAGCGCATTGACGCCACGTTGTACTACCTCAGTGTCGACGACGAATCGGAGCGCGAACTGCACGCCCAGCCGAAGGACGAAGACGAGATCATATCCCTCATACTGCAGGGAATGCCCACGCCATCCGACAATGATTGACGCACACATGCCGCGGAAGCCAAGCCGCCCGGCATCGGTTTTCATGGAGTCCTGACAGGATCCCCACGAGAACGCCGGAACCCTTGCTCATCGGATTGCCCGTATGAGAGTCGGCCGGTCCGATGATGACCAGCCAATACCAAGAGTTCCATGAGGTTGACCAATGACGAAGTTACAGTCCGAAACGTCACAGGTACCCGATCAGAAGGATCCGGCCGCGGGAGGAACGTCTGGCTCCTACCGCCATGCCTCCCCCTACGCGCTGATCTTCCGCACCCCGGGCGCCAAGGCGTTTTGCGCCGCGGCGGCCGTGGCTCGCATGCCCATTTCCATGATGGGGCTGGGCATCGTGCTGGCGCTGAACCATCTGTACGACAACTGGACCGTAGCCGGCACCATGAGCGCGGTGTATGTGCTGTCGGCGGCCGTGGTCACGCCGTTCTACGCCCGCATGTTCGACCGGTTCGGCCAGCTCAAGGTGGGACGGGTGGCCCTCGCCGTGCAGGTGGTGGCCATGCTGTCCTTCGCGCTGGGTGCGCTGCTGCGCATCCCACTGGCCGTCCTGTTCGTGCTGGCCGTGCTCACGGGCATCACGCAGTTCGCATTCGGCGCGCTCGTCCGCACCCGCTGGGCATGGGCGTTGCGCGGACAGCAGGACGACACGTTGCTCAACGCCGCCTACGCCTTTGAATCCGCGATTGACGAGACGGTGTTCATCCTCGGCCCGATCATGGCCGCGTTCCTTGCCACCAGCGTGCACCCGGTCTCCCAGCTGGTGTTCCCGGCATTGTGTGCACTGATCGGCGGCAGTGTATTCTTCTCGCTCAAGTCCACGCAGCCGCCCGTCATCACGGTCACGCCGGTGGAGGCCAATGCCGGTGGCAGCGTGATCGGGGAGGGCGGCAACGTGCGTGCCGGTGAATCCTCCAGAAAGATCAACGCCATGAGTGCGCGGCGACACGTCAAAAGCGCACTCCTGTACCCGGGCGTGGCGCTGCTGGTGCTCGTGTTCATCGCGTTCAACACGAGCTTCTCCGCGTTCGATGTGTCGGTGACGGCCATGACCAAGGCGATGGGCGTGGAGAAGCTCGTGGGACTGCAGCTGGCCATGTTCGCCCTCGGCTCCCTGGTCGGCGCGCTGGTATTCGGATCGATCAAGCTCAAGGGGTCGCATTGGAGCCACATGGTGGTGTTGCTTGCCATCCTGTCGGTCTGGTACATCGGATTCCGCTTGTTCACCGGCAATCTGATCGCGCTGGGCGTGGTCGAGGTGCTGGCCGGACTATTCGTGGCCCCCACGTTCGCAACCGGCAACCTGCTGATCAAGGAGATCGTGCCTGAGGAGTCGTTGACCGAAGGACTGTCGTGGCTGGCCACGGGCAACTCCCTTGGTGTTTCGCTGGGCAGTTCCATCGGCGGCGTGGTGCTCGACTCCATGGGCGTACCCGCCGGCATGACGCTGCCGTTCGTCGCCACCGCGTGCGCGGTTCCGCTGGCCGCGCTGGCATGGGGTCTGGCCCGTCGCCGACGTCGTGCCACGATGATCGCCTGATACGATCCGGCAATCTGGCCAGCTTCCAACGGCCCCGTGGGCAAAACCGGCACGATATGACGGCACGGCGATATCATGTGCGAGTGAGCGAGAGTGAACATACGACACGCTCGACCGGGCGGTCCGTGCAAGAGAAGACGCAGACACAACAGCCAACACAGTCTCCGCGGTTGGGCGGCGGACAGGCATATGCGATGTGGGCGGTGGCCATGGCCGGCTACATCTTCGCCGTCACTTGCCGATCATCCCTGTCGGCCACGGGCATCGAGGCGGCCCATCATTTCAACACGACCAGCACGGCGCTGTCGATGTTCCTGTATCTGCAGCTGTTCGTCTACGCGATCATGCAGATACCGGCCGGTGTGCTGCTCGACCGGTTCGGCGCGCGCAAGCTCATCGCCACCGGAGGCCTGTTCATGGCCGTCGGTCAGGCGATGATGGCCGTCGCGCCAGTGACCGCGCTTGCGATTGTCGGGCGCGGCATCGTGGGCATGGGCGATGCGATGACGTTCATTTCGGTGATTCGTCTGGTGTCCGCATGGTTCCCGTTCCGTCAGGTGCCATTGATGAACCAGATCACGTCCATGCTCGGCGGTATGGGGCAGATCATCTCCATCTATCCGTTCGTCTGGCTGCTTGGCCTGACGAACTGGCAGGTCGCGTTCCTGTCATTGACCGGTGTGGGTGTGTGCATCGCCTCCGCGGTGCTGATGGGGGTCCGTGACGATCCGAACCAGACCGGCCGTCATCACGAACGTCCGCAGGGGGGATTGCGCGCGGCGCTGAATGGACTGCGTGCGGCGCTGAAGACCCCAGGCACGTTCTGCGGATTCTGGGTGCACGCCACCACCTGGTTCTCCATCAACATGATGAACCAACTGTGGGGATTCCCGTTCCTGCTCGCCGTGGAACACTATTCGCGCGCTCAGGCCAGCGCGTATCTGGCGATTGGCATGGTGATCAACGTGGCATGGGCGTTCATCATGGGCCGGGTGGCGGGTCTCCATCCCATTCACGGACGCGCGGCGATCGTCTACACTACCGTGGGCGCGCAGATGATCTGCTGGACGATCCTGCTGCTGACCCCGGGTCCGCATCCCACCTGGTTCATGGTGTTGCTGTTGCTGGCCATGTCCAGCGGCGGTCCGGCGTCGAACATCGCATTCGATTTCGCGCGTGACACCAACAGCCCCGCCAATCTCGGCGCGGCGACCGGCTTCGCCAATACGGGCGGATTCCTGTCGTCGGCGATCGTGTTCCTCGGCGTCGGTCTGCTGCTCGACGCGCAGGGCGCCACCAACCCGAACCTGTACACCGATCATGCGATGCGCATGGCCGTGCTCATCCAATACCCGCTGTGGATTCTCGGACTGACCGCGTTCACGATCATGCTGCCGAAGACGATACGGATTCTGCGCGCACGGTTCGACCGGTGACTGGGTGACGGTTCGACCGGTGATGATAGACACATATATACAGAACAAACCAACTGGAGCACATCAAACACGCTGGTAGACAGCATCACGATGCAAAGGAGATATCGATGATCAAGGTTTCCGTGATCGGTGCCAAGGGCCGTATGGGCGGCAATGTGGTCAACGCCGTCACTCAGGCGGACGACACCGAACTGGCGCTGGCGCTCGACGCCGGCGACGATCTGACGCAGGTGAACCCGGACAACACCGACGTGGCCGTGGAGTTCACCGTGCCGTCCGTGTCGCTGGACAACGTGCTCGCGCTGATCGGTCAGGGCGTGGACGTGGTGGTGGGCACCACCGGCTGGACCGACGAGAAGCTCGATCAGGTTCGTGCCGCACTCGCCGCCGCTCCGCGCAAGGACCAGGCCGTGTTCATCGCGCCGAACTTCGCCATCTCCGCCGTGCTGGCCGACTACTTCGCCGGTCTGGCCGCCCGATACTTCGAATCCGCGGAGGTCGTGGAGCTGCATCATCCGAACAAGGTGGATGCCCCCAGCGGCACCGCCATCCACACCGCGCACACCATCGCCGACGCCCGCCGCGCCGCGGGACTCGGCCCCATGCCCGACGCCACCGAAACCGACGGCGGCTCGCGCGGCCAGGTGATCGACGGCGTCCACGTGCACGCGGTGCGTCTGCGCGGCCTGAACGCGCATGAGGAGGTGCTGCTGGGCAACGCCGGAGAACAGCTCACCATCCGCGCCGACAGCTTCGACCGCGGCTCCTTCATGCCGGGCGTGCTGCTCGCCGTGCGCAGCGTGTCCGCGCACCCCGGTTTGACCATCGGCCTTGACAAGTTCCTTGATCTGTAAATCAGGCAGAACATCATCCGCCGTTGCGACGGTTGCGCCGGATGCGTCGGATACGGCAGATACGCCGGATGCGGCGGGTACGATACGTACGGTTATGGAGGTTTCACAATGCTGAATGATGTGATGGCGGCGACGCTCAGGGCGGCCGTATATGGGCAGGCGGTTGGTGACGCGCTCGGCGTGCCGTACGAGTTCAATCCGCGGGACACCTTCCGCTGCGTCGACATGATCGGCCACGGCACGCACGACCAGCCCGCCGGCACATGGTCCGACGACACCGCGATGATGCTCGGCACGCTGGATTCGCTCGCCGACAACAACGGCACGGTGAACGTCGACGACATGCGTGGCAGGTTCGTCGCGTGGGCGCGCAACGGCGAGTATACGCCCGACGGCAAGGTGTTCGACATCGGCCGCACGACCAGCTATGCCCTGGCCAGCGGCAAAGGACGGGACGGCGAGCGCGACAACGGCAACGGCAGTCTGATGCGCATCATCCCGCTTGCGTTCGTCGACTGCTCCGATGATGACATCCGTGCGGTGAGTGCGATCACGCATGCGCATGAGATCAGCACGAGTGCGTGTGTGCGTTTCATTCACGCCGCGCGTCTGCTGATCGCGGAGTCGCCCGCCTGGCTGGCTTCCACATCCGACGGCGATGCCGATGATGACAGTGATATTCGGGATCGCCGTGCTGCGGCGATCGACAGGGCCTGGGCCATCGCCGAGGTGCCGGATCCGCATGTCACATCGCGTAGTGAGGTTCGTTCCAGCGGATTTGTGCTGGCCACGCTCGGAGCCGCGTTCTGGTGTCTGACGACGACCGACTGCTATGCGGACTGTGTGCGCGAGGCGGTGAATCTGGGTAGTGACACCGATACCACTGCCGCGGTGGCCGGAGCGTTGGCGGGCATCGTCTACGGGTACGACGCCAATCCATGGACCGGCGTGATGCGTGGCACCGATCTGCTCGATCGTCTGATCGACAAGGCGGCTGCCGCGTTCCCCGCCGCAACTGAGTAGACCACGTCTGCGTATTGTGGACATCGTCCTGTCCGAGTCCACAATCCGAAGTACGGTAAGCGATATGAGTGACGGTACAATGCATCTTCTCGACCCTGCCCCGTTCGGGCGTATCCTTCCCGCTATGGTCACGCCGATGACCGCGGATGGCAATGTGGATTATGAGGCCGCTCAGGCTTTGGCCAGTCATCTGGTCGCCGACGGCGCCGATGGTCTGGTGGTCAACGGCACGACCGGCGAATCGCCGGTGACCCACATGGATGAAAAGGTCGCGTTGGTGAAGGCCGTCAAGGAGGTCGTGGACGTGCCGGTGATCTCCGGTGCGGGTTCCAACGACACCGCGCACACCGTGCGTATGGTGGAGCAGACCCAGGAGGCTGGCGCGGACGCCGTGCTCGTCGTCATGCCGTATTATTCGCGTCCGAGTCAGGAAGGCATCGTCGGTCATTACAAGGCCGTCGATGAGGTCGCCGAGAAGCCGATCATCGTGTACGACGTGCCGGGTCGTACCGGACTGAAGGTGTCCATCGAAACGTATGATCGTCTCGCCGAACTCGAGCATGTCAAGGCCGTCAAGGACGCCACCGGTGATCTCGCCGCGGCCGTGGAGAAGCAGCAACGCACCGGTCTGGCATGGTATTCCGGTGATGACGGTCTGTTCCTGCCGTTCCTGTCCATCGGCGCAGTCGGCATCATCTCGGTGATCGCGCATGTGGCCAGCAATCCCATGCGCCGTCTCGTCGAGGCGTTCGACGAGGGTGACATCGCCACCGCACGCCGTCTCGCCAACCAGCTGGCACCGCTGGTGCACTCCCTGAACGGTGACGGCTATCAGGCAGTGATGGCCAAGGCCGCCTGCAAGGTCAGGGGATACATTCCCGACACCACCATGCGTCTGCCGAACATCGGCCCCAACGCCGCACAGATCGCCAAGGCCGAGGAGGGCATGCGCGCTGCCGGTCTGCTCTGAGCGGACCAACCAAGCGTCGCTCCCGTATAGGCGGGGGCAAGAAACAAACGGAAAAACAAGAGAATGGTCAAAGAAACAAACACCAATAATTCCAACACCGCCAAGAAGCGCGGCGGATCCCGCAGGAGCGGTGGATCCCGTCGCGGCCGCAGGCCCGCCCAGCAGTCCAGGGGCCAGCGTCAGGAGCTGATCGCACCGCCGAAGTACCGCAAGGGATCCATGCGCATCGTGCCGCTGGGTGGCCTTGGCGAGATCGGCCGCAACATGAACGTGATCGAATACAACGGTCACCTGCTGCTCATCGACTGCGGTGTGCTCTTCCCCGAGGAGGAGCAGCCGGGCGTCGATCTGATCCTGCCTGATTTCAGCTACATCAAGGACCGTCTCGACAAGGTCGAGGCGCTGGTGCTTACGCACGGCCACGAGGATCACATCGGCGGCGTGCCCTACCTGCTCAAGCTCCGTCCCGACATCCCGTTGATCGGCTCCAAGCTCACGCTCGGCTTCGTGGACGCCAAGTGCAAGGAGCATCATCTCAACCCCACCAAGGTGGAGGTCGAGGGACGTGATCGTCTCAAGGTCGGTCCGTTCAACCTCGAGTTCGTCACCGTGACCCACTCCATCCCCGACGCGCTCGCCGTGTTCGTCAAGACCCCGGCCGGCAGCCTCATCGACACGGGCGACATCAAGCTCGACCAGCTGCCGCTCGACCACCGCATCACCGATCTGGTGGAGTTCGGCCGTCTGGGCGAGCAGGGCGTGGACCTGCTCATGATGGATTCCACCAACGCCGAGGTTCCGGGCTTCGTCAAGCCGGAGACGTCCATCGGCCCGGCACTCGACCGCGTGTTCGCCGAAGCCAAGCGCAAGATCATCGTCGCCAGCTTCTCCAGCCATGTGCACCGCGTGCAGCAGGTGGTCGACGCCGCGCACAAGTACGGGCGCAAGGTGGTGTTCGTGGGCCGTTCGATGGTACGCAACATGGGCATCGCCTCCGATCTGGGCTACCTGCACATCCCCGAGAACACCGTCATCGACATGAAGCAGGCCGAGGACGTGCAGGACGACAAGCTCGTCTTCATGTGCACCGGATCCCAGGGTGAGCCGATGGCCGCGCTCGGCCGTATCGCCGACGGCAACCACCCGTACATCAAGGTCAACGAGTTCGACACCGTGATCCTGGCCAGCTCCCTGATTCCGGGCAACGAGCATGGCGTGTACAAGGTGATCAACAAGCTTGTGCAGATGGGCGCCCGCGTGGTGAACCGCGACAACGCCGCCGTGCACGTGTCGGGTCACTGCAATGAGGGCGAGCTGCTGTACATGTACAACATCGTCAAGCCCAAGTGCGCCATGCCGATCCACGGTGAGAACCGCCACCTCGTGGCCAACGGCCTGATAGCCGTGAAGACCGGCGTCGACCCGCAGAGCGTGGTGCTGGCCGAGGACGGCGACGTGGTGGATCTCTACCACGGTCAGGCCGCCATCGTCGGCTCCGTGCCGTGCAACTACGTGTACGTGGACGGCGACTCGGTCGGCGAGCTCACCGACGAGGAGCTCGAGAAGCGTCGCATCCTCGGCACCGAGGGCTTCGTCTCCAGCTTCGTCGTGGTCGACACCGAGACCAGCGAAGTGGTCAACGGCCCGAAGATCTACCTCAACGCCGTTGCCGAGGACGAAAGCGAATTCCGTCAGGTGCAGTCGCAGATCGTGCAGAACCTCGAGGACGCCATGATGCAGGGCACCAAGAGTACCCACCAGCTGCAGCAGATCATGCGCCGCACGCTGGGTAACTGGGTGGCGCGCAAACTGCACCGCCGTCCGATGATCGTGCCCGTCGTGGCCGACATCGCGCAGGACGTGGAAGAGTAGTCGCGCCAACGATTCAGGCTCCCCTCGCATGAGGGGGGCCTACGCATATCCGTGCATATCCGCACCACGTACCAACACCAACACGTACGCCGTACCGGTACACGCCCATGGCGGGCGCGGCCATCGGTCGGCATCAACGACAACGAACAGGCAGAACCGCGAACAAGGAAGGGGAAACCATGCCGGGAGCCAATCTCACCAGAATCGAAGCCGAGGAACGCGCGGGAATCGTCTCGCACGCGGCATACACGGTGGAACTCGACCTGACGAAGGGCGCAAAGACCTTCGTCTCGAACACCACCGTCACCTTCGACGCCAAACCGGGGGAGTCGACCTACCTTGATCTGATCGCCGACTCCGTGGAATCCATCACGCTCAACGGCGTTGCACTCGACGCCACGGCATACGCCGACTCCCGCGTGGCGCTCGCCGGTCTGGCCGAGCACAACACGGTCGAGGTCAGTGCGCTGTGCCGCTACTCCACCACCGGCGAGGGACTGCACCGCAGCGTGGACCCCTCCGACGGCAACGTGTACCTGTACACGCAGTTCGAAGTCCCGGACGCCCGCCGCATGTACGCCGTATTCGACCAACCCGACATCAAGGCCACGTTCGACTTCACCGTGACCGCACCCAAGTCGTGGGACGTCATCTCCATCGGTACCGTGGCATCCGTCGAGGACTTGGACCAGACGACCGAACCCGGTACGCTCGGCGACAAGACCGCCGAAACCGCACGCCGCTGGACATTCGCCACCACGCCCACGATGAGCTCCTACCTGACGGCCCTCGTGGCCGGTCCGTACGCCAGCTGGCACACCGACTACGCGAACGAGGACGGCCGCACCGTGCCCATGGGCATCTACTGCCGTCAGGCGCTCAAGGACGCCATGGCCAAGGACGTGGACTACCTGTTCGACATCACCAAGAAGGGCTTCGCGTTCTACAACGACCAGTGGGGAGTGCCCTACCCGTACGCCAAGTACGACCAGCTGTTCGTCCCCGAATACAACGCCGGCGCCATGGAGAACATCGGCACCGTGACGATCCGCGACTCCTACGTGTTCGAATCCAAGGTGACCGACGCGCTGGCCAACCGCCGCGTGGAGACCATCCTGCACGAGCTCGCCCACATGTGGTTCGGCGACTTGGTCACGATGAAGTGGTGGAACGACCTGTGGCTCAACGAATCGTTCGCCGAATTCATGTCCACGCTCGCCACCGCCGAAGCCACCGACTGGTCGAACGACTGGGCCACGTTCTGCGCCGGCGAGAAGAGCTGGGCCCTGCGTCAGGACCAGCTGCCCACCACGCATCCGATCGTCGCTCCCATCAACGATCTCAACGACACGTACGTGAACTTCGACGGCATCACCTACGCCAAGGGCGCGTCCGTGCTCAAGCAGCTCGTGTTCTACGTGGGCCGTGATCGCTTCTTCCAGGGCATCCACAACTACCTGACCGCCCACTCGTACGGCAACGCCACGCTGGCCGACCTGCTCGACGAACTCGAACAGACCAGCGGCCGCGACCTGAAGGCATGGAGCCGTCAGTGGCTCGAATCCGCCGGCATCAACACCATCGCCACCGAACTGGAGACCGCCGCCGACGATACGATCACCAGGCTCGCACTGCGTCAAAGTGCCCCGGTCGATCATAACGTGCTGCGCGTGCACCGTCTCGCCGTCGGCTTCTACGACGTGGACGAGAACGGTGCGGTCACCCGGACCAAGCGCTTCGAACTCGACGTGGACGGCGAACTGACCGAGGTGGCCGACGCCGTGGGACTCAAGCGTCCGGCGTTCATCCTGGTGAACGACGACGACCTCACCTACACCAAGCTGCGTCTCGACAGCGTCTCGCTCGACTTCGCCCTGAAGAATCTCCACCGCTTCTCCGACGCGCTCACCCGCGCCGTGGTGTGGCTGAGCCTGTGGGACATGACCCGCGACGGCGAACTGCCCGCCGAGGACTTCATCGCCGTGAGCCTCAAGGCGCTCGCCAGCGAAACCGAATCCACCACCTTCCGCTACGCGATCGCGCAGATCAGCACCACCGCGCACCACTACGTGGCCTCCGCCCGCCGCGCCGCCGTGCTCGAGGACGTGTCCAGGAACCTGTGGACCCTGACGCTTGACGCCAAGGCCGGGTCCGACAACCAGTTCCAGCTGCTCAAGGCCTACCTCGGTTACGGTCACGACAGCGAATTCGAAGCACACGTGCGCGGCCTGCTCGACGGCACGCTCACGCTGCCGGGCCTCGACATCGACAACAACCTGCGCTGGTCGCTGATCCACGCGCTCGCCGACCAGGGTCTGATCGACGTCGCCGACATCGACGCCGAGCTCGCCCGCCGCGACACCACGGAGAACCGTGAGTTCGCCGTGGGTGCCAAGGCCGCGATCAACACCGCTGAGGCCAAGCGTTGGGCATGGGATCAGGCCCTGCACAACGACGAGCTGACCAACTCGCAGATGGAATCCGTGGCCTACGCCTTCTCCGGCACCGACAGCCGCGAGCTCGCCGACCCGTACGTCGACGAATACTTCACCGTGATCGACTGGGTGTGGAAGAACAAAACCTACCACATGGCGGAAACGCTGCTCAACGGCCTGTACCCGGGCTATGCCGATCCGGCCTCGCTGGTATCCGCCGGCGACGCCTGGCTCGCCGATCACGAGGACGCCGATCGTGCCCTGCGCCGTCTGGTGCTCGAGAACCTCGCCGGTTCCAAGCGCACCCTCGCCGTGAATCGGTACAACGAATCCCTGCAGTAGTCCGCAGCCTGCAACCGATATGACCGCCGAATCATCATCCTCGAAGCGTGACCCGTCATCCGACGGCGTTACGCTTCGTCGTCTGCTCGCCGACCCGGAACTGGGGCTGGTTCTGACCTGCCCCGGTGAGTCGGGTGCGCTCGACCGGCCCATATCGTGGGTGCATCCCGCGGAGATCGCCGACATTGCCATGTGGAGCGAGCCCGGCGAGGTGCTGCTTACCACCGGCACGAACTTTCCCACGGAACCTATGGACGCCGCCGATGATCACGCTCTGCTGGTTGCCGCGCGCAAGGCGGTGGGATTGCCGGCCCGCTTCACCGACGAGCGGGAGGCCTATCGGCAGTGGTGCGACTGCTATGTGTCTCAGCTGGTGCAGGCGGGCGTGCTCGCCATCGGGTTCGGCGTAGGGGTCAAGCACCCGTCCGCGCCGGCCGCCCTGCTCGATGCGGCCGCCCGCGGCGGTCTGCCGATGTTCGACGTACCGCTGAGGATCCCGTTCCTTGCCGTCGTCAAAACCGTCTCGAAGGCCATCGCCGACCGGCATGACGAGACCATGCGACGGTCCCTGCTCATGCAACGGCAGATGCTCAAATCCGCATCCGGCGAGGACCCGCTGCACGGCGTGATCTCCACCATGGCCAGACTGCTCGGCGGGTGGGCCGCCTACGTCGACGCCGATGGCACGGTGGTTGACATCTCTAACCGCACCTTCGGCAAACAAGCCCAGGATTGGGCCATGCGATTGGCCGCCAAGGCCGCCCAGTCCCAAGCCAATCCGGCGTTGACCACCGTGTTTGGCGTGCAGAATGGGCATAGCTGCTGCGCCTGCGTGGTACGCGATCCGTCCGCATCCTCCGGCGGTTCGGTCGGTGGTTCGATGGCGGGCTCCGGTGCGGCGATTGGCGGGCGTGGCGGCGTGCTCACCGGCATCATGGTGGCCAGCGCACCCCGGAATGCGCGGACCGACGTGCAGTTGCGTTCGCTGACCATGGCCGCCGCCGACGTGCTGTCGGTCGTGGTGCCGCGACTGCAGTCGTCCGGCAGACGCATCGGCCGTCTGCGTACCGCGATGTTCGCCGCGTTCGCCGATGGGCAGGGCGAGACGTTGCTGCCGATGGCGGGGGAGCTGTGGCATGCCGTACCGCGGCCGCCGTTGCGATTAATCTGTGTGGACGGCGATGACGTAGTGGATCGCCTGTACGAGGTGATGGATTCCGGAGGAATCATTCCTGAATCCGGTGCCGCGGTGTTCGGCGTGTACGATCGGCGTCTATGGCTGATCGTCGGTGACGACGATGCGTCGGAGGTGCTGGGCGCGTTGTGCATGCGCGACGACTGCGACTGCGGGTCAGTCATCTGCCCCTCATGGCGTGCGCTGAAGGACGGGTTTGCGTCGGCCGTTCAGGACATGTACCGTATCCGGCTTAATGGCGAAGGGCGTGAGTTTGCCGATATCTCCGCCCACGAGCTGATTCATGCTGAACTGGCTGTGGCGTATGCGTCCGAGTTGCTGGCACCGTTGCGACGGCTTCCCCGTCAGGAGTCGGATACGTTGATGGCCACCATCCGCGAACTGTTCGCCGTCTCGTTCAACGTGGGGGCCGCCGCCAAGGCGCTCGGCGTGCATCGGCACACCGTGGAGAATCGTCTGTCCAAGATCGAACGGGTCCTCGGACTGGATCTGAGGCAGGAGGCGTCGCGCGTACGCCTGTGGATCGCCTGCTCGTTCCTGCGCGGATAGTCCGCGCCGTCCGCGTAGTCGCCGTAGTCGTGCAATCATGAGGTCGTATGATCACGCCGTTCCGCGTCCTGTGTAAATTCCACGTTATGTTCTTCCTGCGGTCATGTGTGCCGTGTGTTACGGGATGGATGTCCCGCAGCCATTCCCATGGGTGTCATTTCGTTGCAAAATCAACGATTCGCCGATGATTCCGAATATTGCGACCCTATTGTTTCACGATGACGATGCTATGGATATCATGTCCAATTTGATGAAGAGTACTCACTGAACGTCCATTGTTTGACCCCCTCTCGTGAGGAACAATCCCTTACAGATGCCTATATGAGAGGAAGCAAGCCATGAGTGGATCGAAATGGTTATACATAGGGAAACGGCTGCTGCTGCTTATCCCCACCGTGTGGGGCTGTGCCACGCTCACCTTCTTCCTGCTGAAGCTCACCCCCGGTGATCCCGCCGTGCAGGCCCTCGGTCCCAAGGCCAGCAAGCAGGCGCTCGAGGCGCTACGCGAATCCTGGGGACTGAACGATCCGCTCTGGCAGCAGTATCTGCGGTTCCTCGGTGACCTGTGCACCGGCAATCTCGGCACCTCGTACTCCGCCAAGGCGCCGGTGGTCGAGCTCATCGCCACCCGACTGCCGGTCACACTGATCATCATGGTGCTGGCCGCGGTGTTCGCTGTGATCATCGCCCTGCCGTTGAGCGTCTGGGTGGCCACCAGCGGATCGCGCGTGGTGACCGAGTTCGTGCGCATACTCAACGCCGTGGCACAGGGCTGGCCCACATTCTTCCTCGGCGCGATCCTGCTACAGATCTTTGCCATCCAACTCGGATGGTTCCCCATCGGATCGGTGTCCGGCGGCGTCGACGTTGCCGCCCTCATCCTGCCGTCGTTCGCCGTGGCGGTGTCGATCGCGCCGATCATCATCCGCAGTCTCACCCAGTCGCTGCAGGACTCCGTGAACAGCGAATACGTGAACTTCGGCCGGGCCAAGGGATTAAGCGGCCGGGCGGTGCTGTTCAACTACGCGCTGCGCAACGGCTCCATCTCCGCGGTCTCCGTGCTCGGTATTCAGGTCGGATTCCTGGTGGGCGGCACGCTCGTGGTGGAGAATGTATTCGCCGTGCCCGGGCTTGGTCAGCTGCTTATGGACTCCGTGATG
Source organism: Bifidobacterium sp. UTCIF-39 (assembly GCF_006408715.1). NCBI lineage: Bacteria > Bacillati > Actinomycetota > Actinomycetes > Bifidobacteriales > Bifidobacteriaceae > Bifidobacterium > Bifidobacterium sp. UTCIF-39. The sequence goes on along the minus strand of NZ_JEOG01000006.1, from coordinate 151,224 downwards.
AAGCGCGACCTTCCCGTGGTGCAGACCCTCACCGTGGTGTTCGGCATCATCGTGGTGCTGGTCTATCTGATCACCGACCTCGTATACGGCGCCCTCGATCCGCGCGCCGCCAAGCGCGGATGAGAGAGGAGAACGACATGTCGGAAACCAAGATCCCCGTGGCACAGGCCAACAAGGATTACGCCAAGATCAAACTCACCGGATCCAAGCCGCGCAGCCGGAAACGCATCGGTGCGGAACTCGTCATCGGATGCGTGATGCTCAGTCTGATCGCGCTGCTCATCATCGCCGCACCATTGCTCACCCCGTATGACCCCACCCATCAGAGCCTGCGTGAGGCCATGCTCGGCTCGTCCTCCGCCCACCCGCTCGGCACCGACCAGTACGGTCGTGATATCTGGGCGCGACTGCTGTACGGCGGCCGCATCGATTTGTTCGTCGCCGTGATGGCCGTGTTCACCCCGCTGGTGATTGGCACGATTCTGGGAGCGATCGCAGGATACTTCGATGGCGCCGTTCCCACCGTGATCATGCGACTCGCCGATCTGGTCTCATCGTTCCCGTTCTACGTGCTGGTCATCGTGCTCGTATTCGTGCTCGGTAATGGCGGCATGTCCATCTTCATTGCCATCTCCGCCGTGTCATGGGTGCCGTACACGCGCATCAGCCGCGGTGAGACGCTGATCCTGCGCGACCGCGAGTTCATCGCCAGCTGCAAGGCGTCCGGCTTCACCGACGGCTGGGTGCTGTTCCGTCACGTGATCCCCAACATCGCATCGCAGGGCATCGTCTACGCCATGAGCGACATCGTCGTGAACCTTGGCATCATCGTCACCCTGAGCTACTTCGGACTCGGTATCGTGCCGCCCACCCCCGACTGGGGACAAATGATGAACGACGGTCAGCAGTTCCTCGCCGCCGGCGTCTACAGCCTTACCGTCATCCCCACCATCGTTATCATCCTGATCTCTCTGGCATTGTCGTTCATCGGCGACGGACTCGCCAACGTGCTGAAAGTGAGGCGCTGACATGACTGCGACTGACATGACCACATCCGGCAAGACCACACCGGACTACGAATACGCGCTTGAGATCGTCGATCTCACCATCGACGTGGACAAGCACGGCGAACGCGTCCCCGCGGTGAAAAACCTCACCATCCGCGTACGCCCCGGCGAATCCCATGGCCTCGTGGGCGAATCCGGATCCGGCAAGAGCCTGACATTGCGCGCCGTGATGGGGCTGTTCTCCAAGGGCGCACATTATCGTTCCGGAAGCATCAAGGTCTGCGGAAAGGAAGTGCTGGGACCGTCAGCGCCGAACTACGATCCCGTCATACGCGGCAAGGGCGTGTCCATGGTATTTCAGGAGCCGGCCGTGGCGTTGAATCCGATCATGAAGGTCGGCTGGCAGATCGTGGACGCACTGCGCGAACAGGAGCATCTCAGCCGTGCCGACGCCCGCGCCCGAGCCATTGAACTCATGGAAAGCGTCGGTATCACCAACCCCGAGGACCGATTCGACTCCTATCCGTTCGAACTGTCCGGCGGCATGCGCCAACGCGTGATGATTGCCGCCGCCATCGCATGCAAACCCAAGGTGTTGCTCTGCGACGAACCAACCACCGCGCTCGACGTGACCATCCAGCAGCAGATCCTCGACATCTTCCGGTCCATCGCTGACTCCGGCACCGCACTACTGTACGTGACGCACGATCTGGCCGTTGTCTCGCAACTATGCGGAACACTCAGTGTGATCTACCACGGACGGATCGTCGAAGAAGGCACCCTGCGCGACGTCTTCGACACGCCCAAGGATTCGTACACGCGGCAGTTGCTCAGCTCCACGCCGTACCTCAAGGGCGTCATGAAGGCCGCCAAGACCGGAGATGACAACGGGGGCGTCGACAACAGCGTCGACAACAGCGACGGCAACGCCGACAGCGGCCGGAAAGGAGCATGATCATGGCCACATGGAACGACATGATCGAAACGGCCGAAGCCAAGGCCGAACAGACAGGCAACGAAGGACGCATCGTCAACCCGTTCGGAGAATCATCCCAGCCGCAGCCCCACCAGACCAGACTGCTCGACGTACGCGGGCTGAACATCGAATTCGTCACCCGTCAGCACGGTCGCAAAACCCGGTTCACTGCGGTCAAGCACGCCGATCTGCACGTGGACCTCGGCGAGATCGTCGGACTCGTCGGCGAATCCGGATCTGGCAAGTCCACCATCTCCCGAGCCGTCGTCGGACTCAACGACAACTACACGGGAACCATCGAATTCGACGGACACGAACTTGGCCGCAAACGCACCCGCGAACAGTGGCGCGAGATCCAGATGGTCTTCCAGGATCCGTACGCCTCACTCGACCCGCGCCTGACCGTACGCAAGATGCTGCGCGAAGTAATCCTCTACCACAAGGTGGTCATGGTCACGCAGGCGGACGAATACTGTGAATACCTGATGAACCTGGTCGAGCTGCCCGTCGAAATGCTCGACGCCCTGCCGGCGGAAATGTCCGGCGGACAACGCCAACGAGTCGCCATCGCCCGCGCGCTCGCCGTACGCCCATGGCTGCTCATAGCCGACGAACCCACCGCCGCGCTCGACGTCTCCGTACAGGCGGGCATCATCAACCTGCTCATGGACCTCAACAAGCGGCTCGACCTGTCGATCCTGTTCATCTCGCACGACCTCAACATCGTGCGATCCATCTGCGAACGCACCTACGTGATCTACCACGGCGACCTCGTGGAGGAAGGCCCCACCGAACAGGTGTTCAGCCACCCCGCCAACGCCTACACACGGCGTCTGATCGACGCCATCCCCAAACTGTCCAGCGCATACGTGGAACGACTGGCGGCCGGAACGAACGATGTCGAACACGACGAGGAGCAGGCATGATGCGAATGATCCCGATGCTGAGCAAGGCGGCGGCCATGGTGCTCGCCGCCGTGATGATGATATCCGTATCCGCATGCGGATCCCATTCGACCGCGGCCGACACGCAGGACCTCGTCGTGGCGCGCTCGCTGGAAACCACCGACATGCTGCCCGCCACCGGCTACAGCAATGGCGATATCTGGGCGATCCAGCAGGTCTATCAGACGCTCACCCGCAACAAGGCCGACGGTTCCGGCGTAGAACCCGGACTCGCCGAATCATGGGACGAGTCCGCCGACCAGCTGTCGTGGACGTTCCACCTGCGGCACGGTGTGAAATTCCACAACGGCACCGAAATGACCTCCAAGGACGTGAAGTTCTCCATCGACTTCGCCCGAACCGCCCGCGACGACAAGCCGTGGCAGTTCCTGTTCGAGGCGATCAGCGGCGTGGACGTGATCGACGACTACACGGTGCGCATCGATCTGTCGGAGCCGTGGGCCCCGCTGCTCAGCGACCTGTCGATGTCTGCCATCTCGATCATGCCCGCCGACTTCGCCGGTATGAGCGAAACGGCGTTTCGATCCAACCCCATCGGCACCGGCCCATACAAGGTGGGCGAATGGAAGAAGGGCGACTACATCAAATTCGTCCGCAACAACGACTACTGGGAGAAGGGCAAGCCCAAACTCAACTCGGTGACCTTCAAATACGTGTCTGATGCCAACACGCGCAGCCAGATGGTGCAGTCCGGACAGGCGCAGATTGACGAATTCCCCACGGCCGTGTCCGTGTCGGCGCTCAACAAGACCAAGAACGTGCACGTGGCGTCGTTCCCCTCTACGTCGCTGATCTGGGTGAACCTCAACAACCGCAAGAAGCCACTCGATGACGTGCATGTACGCCGCGCGCTCGCCTACGCCATCGACAAGCAAGCCATCGTGCGCGCCGTGTACTACGGTCAGGCCGAGTCGGCGAATTCCATGCTGTCGAAGAACCTCATGGGATATTCCAAAGATGTGAAGGATCTGCGATACAGCATGGAGAAGGCGAAGGAGGAACTCGCCAAGTCGAACGCCCCCAAGCATTTCTCGCTGACGATTCAGGTGCAGTCCGGAGATCCGGAGAAGGCGATGCTCGCGCAGATCCTGCAGGAGTCGTGGAAGGACCTTGGCGTGGACGTGACGTTGCAGACGCTGGATTCCACCACCGTGTACTCCAACCGCACGTCCGGCGACTTCGACGTGGCCATGTTCGAGATGACCAACGACATCTCCGATCCCGACGAATGGATGCAGTACATGTTCTCGTCCAGTGCGAACGTGAATTCCGGGTACGCCAATCCGCAGGTGGACGATCTGATCAAGAAGGCGGCCGCCGATTCCGATCGCGACACCCGACTCAGGTACTACGCGCAGGTGCAGCAGATCATCGCCGACGATGCGCCGGAGATCCCGCTGGTGTACAAGCCGGGACTGTTTGCCGTCCGTGATCAGGTGAAGGACTTCTCCGTCACCACGTTGGGCGAGTACAAGCTCGCCGACACCACCATCGCGCAGGAATGAGAAGAGGGTTGATCGCATGGCGTGACGTGCGCAACGCACGGCGTACATGGTGTGTGTAGTGGAGCGACTGTATGCGGCGATGGATTCCGGTGGTATCGTGTCCGGATCCAAGGCCGCCGTATTAGGCGTCTACGACCGTCGTGCATGGTTGATCGTCGGCGATGACGATGCCGCCAAGGCGCTGGGAGTGCATCGACACACCGTGGAGAACCGTCTCGACAGAATCGAGCGGTTGCTCGGACTGGATCTGGGGCGGGAATCCTCGCGTGTGCGGCTGTGGATCGCGTGCTCGTTTCTTCGGTCCGACGGTCGCTAGACGGTCCGGGCGACGACTTTGGCGCCGTCGGCTTCGATCAGGCTCATGCTGCGCTCGAACGCCTCGGGGCCGATGCGCTGCACGTAGTTGTCGGCCAGGGCCGCCATGGTTTCCACGCTTTCCTTGCGGCCGTTGGTGAACCATCGCTGAAGAAGGCTCACCAGCCCGCCCACGATGAAGTCGAATTGGTAGACGAACAGCATCATTTCCTGATGATCGTCGCGATTGACCGTTCGACGGTTCGAGAAATGCTCCCCGCACTTAACAGGCAGCACCGTTTCGGCGAGCGCATTCTGCAGGGTGATGATGATGTCGCCGTATAGCGTCGTGTCCCCGTTGTACGTCAGCAGCGTGAACATCTGCTCGTTGTCGTCGAAGTATTCGAAGATCTCCCGGGTAATACCGGCTGTGTCGCCATGCTGGATCTCCTCGGCGTGCCGCACGATGAGTTCGCGGAGCATGATGCAGCATTCGGTTTTCAGTTCGTCGAACAGTTCGTACACGTCCTTGTAGTGCGCGTAGAACGTGGCTCGGTTGATGTCGGCGATTCTTGTCAGTTCCGTCACTGTGATGTCGTTCAGTGGCTTGGTCTCCAACAGGCTGATGAGGGCCCGCAGCAGTTGCGTACGGGTTCGACGCATTCGACGGTCCATGATGGTTCTCGCTTTCGGTTCGGGACATCGATATTCGAGATAAACAACACTTGTTGATTATCTTGTCGTCTAGGCGACGTTCGTTGCCTTCGGTGGCGGTTGTTTCCCGATGTCGTCGTTGTCATAATGCCAATTGTAAAACAACAACTGTTGGTTAATGTTCATATGTTGCATATATATCGGTTGTTGTGTGATGACTGCCGTGCGAGGGATCACCTGTCGTATGGCACTGTGGAAACGGAAGACGAAAACCATGCTGAACGTCTGCAAGGGGCTGCTGCATCACCGCCGATGGGTGGTGGGGTTCTTCGCCCTGCTTACTCTCGTGTGCGGAGTGATATATCCGTACGTTGGCGTGAACTATTCGATGACGGACTATCTGCCGAAGGATTCCCCGTCCGTCGTCGCGCTCGACGACATGAAATCCGCATTCGGCGGTGGCACTCCCAATGCCCGTCTGTATGCCGAAGGCATCGACGCCGCGCAGGCGGAGACGATCTCCAAGGAACTCGCCGACGTCGATGGCGTGACCGAGGTCATGTGGCTCGGCAGCGTCGTCGATATCAGGCAGCCGGCCTCCGTGCAGGATGCCAAGACGGTATCGACATGGAAGACCGACGACGGATATCTGTACCAGCTCACCGTCGAATCGGACAAGGGTCCGACGGCGTTGCGGGATACCCGTGCCGTTGCCGAACGGGATGGCGCGACCCGCGTGTCGATGTCCGGCGACGCCGTCAGCACCGCCGACGCCCAGCAGTCCACGGCGCAGCAGGTAGTCTATATCATGCTTGCGGCCGTGGCCGTCGTGGTGCTGATTCTGCTGCTCACGTCAAACTCGTGGTTCGAACCGGTGATCTTCCTCATCGTCATCGGCGTGGCTGTCGTCATCAACATGGGTACGAACATCGTGCTGGGGGAGATCTCGTTCATCAGCCAGATCTGTGGTGCCATTCTGCAGCTGGCTGTATCCATGGATTACGCGATCGTGCTGTTGCACACGTTCCGCAGGGAGCAGCAACGGTACGTCGACCCCGAAGAAGCCATGGCACACGCGATGATGCGCGGCTTCTCCGTTGTGCTCTCCAGTGCTGCCGTCACGTTCTTCGGATTCCTGTCGCTCACCGTCATGCGCTTCGGCATCGGCGTGAACATGGGCGTCGTGCTCGCCAAGGGCATCGTGTTCAGTTTCCTGTCCGTCATGTTCCTCATGCCATGCCTGATTCTCATGATGCTGAAGCCGCTGAACGCGTTGCGCCACCGCTACCTGCTGCCGTCGTTCCGCCGATTCGCCGAAGTCTGCCAGAGGATCATGCTGCCGGCGGCACTGGTCATCATCGTCTGCGCGGTTCCTTCCTATCTGGCGCAGGATCGCAACGATTTCGTCTACGGCGCGTCCGGCATGACCGCACCCGGCAGCGTGCAGGAACGGGAGAGCAAGCGTATCGACGACGCATTCGGCAAATCGGAGACATGGGTCGTCATGGTTCCCGAAGGCCGGTGGGCCGACGAGCAGAAGACCGTCGATGCCATCGAACGGCTGGATCACGTCACCGGCGTGACCTCATACATCACCGAGGCCGGGCGCGCGCTCCCTACCGCAATCGTGCCCGAATCCACGGCGGATCAGGTGCTGTCGCATGGCTGGTCGCGCATCGTGATCACATTGGACGTCGAATCGGAAAGCGACACCGCCTACGACATGGTCGAGACGATGCGACGGACGGTTGGCGCATATTATGGCGACGATTACCGTCTGGTCGGCAACACGGTCAGCATCTACGATCTGCGCGATACCGTGCGCCAGGACACGCCGATCGTGCGGATATTCTCCATCGGCTCCATCGCCCTGGTGCTGATGATCATGTTCCGCAGCATCTCGATTCCCATCGTGATCCTCCTGGCCATCGAAGTGGCCATCTGGATGAACCTGTCCGTGCCGTATCTGACGGGCGGCAGCCTCAACTACATCGGCTACCTCGTCATCGACGCCGTGCAATTGGGCGCCGCCGTGGACTATGCGATCATCTACGCACGCGAATACTTCGACCGACGACGAACCATGAACGCGAAGGATGCCGCACGATCGGCGATCCACCATTCCGCCGTGACGATCCTGACCTCCGCCACGATCCTCATCTGTGCCGGAATATCGGTGAACCTCATCGCCACCAACGGCGTGATCTCCGAACTCGGCACGCTCATCGGTCGCGGTGCGTTCCTCTCCATGCTCATGATGTTCGTGTTCCTGCCATGGCTGCTGCGCGTCACCGACCCACTGATCCAGCGCACCACCATGTTTCGCATCCCCTCGCGGAAATAATCGCGCGGACCTGATCACGAATCATCCATACAACCCATTCAAACTCACCTATCTGTAGTCCAGTTGTCAAAGACCCAACTAAGGAGTTTTCCCATGATGCACATGTCATCCGGCGGTTCGCTGCGATCCATCGTCGCCGCATCATCCGCCATCGCCGTGCTGACCGCATCCATCTTCGGCATCGGCGTCGCCTCGGCCGGGGAACCGTCCGCGACGGCGGCATCCGCCACGCGCACCGTAGCCGACGCCTCCGCGATCGGAGAGCCGTCATCCGGCAAGAAAAACGAGGTCGTCTATGTCAAAACCGCGGCCGACGGTGCCGCACAGGGCATCTACGTCGTCAACGTGTTCGATGCGAACGCCGCAACCGACATCGACGATCCATCCGACTACACGAACGTCACCAACCTGACGACGGACCAGAAACTCCGACAGCAGGACGGTCACGTATCACTGACCACCACCGCCGACCAGCCGTTCTACTACCAGGGGGACATGGCTGCAGACACCCCCCTGCCATGGACCATCGCGATCACCTATACGCTCGACGGCACGACCATCGACCCCGATGACCTTGCGGGCAGGAACGGCGACCTCGACATCACGCTCGCCATCAACGCCAACGACGATGACACCGTCAAGGACTTCTCCGAAAGCTACGTGCTGCAGGCGCAGGGTACGTTCCCGCAAAACGCCTATGACATCACCGACTCCGACGCCACGTTGGCGACATCCGGCAGCAACACCGTGGTCTCGGCCATGGTGCTGCCCGGGGAATCCCAGACATTCCACATCCACGGCACCGCCAAGGACTTCCAATACTCCGGATGGCAGATCGCCGGCATGAACCTCGACCTCGCCATCGACCTGAGCTCGCAGGACACCTCGAAACTCACCGAACAGACCAGCAAGCTTGAAGACGCCACCACCCAGCTCGCCGACGGTTCATCGCAGCTCGCCGATGGGAACGCGACCTTGGCATCCGGCGCGAACACGCTCGATCAGGGCCTCGCCGCGCTGCACAATGGCGCGAGCAGTGTGAACACCGGAGCCTCGCAATTGGCGGACGGAACCGGCTCGCTCGCCGCCGGTGCACAGGGTGTCCAACAGGGTGCCACGTCACTCGCCCAAGGCACACAGACGCTGGCCTCCGGTTCGCAACAGCTCGCCAACGGCGTCAACGCACTCACCACCGGTGTCGGCGCTGTCTCCGCGGCAGTGCCACAGCTGACCTCAGGCGCGAACACGCTCGCCCACCAGCTTGGCGAATCCAGCAACGACCCCTCACAGCCGACGCTGAAGGACGGCTGGCAGAACCTCCACAGCGGCATCGGTGCACTCAGCACTGGAAGCAGCCAGTACCAGACAACACTGAAACAAAGCCAGCAGACCGCAGAAACCGCCGCGCAGCAGGCGGCGCAGCAGGCCGCTGCCGCCCAGCAGCAAATGCAGACCGCACTGCAGGCCTACGTCGTCGATCCGCAGAACGCCGACAAGCAGGCGGCGCTTAATCAGGCCATCGAAGCGTTCGCCAAAGCCAACCAAACGGCCGGCGCCTACACCGGTAGCGCCCAGGCGCTCAAGCAGGCATCCGACGGATACGCCCAGCTCGGCGATGGCATCGACTCGCTCAACACCGGTGCCGCAACACTGAACAACCAATTCGACGCCACGCAATCCTCCACCGTCGCCGGCGGTGCCGCACAGCTCGCCAACGGCATGAATCAGGTCGCACAGGGACTGAACGCCATGCCATCCGACTCGCTGGACGCACTGAACACCGCAGCCAAGCAGGTCGCGGACGGATCCGCCGCAGTCAATGCGGGCGCATCCGAACTCGCCTCAGGCTCCGGAACCCTTGCAACGGGAGCGTCCACGCTCCATTCCGGCGCGTCAACACTCGCACAGGGGACAAGCGAACTGGCCGACGGAACGCAAAACGCCAAGTCAGGTGCCAGTCAACTGGCCGAAGGAGCGCAGACGGCGGCCTCCGGCACCCGAACCCTCGCCGAAGGGAATGCGGCGCTCGCCGAATCCGTCAACGGCATCGACCGCAAGGTGCTCGACGAACTGCAGAAGACCATTGACGACAAACTCGGTACCGGTTTCACGCCGCATTCGTTCGTCGCGCCCGACAATACCAACGTGGATCGCGTGCAGTTCACCTACGTGGTGTCCGGCGTTGACAAGCCCGAAACGGACGACAATGCGAACGGCTCCGCCGCTGCTAAGGATGCCGTCAGTACCGCCGATGACAAGGCGTCCCAGGAAGGCATCATCGCCCGGGTCAAGGCATTGTTCGGTCTGTGATCCACGGTCGCCGTCATGTAATGACGGCGGGTGCTACCACAAACCATTACGACACGCCAGATCAATATGGGGAATCGCGGTATGCAGTGCTAGCGTGAATCATGTCCACACGGGTGCCCAAATGCGAGGGCTGAGATCGGAAAGCGTCCGAGACCGTAGAACCTGGTCGGGTAATGCCGCCGTAGGAAGTTAGGAAAGTTCATGCAGAATCCTGCACAATCACAACGGTTCCCCTACGTTTCGATGCGTGACGGTTTCGATCTGTCGGCATCGCTCGTCGTCGGACCGCAGGACATTGCCAATGGCGTCATCACCGATGTGGTGGACGACGCGCTGCGTGGCGGAGTGACGTTCATCCGCGTTTCCGCACGCCACGTCACCGCCCGTGATCTCGCCGGTCTGGCCCAGGATGTGGCCCAGATCATCGAGGACAACGACAAGTCGGACTCCGTCGCCCTGGTGCTCGACGGTCGTGCCGACGTCGTCTGGCAGTGCCGCAACAAGGGCATCAAGGTCGACGGTGTCCATCTGGGACCGAACGATGTGGAACCGCGCGAGGCACGTGAACTGCTCGGCGATGACGCCATCATCGGCCTGTCCGCCGAGATCGAGGGTCTGGTGCCGATCCTCAACGAGATCCCGGAGGGATGCATCGACTACATCGCGGCCACCCCGTTCCACATGGCCACCCCCGAGCTCGAGGCCGCATCGGCCGCCGACGAGCACGGTACCCTGCTCACCGTGGATCGTGTGAACACCATGGCCACGGCCTGCGTGTACCCGGTGGCGGTCGTCGGGGGAGTGACCGTCGACGACATCGCCACGCTGGCCGGGACCAAGGCCGCCGGATGGTTCGTCACCAAGGCGATCACCGAGGCGTCGGATCCGCAGGCCGCGGCCCAGGCCATGGTGGATGCATGGAAGTCGGTGCGTGGCGACGCCCGTCACGGTTACGCCAAGCGTGCCGAGAAGCCTGCCGCCGAACCCTCGGCCGAACCCGCCGCCGAGAAAAAGTTCACCAACGCCAAGGATGCCAAGGCCGCCGCCAAGCTTGCCAAGCAGCAGCGCGTCGACATCGCCGCCCGTGACTCCAAGCAGCGTGACAAGGCGCACATCCGCAAGACCAAGACCGTGCATTTCGAAAACCAGCACGGCACCTACGATCTGGAAGTGCCGTACACCGAGATCAAGCTGTCCGACACCCCCGGAGTCGGACCGAACCCGCCGTTCATCGACTACAGCACCGAAGGCCCCAAGTGCGATCCGAAGGAGGGTCTGCAGCCTCTTCGCCTCGCATGGATCAAGGACCGTGGCGATGTCGAGGAGTACGAGGGGCGTCGTCGCAACCTCGCCGATGACGGCAAGCGCGCCATGAAGCGCGGCAAGGCCACCAAGGAATGGCGAGGCCGTCGTCACAACCCGATGAAGGCCAAAGACCATCCGGTGACCCAGATGTGGTACGCCCGCCATGGCATCATCACCCCCGAAATGAAGTTCGTCGCCGAGCGCGAGAACTGCGATGTGGAGCTCGTGCGTTCGGAGCTGGCATCCGGTCACGCCGTCATGCCGTGCAACATCAACCACCCCGAGGCTGAGCCGATGATCATCGGCGAGAAGTTCCTCACCAAGCTCAACGCCAACATGGGCAACTCCGCGGTTACCAGCTCCATCGATGAGGAGGTGGAGAAGCTCACGTGGGCCACCAAGTGGGGTGCCGACACCGTGATGGACCTGTCCACCGGCAACGACATTCACACCACGCGCGAATGGATCCTGCGCAACTCCCCGGTTCCGATCGGCACCGTGCCGATGTATCAGGCCCTCGAGAAGGTGGAGGACGACGCCTCCAAGCTCAGTTGGGAGCTGTTCCGCGACACTGTGATCGAGCAGTGCGAGCAGGGCGTGGACTACATGACCATCCACGCGGGCGTGCTGCTGCGCTTCGTGCCGCTTACCGCCAACCGCGTGACCGGCATCGTCTCTCGTGGCGGTTCGATCATGGCCGAGTGGTGCCTGCAGCACCATCAGGAAAGCTTCCTGTACACGCACTTCGACGAACTGTGCGACATCTTCGCCAAGTACGACGTGGCGTTCTCATTGGGTGACGGTCTGCGTCCGGGTTCGCTGGCCGATGCCAACGATGCCGCCCAGCTGGCCGAGCTCATGACTCTGGGTGAGCTCACCCAGCGCGCCTGGGCCAAGGACGTGCAGGTGATGATCGAGGGCCCGGGCCACATTCCGTTCGACACCGTGCGCATGAACATCGAACTGGAGAAGGCGGTATGCTCCGGCGCTCCGTTCTACACGCTCGGACCGCTTACCACCGATACGGCACCCGGCTACGATCACATCACCTCCGCCATCGGCGGTGTGGAGATCGCCCGCTACGGCACGGCCATGCTGTGCTACGTCACGCCGAAGGAACACCTCGGTCTGCCGAACAAGGACGATGTGAAGCAGGGTGTGATCGCCTACAAGATCGCCTGCCACGCGGCCGACATCGCCAAGCATCATCCGCACGCCCAGGACCGCGATCTCGCGATCTCCAAGGCGCGTTTCGAATTCCGTTGGCTCGACCAGTTTAACCTTGCCTACGATCCGGACACCGCCATCGCCTTCCATGACGAGACGCTGCCCGCCGAGCCGGCCAAGATGGCGCACTTCTGCTCCATGTGCGGACCGAAGTTCTGCTCCATGGCCATCAGCCAGAACATCCGCAAGAAGTTCGGCAACGCGGCGCAGCAGGAGCAGCTGGTGCAGGACACCATCTCCGGCAAGGTGCCGGCCGTCGATGTGGCCGCTCAGGCGGTCGCCGACAGCGGCGTGCGGTCCGGTGCCGCCATGAGCGCCGAGGACATCGCCGCGGGCATGGACCAGATGAGCGAGAAGTTCCGCGCCCAGGGCGGCAAGCTCTACGCCAAGGCCAGTGAGTGATTCGATGAGCTGGTGATTCGGCGATCTGATGATTCGCACGATCCGGTTGATGATGATCTGACGTGGTCATCGTTATCGACCGGATCGTGCATATTCGTGCGCACGGATTCGTGTGCGTTCAGCCTCGATGCCGGCGCAGCTCCGGACGGCGTTCAACCCGTTCGAACGCGGTCATGAGATCATCCGACCGGATCGCACTGCGATTATCCTTGGCCGCGACCAGCGCCGCCTCGGTCCATATGGCGCACACCTCGGCACCGCTCCAGCCCTCGGTGCGGGCGGCGATATCGGCCAGTGGCAGTTCCCCTTCGGTTCGGAGCGCGCGCTCCTGCACGCGCAGAATCCCCAGCCGGTCATGCTCACTTGGCATCGGGAACGGAATTTGCCAATCGAACCGTCCCGGACGCAGCAGCGCCGGGTCGACGTCCTCGATGCGGTTGGTCGCCGCGACCACCACCACATTGCCCTTGGATGCGAATCCGTCCATCAACGTCAGCAGTTGCGCCACCAGACGCTTGCCCACGCCGTTCGTGTCGGCGTCGCGGGACCCGGCGATGGAGTCGATCTCATCGAAGAAGATAATGGCCCGCCGATCGCTTTGCGCGGCGGCGAAGATCATGCGCAGCGTCTCCTCGCTGTCTCCCACGTATTTGCTGACGATGGTCGGTCCGGAGACGAGGTAAAACTGCGCGTCGGCCACATTGGCGATGATTCTCGCCAGATGGGTCTTGCCGGTTCCCGGTGCCCCGGTGAAGATCACGCCCTTGATCGGTTTCGCGCCGATCGCACGCATCTGCGCGCTGTTGCCCAACTGGGTTTCGATCAGCTCCTTGGCGCGGACGATGACCTGCTCGTATCCGCCGAACGATGCGAAAGTCAGTGACGGATCATCACTTGGGGTGATCCGGTACTGCTTGATGTCGTCGTCATGGTCGCTTTCGCCGGGTCTGATCGCCGTGGGCCACAGCACCCGTTCGATGCCGAACAGATCGGTGAACTCCACGGTGTTGCCCGGCATGATGGACTGCGGATAATCGCCCTCTAGGATCTCCAGCCCATCGGAGGTCTCCAGTATGACGCAGTCGTCAAGCGCACGTCGGACCACGCCGACGCGGGATTTCAGCGGCCAGGCCGATTCCGGCGCCTTCACGTAGAAATCTGTGCCCACCAGCATCACGTCGCCGATGTCGAGCACCTCCTGATGAGGAAAGGTCAGTTGCGTGGCGTGGCCGTTCGGCATCACGCCGTAGTAGTGCACGCGCCCCTCGTCGTATCCCGTGATCCTCACCAGCACGCCGTCCTGCCGCATTGCGCCGTCGCCCATCATGCTCCCCTCGATCGGATATCGAATACCACACATCATACGGTTCATGCGATCCGTCGTCGTTGCGAGGTTTGCAAGGCAAATGCGATGAAAACGGGCAGTATTCATGAGGCATGGCGTAGCGCAGGCATGTCCATGAGTACCATGGTGCTCGGTAATGCTTCTTTTTCAGATAGAGGGTATGGCAATATGCCGAAGATGTTCGGAACCGATGGTGTTCGTGGATTGGCGAACCGTGATCTGACCGCTCAGTTGGCGCTTGATCTTGGCGATGCAGCCGTGCGAGTGCTGGGCGATGACCAAAGCGAAGGACGCCGACGTGCGTTGGTGGGCCGCGATACGCGTGTCTCTGGCGATTTCCTCGCCGCCGCGCTGTCGGCAGGCATGAGCGCCGGCGGATTCGATGTCATCGACGCGGGCATCATCCCCACGCCTGGCGTGGCCTATCTCACGTCCGTGCTGAACGTTGAGATGGGTGCCGTGATCTCCGCGTCGCACAATCCCATGCCCGACAACGGCATCAAGTTCTTCGCCCGCGGCGGCTTCAAGCTGCCCGACGCCAAGGAGGACGAGATCGAGGCGGTGCTCGGCAAGGACTGGGATCGCCCCACCGGTGCCGGCGTGGGCCGCATCTCGCACGATACGGAAACCGCCACCAAGCTGTACATCGACCATCTGGTCTCCTCCATCGCGCCGCTGAACGACGACAAGACGCAGACCAAGCCGCTGAAGGGTCTGAAGATCGTGGCCGACTGCGCCAACGGCGCCACCTCCGTCGTGGCCCCGACGGCTCTGCGTCGCGCGGGTGCCGACGTGATCGTCATCAATGCGTCCCCGGACGGCTACAACATCAACAAGCACGCCGGCAGCACGCATCCCGAGCAGCTGCAGGCCATGGTCAAGGCGTCCGACGCGGTGATGGGTGTGGCGTTCGACGGTGACGCCGACCGTTGCCTCGCCGTGGACGAGGATGGCAACATGGTCAACGGCGATCAGATCATGGGCATTCTGGCCCGTGCCAAGAAGCGTGAGGGCAAGCTCAACCACGACACGCTCGTCGTGACCGTGATGAGCAACCTCGGCCTCAAGCTGGCGCTCAAGGACATGGGCATCAAGACCGTGCAGACCAGCGTGGGTGATCGCTATGTGCTCGAGGAAATGCTCAAGGGCAACTATTCGCTGGGCGGCGAGCAGTCCGGCCACGTGATCAACCGTGAGTTCGCGACCACGGGCGACGGCACGCTTACCGCGCTGACGCTGTGCAACGAGGTCGTCAAGTCCGGCAAGAGCCTCAAGGAACTGGCCGCCGACTTCCCGCAGCTGCCGCAGCAGCTTGTCAACGTGCCGAACGTCGACAAGCTGGCCGCCAACACGAACGCCAAGGTGCAGGCCGCCGTGGAGCGCGAATCGAAGCTGCTCGGCGACACCGGCCGCGTGCTGCTGCGCCCGTCCGGCACCGAGCCGCTGGTCCGTGTGATGGCCGAGGCCGCCACTCAGGAGCAGGCCGACGAGGTGTGCGCGCGTCTGGCCCAGGTCGTGGCCGACGAACTCGCCCTGTAACACCTTCATCGGGTCCGATTCCGCGCGTGTCGCGCGTATGCTCGCGCCTCTCGCCGTCGGTTGCGACGGTGCGGGGCGCGAGCCGTTCAACGGCCTGTGCACTTACCGCCTCGCTGATTCGAATCATCGACTCAGCGAGGCAGGGTACTGACTCAGCAAGGTACTGACCCAGCAAGGTACTGACTCAAAGGAGAATCGTTATGTTTGGAAAGAACACCAAGATCGACATGGGCCTCAATCGCGATGTGGAACTCATGCTCAAGGACGCCAAGGCCAACGATGGTCTGCTGCCCATCGTGCAGGCGGGAGAGCCCGTGCTGCGTCAGCAGACCGCGCGCTATACCGGTCAGCTGACGAAGAACACGCTGAAGAAGCTCATCGAGACCATGCGTCACACCATGATCGAGGCTCCCGGCGTCGGCCTCGCCGCCACACAGATCGGGCTGGGGCTCGCCCTCGCCGTGGTGGAGGACCATGTGCGCGACGACGAGGACGATCCCCGCGAGGTGGCTGAATTCCCATTCCATGCGATCATCAACCCCGTGTACACGCCGGTGGGGGAGAAGACGGCCAGCTTCTATGAGGGCTGCCTGAGCTTTGACGGATATCAGGCGGTGCGACGTCGTTGGCTCGACATCACCGCCGAGTGGGACGACGAGAACGGCCAGCACCACAAGGAGCAGCTGCACGGCTGGCCGGCACGCATTTTCCAGCATGAGACCGATCATCTCAGTGGCGAACTGTACATCGACAAGGCCGAGATCCGCAGCCTGACCACCTACGACAACCTTGAGGACTACTGGTGCGAGGATCCGGTGCCCACCGACGCCGCCCGCGAGCTCGGCTTCGAGTTGTGATTCGATGCGTGTTGTCGACGACGTGACCGGGGCATGACCGGCATCGTCATCGGCAACACGCATCTTTTTCCCGACGTTCCCGACGATGCGATGACCCGGATACTCGGCGTGTCGCAAAGTCGTGCCTTGTGATATAGTCAATATTTGTGTGTGCCATTAACGCGGCATATGTTAGGGCTGCGTTCGAGTGGGACATCCCGGATTCCACGGAAACGAACCGGTAACGGCGAGTTGAGGATGAAGGGCCATCGGGCCGGTGGACTGTGGCTGATACGACTTTCCGATTCATGGAACGTGTCTTCATGCCGCGGCGTGGCGGCTCCACAGAAGAACAGTAATCCATGTGAATCGGAGAACTTAAGTTGCCTACGATTGAACAGCTCGTCCGTAAGGGACGTCAGCCGAAGCCCAAGAAGTCGAAGACCTTGGCGCTGAAGGGCAGCCCGCTGCGTCGCGGCGTGTGCACCCGTGTCTACACCACCACCCCGAAGAAGCCGAACTCGGCACTGCGTAAGGTCGCCCGTGTGCGCCTTTCCTCCGGCATCGAAGTCACCGCCTACATTCCGGGCGAGGGCCACAACCTGCAGGAGCACTCCATCGTGCTCGTGCGCGGCGGCCGTGTGAAGGATCTGCCGGGTGTGCGTTACCACATCGTGCGTGGCGCGCTCGATACCCAGGGTGTCAAGGACCGCAAGCAGGGTCGTTCCCTGTACGGAGCAAAGAAGGCGAAGTAAGAGAAATGTCACGTAAAGGACCCGCTAAGAAGCACCAGCTCCTGCCCGATCCGATCTACGGTTCGACGGTGGTTGCTCAGCTCATCAACAAGATTCTGCTCGACGGCAAGAAGTCGATCGCCGAGAACATCGTGTACTCCGCGCTCGATATCGTCAAGGAGAAGACCGACCAGGAGCCCGTTTCCGTGCTGAAGCGCGCTCTGGACAACATTCGTCCGTCCCTCGAGGTGCGTTCCCGCCGAGTCGGTGGCGCCACCTACCAGGTGCCGGTCGAGGTCAAGCCGAACCGCGCCAACACCCTGTCGCTGCGCTGGCTGACCGACTTCTCCCGCGCCCGTCGTGAGAAGACCATGGCCGAGCGTCTGGCCAACGAGATCCTCGATGCCTCCAACGGCCTCGGTGCTTCTGTCAAGCGTCGCGAGGATACTCATAAGATGGCAGAGGCTAACAAGGCCTTCGCTCATTACCGCTGGTAATTTCGTTCGGATAAGAGTTAAGGAATACCCATGGCACAAGAGGTGCTTTCGGACCTGCACAAGGTTCGCAACATCGGCATCATGGCTCACATCGATGCCGGTAAGACCACGACGACGGAACGTATCCTCTATTACACCGGCGTGAACTACAAGATCGGCGAGGTGCACGATGGCGCCGCGACGATGGACTTCATGGCTCAGGAGCAGGAGCGCGGTATCACCATTCAGTCCGCTGCTACCACCTGCTTCTGGAACCGCCAGACCCACGACACCGAGGACAAGTTCCAGATCAACATCATCGATACCCCTGGCCACGTGGACTTCACGGCCGAGGTGGAGCGCTCCCTGCGCGTGCTCGATGGTGCCGTTGCCGTGTTCGATGGCAAGGAAGGTGTGGAGCCGCAGTCCGAGACCGTGTGGCGTCAGGCCGATAAGTACTCCGTCCCGCGTATCTGCTTCATCAACAAGATGGACAAGCTGGGTGCCAACTTCTACTACTCGGTGGACACCATCAAGGAGAAGCTGGGCGCCAACCCGCTCGTCATGCAGATCCCGATGGGTGCCGAAAACGATTTCACCGGCGTCATCGACCTCGTTGAGATGAAGGCCTACGACTGGAACACCGGCGACGAGCTCGGTGCCCACTACAACATGGACCCGATTCCGGACGAGTACAAGGAGAAGGCTGAGCAGTACCACACCCAGCTCCTTGAGACCGTTGCCGAGACCGACGATGCGCTGATGGAGAAGTACTTCGGCGGCGAGGAGATCACCAAGGACGAGATCCGTGCTGCCGTGCGCAAGCTCACCATCAACCGTGAGGCCTTCCCGGTGTTCTGCGGTTCCGCCTTCAAGGACAAGGGTGTGCAGCCGATGCTGGACGCCGTCATCGACTACCTGCCGTCCCCCGAGGACGTGCCGGCCATCAAGGGCTTCAAGCCCGGTGACGAGTCCGTCGAGATCGACCGCAAGCCCACCAAGGAGGAACCGTTCTCCGCACTGGTCTTCAAGATCTCCACCCACCCGTTCTACGGCAAGCTGGTGTTCGTGCGTGTCTACTCCGGCGAGGTCAAGCAGGGTGATTCCGTGCTCGACTCCACCCGCGAGAAGAAGGAGCGCATCGGCAAGATCTTCCAGATGCACGCCGATAAGGAAAACCCGATGGACTCCGCGACCGCCGGTAACATCTACACCTTCGTGGGCCTGAAGAACGTCACCACCGGTGACACCCTGTGCGATCTGGCCAACCCGATCACCCTCGATTCCATGACCTTCCCCGATCCTGTGATCGAGGTGGCCGTGGAGCCGAAGACCAAGGCCGATCAGGAGAAGATGGGCATCGCTCTGGCGAAGCTCTCCGAAGAGGATCCGACCTTCCAGGTGAAGACCGACGAAGAGTCCGGCCAGACCCTGATCTCCGGCATGGGTGAGCTCCAGCTCGACATCATCGTCGACCGTATGCGTCGCGAGTTCAAGGTGGAGTGCAACCAGGGCAAGCCGCAGGTGGCCTACCGCGAGACCATCCGCAAGGCCGTCATGAACCAGGAATACACCCACAAGAAGCAGACCGGTGGTTCCGGCCAGTTCGCAAAGGTCCTGATGAACTTCGAGCCGCTCGACACCGAGGCCGGCGAGACCTTCCAGTTCGAGAACACCGTCACCGGTGGCCACATCTCGGGCGAGTTCATCAAGCCGATCGAGGACGGCGTCAAGGAAGCCATGGAATCCGGTGTGCTCGCCGGCTTCCCGGTCGTGGGTGTCAAGGCAACCGTCACCGACGGTGCCATGCACCCGGTCGATTCCTCTGAAATGGCCTTCAAGATCGCCGGTTCCATGGCGTTCAAGGAGGCTGCTCCGAAGGCCAAGCCCGTCATCCTCGAGCCCATCATGGCCGTCGAGGTTCGTACTCCTGAGGAGTACATGGGCGACGTCATCGGCGATTTGAACCAGCGTCGTGGCAACATCCAGTCCATGACCGACGCCGCCGGCGTCAAGGTCATCGACGCCAAGGTGCCGCTGAGCGAGATGTTCGGCTACATCGGCGACCTGCGTTCCAAGACCCAGGGCCGCGCCATGTTCACCATGCAGATGGACTCCTATGCCGAGGTGCCGAAGAGCGTCTCGGATGAGATCATCAAGGCCCAGCGCGGCGAGTGAGCCACGCTGTGATCGCCGGTCGGCAACGATCGGTGATCAGCGCCACGCCATGCGCCGTTTCGTCTTCGGCGGACAGTAGAATTTCTACTGTTCGCTGGGGCGACAGGCGCATATAGTGGCGTAAATCCAAAAAACCCAGTAATATGTCGAGAGTGTCTTGTGCATGGTTTGCACAGGCAAACTACGAGACGTCCAGGAGGACAAAAACACATGGCAAAGGAAAAGTACGAGCGTACTAAGCCGCACGTTAACATTGGTACCATCGGCCACGTCGATCACGGTAAGACCACTCTGACCGCCGCCATCTCCAAGGTGCTGCACGAGGAGTTCCCGGACATCAACCCGGAGTACGGCTTCAACCAGATCGATTCCGCTCCGGAAGAGGCTGCTCGTGGTATTACCATCAACATCTCCCACATCGAGTACCAGACCGCGAAGCGTCACTACGCTCACGTCGACTGCCCGGGCCACGCCGACTTCGTGAAGAACATGATCACCGGTGCTGCCCAGATGGATGGTGCCATCCTCGTTGTGGCCGCCACCGACGGCCCGATGGCCCAGACCCGCGAGCACGTGCTGCTCGCCCGTCAGGTTGGTGTGCCGAAGATCCTGGTCGCCCTGAACAAGTGCGATATGGTCGACGATGAGGAGCTCATCGAGCTCGTCGAGGAAGAGGTCCGTGACCTCCTCGAGGAGAACGGCTTCGATCGTGACTGCCCGGTCATCCACGTGTCCGCCTACGGCGCTCTGCACGACGACGCTCCGGACCACGAGAAGTGGGTTGAGCAGATCAAGAAGCTCATGGACGCTGTCGATGAGTACATCCCGACCCCGGTCCACGACCTCGACAAGCCGTTCCTGATGCCGATCGAGGACGTCTTCACCATCTCCGGCCGTGGTACCGTTGTCACCGGTCGTGTGGAGCGTGGTAAGCTCGCCATCAACACCCCGGTCGAGATCGTTGGTATCCGTCCGACCCAGAACACCACCGTCACCTCCATCGAGACCTTCCACAAGCAGATGGACGAGTGCGAGGCCGGCGACAACACCGGTCTGCTGCTCCGTGGTCTCGGTCGTACCGACGTGGAGCGTGGCCAGGTCGTGGCCGCTCCGGGCTCCGTCACCCCGCACACCAAGTTTGAGGGCGAAGTTTACGTGCTGACCAAGGATGAGGGCGGCCGTCACTCGCCGTTCTTCTCCAACTACCGTCCGCAGTTCTACTTCCGCACCACCGACGTCACCGGCGTCATCACCCTGCCGGAAGGCGTCGAGATGGTCCAGCCCGGCGATCACGCCACCTTCACGGTCGAGCTGATCCAGCCGATCGCTATGGAGGAAGGCCTGACCTTCGCTGTGCGCGAGGGTGGCCACACCGTCGGCTCGGGCCGTGTCACCAAGATCCTCGACTGATTTTTTCAGACGGATCGACACGCTTGAACTAGCGCAATAGAAAATGCCTCGGATCCATTGGGTCCGAGGCATTTTCTTATATAAAAGCAAATATATGAACGGAGCATGAACATACCTGTATAGACGGTATGACATAATAGCCAAGGCTATTTTAAGCTCCACTGTAATCAATATGAAATAGGTGAGTGAACGTGGCACAGACTACCAATGACATCAAGAACGGTTCCGTACTGAACCTCGACGGCCAGCTGTGGACCGTCATCAAGTTCCAGCACGTCAAGCCGGGCAAGGGCCCCGCCTTCGTGCGTACCACCATCAAGAACGTGCTGTCGGGCAAGATCGTCGACAAGACCTTCAACGCCGGTATGAAGATTCAGTTCGAGACCGTCGACAACCGCACGCTGCAGTACTCCTACGAGGACGGTGACAACTTCGTCTTCATGGATATGGAATCCTACGATCAGATCATGATCCCGCGTGACCTTGTCGACTCCAAGTTCCTGCTGGAAGGCACCGACTGCATCGTGTCCTTCCACGATGGCACCCCGCTGAGCGTGGAACTGCCCGCCTCCGTCGTGCTGACCGTGACGCACACCGAGCCCGGTCTGCAGGGCAACCGTTCCAACGCCGGCACCAAGCCCGCCACCGTCGAGACCGGTGCAGAGGTTCAGGTTCCACT
This sequence comes from Bifidobacterium sp. UTCIF-39, assembly GCF_006408715.1. Taxonomy (NCBI): domain Bacteria; kingdom Bacillati; phylum Actinomycetota; class Actinomycetes; order Bifidobacteriales; family Bifidobacteriaceae; genus Bifidobacterium; species Bifidobacterium sp. UTCIF-39. Next base: position 129,038 of record NZ_JEOG01000006.1, on the reverse strand, counting down.
GTTCATCAACGAGGGCGAGAAGATCAAGGTCGACACCCGCGACGGTTCCTACCTCGGTCGCGAGAACTGATCGTAAGGGGATCATACCTTCATGGCACGTTCCACCGCCCGCAAAAGGGCTCTGAATACGTTGTATGAAGCCGACGAGAAGGGACAGGACATCCTGTCCCTTCTTGCTGAGCGCATCGAACACCCCGGCGCACAGACGCCGCTGCCCGAGTACGCCATCGAGATCGTGCGTGGCGTTGCCGAACACCGCAAGGACATCGACCAGCTGCTAGGGGAGTGCTCCACCAGCTGGAAGGTCTCCCGTATGCCGGTGGTCGACCGCAACATCATGCGCATCGCCGCGTGGGAGATCGTCTACAACGACGAGGTCCCCGCAGGTGTGGCCATCGATGAGGCGCTATCGCTCGCGAAGACGCTGTGCGACGCCGAATCGCCCAACTTCATTCACGGCCTGCTGACCGCAGTGGCCGCGAAATCCGAAGAAAATCAAGAAAACGTCAATGACTGAACATCGCCTATATCCACGCCCGTGGGTATGGTGATTTCAGAGATAATCCGCTGTTAAGGGGGATTTAGTGAGCCTCAACGAGTCCGAGCCCACTGCCGTGGGTAGCTATGATGCAACGAATGCCGTTCTCGTCCTCGAGGATGGGCAGGTCTACGTCGGCCAGCCATATGGAGCCGTCGGCGAGACCTTTGGCGAGATCGTTTTCGCCACGGGCATGACCGGCTACCAGGAAACGCTGACCGACCCGAGTTATGATCGTCAGATCGTCGTCCAAACATTCCCCCACATCGGTGATACCGGCGTGAACCGTGAGGATCCCGAGTCCTCACGTATCTGGGTGTCTGGTTATGTGGTGCGTGACCCCAGCCCGGTGGTGAGCAACTGGCGCGCCACCGGCAGCCTCGATGATGATCTGCAGGCGGAGCACATCGTCGGCATCTGCGATATCGACACCCGCAAGCTGGTCCGTCACCTGCGTTCGGCAGGCGTGATGCGCGCCGGCATCTTCTCCGGCGACGCCCTGACCGACGAGTCGGGCAAGATCGTTCCGGTCGACGTACTGCTTGCCAAGGTGGCCGCACAGCCCACCATGAGCGGCGCGAACCTCGGACCGGAAGTCTCCACCAAGGAGACCTACACCGTGGAGCCCACCGGCGAATTCGAAGGCAAGGATCCTCTGGCCACCGTCGTCGCCGTGGACCTTGGCATCAAGTCCATGACACCGCATCGTCTGGCTGAGCGCGGTTGCCGCGTTCATGTCGTGCCGATGACCACCACGTTCGAGCAGATTCAGGCTATGAACCCCACCGGTGTCTTCTTCTCCAACGGCCCCGGCGATCCGTCCACCGCCGACGACACCGTGGACCTGCTGCGCAAGGTGCTCGACGCCGGCTATCCGTTCTTCGGCATCTGCTTCGGCAACCAGCTGCTGGGCCGCGCACTCGGTTTCGGCACGTACAAGCTCAAGTTCGGACACCGCGGCATCAACCAGCCGGTCAAGGACCTGACCACCGGCAAGGTGGAGGTCACCGCCCACAACCATGGCTTCGCCGTCGACGCACCGATCGGTGAAACCATCGTCACCCCGTACGACAACGGCCACTATGGCAAGGCCCGTGTCAGCCACGTCGATCTGAACGACGATGTTGTCGAAGGCCTCGAATGCCTCGACATTCCGGCGTTCTCCGTGCAGTATCATCCCGAGGCCGCCGCCGGCCCGCACGACGCGTCGTATCTGTTTGATCGCTTCGTCGATCTCATGCTCAATCACAAGGATTCCAAGGAAGGTAGTGTCAATGCCTAAGCGCACCGATATTCACTCCGTAATGGTCATCGGTTCCGGCCCGATCGTCATCGGCCAGGCCGCGGAGTTCGATTATTCCGGAACGCAGGCATGCCGCGTGCTTCGTGAAGAGGGCATCCGTGTGATTCTGGTGAATTCCAACCCGGCCACCATCATGACCGATCCGGAAATGGCCGACGCCACGTACATCGAGCCGATCAGCGTTCCGATCCTCGAGAAGATTATCGCCAAGGAACGCCCCGACGCCCTGCTGCCCACCCTGGGTGGACAGACGGCCCTGAACGCCGCCATGGCGCTCGGCGAGGCCGGCGTGCTCAAGAAGTACAACGTCGAACTGATCGGTGCCTCCTTGGAGGCCATCGACCGTGGCGAGGACCGTGAGCTCTTCAAGAAGGTCGTGGACGAGGCCGGTGCCGAATCCGCGCGATCCTTCATCGCGCACTCCCTTGAGGAGTGCGACCGCATCGCCGACACGCTTGGCTACCCGCTGGTCGTGCGCCCGAGCTTCACCATGGGTGGTCTCGGTTCCGGCATCGCCCACGACGAGGAGGAGCTGCACCGCATCGCCGGCGCAGGCATCCACTACTCGCCCACGGACGAGGTGCTGATCGAGGAAGGCATCGAAGGCTGGAAGGAATTCGAGCTCGAGCTCATGCGCGACCGCAAGGACAATGTGGTCGTCGTCTGCCCGATCGAGAACGTGGACCCCGTCGGCGTGCACACCGGTGACTCGATCACCGTGGCTCCGTGCTTCACTCTCACCGATCGTGAATACCAGAAGCTGCGTGACATCGGCATCGCCATCATCCGTGGTGTGGGCGTGGATACCGGTGGCTGCAACATCCAGTTCGCCGTGCACCCCGAGACCGGCCGCATCATCGTCATCGAAATGAACCCGCGCGTGAGCCGTTCCTCCGCCCTGGCGTCCAAGGCCACCGGCTTCCCGATCGCCAAGATCGCCACCAAGCTGGCACTCGGCTACACGCTTGATGAGATTCGCAACGACATCACGCAGTCCACGCCGGCCAGCTTCGAGCCGACCATCGACTACGTGGTCACCAAGGTGCCGCGCTTCGCGTTCGAGAAGTTCCCCGGCGCCGAGCAGCGCCTCACCACCTCCATGAAGTCCGTCGGCGAGGCCATGGCCCTCGGCGGCAACTTCCAGGAGTCCCTGGGCAAGGCCATGCGCTCCATCGACAAGCGTCACATGGCCTTCAGCTGGGACGGCGAGAAGCCGGACGCCGCCGAGGTCGCCGATCTGCTTGAAAAGATCAAGGTGCCGACCGAGCACCGCTACCAGCAGGTGCAGCGTGCCATCTGGGGCGGTGCCAGCGCCGAGCAGATCTTTGAGGCAACCAAGATCGATCCGTGGTTCATCGCTCAGCTCCTGCTGATCGACCAGACCGCGCTTGAGATCAAGGCCGCCAAGACCCTCACCCCGGCACTGCTGAAGAAGGGCAAGAAGGCCGGTCTGTCCGACGTGCAGATCGCACACCTGCGTGGTCTGGGCGACGAAGGCGAGAACACCATTCGTGAGCTTCGCTGGACCTACGGTCTGCACCCCGTGTACAAGACCGTGGATACCTGCGCCGCCGAGTTCGACGCCGTCACGCCGTACTACTACAGCTGCTACGCCGACGAGTCCGAACTCCGTCCGCGCGACCGCGAGGCCGTGATCATCCTCGGCTCCGGCCCGAACCGCATCGGTCAGGGCATCGAGTTCGACTACACCTGTGTGCACGCCGTGCAGGAGCTCGGCAAGGATTACGACACCATCATGGTGAACTGCAATCCTGAGACCGTGTCCACCGACTACGACATGTCCGATCGCCTGTACTTCGAGCCCCTCACCTTCGAGGATGTGCTCGAGATCTACGAGGCCGAGAAGGAAATGGGCCCGATCAAGGGTGTGATCGTGCAGCTCGGCGGTCAGACGCCGCTGTCGCTTGCGGCCCGACTCAAGGCCGCCGGCGTTCCGATCCTCGGTACCACGCCGGAATCCATCGATCTTGCCGAGAACCGTGAGCTCTTTGGTGAAGTGCTGCGCAAGGAAGGCCTCAACGCACCGCGTTACGGTACCGCGCTGAGCCTCGAAGAGGCACAGGAAGCCGCCAACAACATCGGCTACCCGGTGCTGGTTCGTCCGAGCTACGTGCTCGGTGGCCGCGGCATGGAGATCGTGTACGACGACGCCCAGCTGCATAAGTACGTGGCTCGCGCCCTCGACGAAGCCAAGGCCGACATGGTCGTCTCCGGTCGTCTGCCGTCCCCGTTGCTCATCGACAAGTTCCTGTCCGACGCCATCGAAATCGACGTCGACGCCCTGTTCGACGGCGAGGAACTGTACATCGGCGGCATCATGGAGCACGTGGAGGAGGCCGGTGTCCACTCCGGCGACGCCGCATGCACACTTCCTCCGAGCACGCTGTCCGACGATCAGATCCGTCGTCTGCGCGAGGCCACGCTGGCCATCTCCCGCGGCTGCAACGTGCGCGGTCTGGTCAACGTGCAGTACGCATTCATGTCGAACACCCTGTACGTGATCGAGGCCAACCCCCGTGCATCCCGTACCGTGCCGTTCGCGTCCAAGGCCACCGGCACCCCGCTGGCCAAGGCCGCGGCTCGCATCATGGCCGGCGAGACCATCGCCGATCAGCGTGCCAACGGTCTGCTGCTGCCTCACGGCGACGGTGGTGACGTGCGTCGTGGACAGCCGGTCGCCGTCAAGGAGTCCGTGCTGCCGTTCAAGCGCTTCCGCACGCCGGTCGGTAAGACCGTTGATATCCTTCTCGGACCTGAGATGCGTTCCACCGGTGAGGTCATGGGCTTCGACCGTGACTTCCCGCACGCGTTCGCCAAGAGCCAGCTCGCTGCCTACGACGGTGGCCTGCCGACCAGCGGCAACGTGTTCATCTCGGTCAACGATACCGACAAGCGTCAGCTGCCGCTGATGGCTGTACGTCTGGTCGAGCTTGGATTCCATATCTGGGCCACCGAAGGCACCGCATCCGTGCTGCGTCGCTACGGCATCGAATCCAATATTGTCGACAAGATCACCGGACGTCTCGATTCCGACGAGACCAAGGTGCGTCATGCCGAAGGCAGCACCGGAAAGAATGTCGTCGAGCTCATCGAAGAGGGCAAGATCGACATGGTGCTGAACACCCCCAACTCGCGTGGCTCCCGTTCGGATGGATACTCCATTCGTGCGGCTGCCATCGCCGCCGATCTCCCGCAGTTCACCACCATCACTGAGTTCTCGGCGGTGCTGCTGGCGATCGAGGCAGTAAAGAAGCAGGATTATCAGATTCTGAGCATTCAGGAACATGCTCAGCAGCTGTTCGAACTGGAAAGGCGCGAACTCAAATGACAGCAGCAGAGGCCCAGACTATCGTCCAACGTTCGGAATTCGGTAAACGACTCAAGGCGTCCATGGACATGTATGGACCTCTGTGCGTCGGCATCGATCCGCATCGCAAGCTCCTCGCCAAATGGGGCTATAACGTCGATGCGAAAGGTGCCGAGTTATTCGCCATGCGCATGCTGCAGGCCGCTCAAGGCCGTTCCGCAGCCGTGAAATTCCAGATGCCCATGTTCGAGCGCTACGGATCCAAGGGATTCGCCGCGCTCGAGCGTGCGCTCTTCGCCGCCCGCCAGATGGGCGTCATCACCATCGTCGACTGCCTGCGCGGCGGTCTGCCCACCACCGTGTCGGCCCTCGCCGACGCCTATCTCAAACCCGATGCCCCCATGATGGCCGATGCCATCACCCTGCTGCCGTACTACGGCTTCCGTTCCCTGACCAATCTGGTCGGCGAAGCCCTTGAAAACGGCAGGGGAGTATTCGTCGCATCCGTCACATCCAACACCGAAGGCATCTCCCTCCAGTCCGCAATCCGCCAGCGCGGTGACTTCCCCGGCCAGACCGTGGCCTACGGTGTCGCCCACGCCGCCCAGAACTTCAATGAAGGCGTGGAAGGCATGGGATCGGTCGGCCTCATCATCGGTGCCACCATCGGCCAGTGGATGAAGACCAGCGGTGTCGATCCCTCCGTCTTCACCGGACCGATCCTGTCTCCCGGCTACGGATGGCAGGGTGCTGAAGCCAAGGACCTCAAGACTGTCTTCAAAGGCACCAAAGGCAACGTGCTCGTCACCGTCTCCCGGTCCATCTCCTCCAAGGGCCCTGAAATAGCCGATCTCTCCGCGGCCACCGAGGCCATCGCCATCGACGTTCGTCAGGCACTCTACGAAGCCATGGAGGAAGGCGATAAGGAGCAGGCCGTAGAACCCGAACCCAAGTACCCTGGACTCGACCCGGCCCTCAGCGCCGCCCACCTCGCCGACGGCACCGCTCCCTAGGTGCACATCAAGCCTCTGCCGCAGCCCGCCCAGCATTCCACCCCCACCACCGAGGTCAAATCCACCCGATACGTCCCCACGCAGCCGGCAAAACCCGCAGCCCGTGGCAACGACATCCTCGGCGACGATGATCGTTTCAAGATCAACAGCCGCCCCACCAACCTCTGAACTCTTTTCATATCCGCACCCGGCCTCCCGCACCTTCATGCGGGGAGCCGGGTGCAGTCGTCCCAACCCATCCCACCTAGAAAGAGAGAAGAACCATGCCCACCCCCGCATCCCCCCGACGACTCATCGTTCTCACCGGACCCACCGCCGTTGGCAAAGGCACCGTCGAAGCCAAACTCCGCGAACAGCATCCCGACATCTGGGTCTCCGTCTCCGCCACCACCCGTGCACCCCGACCCGGTGAACGCAACGGCATCAACTACTGGTTCCTCACCGAACAGGAATTCCAAGCCAAAGAAGCCGCCGGCGAATTCCTCGAAACCGCCGTCGTCCACGGCATGGCCCACTACGGCACCCTCCTCCAGCCCGTCCTTGACCACCTCGCCTCCAACACCCCCACCATCCTCGAAATCGACCTCCAAGGCGCACGCCGTGTCAAACAGCGCGCCCCCGAACTCGGCCTCGACGTCCTCTACGTCTTCCTCGCACCCCCCAGCTTCGACGAACTCAAGCGCCGCCTCATCGGCCGTGGCACCGAAACCCCCGCCCAGCAGGCCCGACGCCTCGAAACCGCCAAAGTCGAACTCGCCGCCGAATCCGAATTCGACGTCACCATCACCAACACCACCGTCGAACAAGCGGCGGAGGAGCTGTGGACCCTCATCGCCCGCGAATACCAAATCAACGCGTGATGGAGCGTCATCGCCGTGGCGGAATACTCGACGTATTGATATACGCCTTCGCATTCCGCCACGACGATGCCGCACGCATCACGCGTTGATTTGGGGGCGTAGTGGGGTGTGGCGTAGTCCCGAGTTGGGACATTTGACGTATTGGTATACGCCTTCATGTTCTGCCGTGGCGATGCCGCACGCATCACGCGTTGATTTGGGGGCGTAGTGGGGGCGTGGGGTCTCGTGTTGGGCATCCGCAATGATCTTGTATCGACGGGAGCCCGAGTCAATACGAATGCAATCGGGGATCAATCAGAGACGTCCACACAAATATCACCACAGCAACGCCTGCGGCAGGATTAGGCCAAACACCAGAGCATATATAACGCATATATGAAACCGTGTTTACGGTTCCTCGATCTCCTCACATGTCTCTAGACCGTCACGCCCTCGGATTCGTAGCAGAACGACCATCACGCGTGACCTGAGCTGGGGTCGAGCGTCCGGAATGAGGCATAAGGCTCAGACGATAGGGATACATACCCATGCCATGGACATGGTTCCAGTATGTGAGCGTCGCGTGGCAGAGAATGATCAGCGAGGCTCAATATGTGTTCTCTGCCATGGCTTCCGGCAGAGAACACAAAAATAGGATGATTCATCATTCTTTGCCACACAATCTTGGCAGAGAAGCTAATCAGTCAACGAATCGTCATTCTTTGCCACGCATCTTGGCAGACAACGCGAATTTGACATCATATTGCGTTCCCTGCCACGGATCGATCGGAGTATAGTGCCCACCGCTGTCCATAACCACTGCAAAAGTATCGAATAGTGGACATCGTCGCATCGGCATCTGGCCACAACGGACGATTTTCGTGGCAGAAAATGGCAAGATGGCATAATTTCGCGTTCTCTGCCACAGCCGCTGGCAGAGAACGACCAGACAGTCCAATTTAGTATTCTCTGCCATGTCTGTCCCTTCATACCCAGGCTTTCCCACTGAGAAAACAGAGAACTTACTCCCCACCCAAAAAACGAACTGGGATCGTTTGGGTTGAGAAGCGTGTAATTGGTTCTGATATCCGACATGTGGATAGGCGTATGGACACTTCCCCAATAAACAGGCCACACTCAACAATGCCTGTCTTGATTCATATCGCTGGATTCCACAAGCAGAGTGGGATGGACAATGGACGGCGAAGGCCCACATTGAATGCGTTCGACATCACCTTCGCCGACCGCTGGATGGACGACGGAAACCGACAGTCGGAAGGTGGGGATGTTCATTTGTTGTGCGTGTCGAGGTGTGATTGACGATTTGGTTGGCGGCTCGTCGGGATGTCTGTGATAGCAATGGCGCGACACGGTATGTGAGGATAAGGCTTTTGCTCAACTCCCACGTTTTCCTATGGATTTTCCGTATCGCAACAGACTGCTCAATACGGCACTACCCAATCGACAACTGCCCCAATACGACAATGAGGGTGGCCCACCGGCAAACGGTGAACCACCCTCATTGCACAGAGCTTCGGAGGCGGGACCCTCCCGCCAGTCGATGCTCTATCGCCTACGCGATTACGTGATTACGCGGGATCAATCCCGAGATCACGCCAGACCGGAAAGCTTGTTGATCAGCTCCGGGTCACGCGTGGCGCCCTTGTCGGCGGAACGCGCGAACGCGGCGTAGGCCTTGAGCGCCTGCGACACCTTACGGTCGCGGTGGGCCACATAGCCGTCGCCGGCCTCTAGCTCGGCGCGACGCTGAGCCAGCTCCTCGTCGGACAGCTCCACGTTCGCCTGACGGTTCTCAATATCGATGTTGATGATATCGCCGTTCTTGATCAGTGCGATCGGGCCCTTGTTCGCGGCCTCAGGAGCGATATGGCCGATTGCCAGACCCGAGGAGCCGCCGGAGTAGCGGCCGTCGGTGAGCATGGCCACCTGCTTGCCGATGCCCTTGCCCTTGACGAACGACGTCGGGTACAGCATCTCCTGCATGCCCGGGCCGCCCTTCGGGCCCTCGTAGCGGATCACCAGAGCCATGCCAGGCTTCAGAGTGTCGTTCAGAATGACCTCGATGGCCTGCTCTTGGGACTCGACCACCAAAGCCGGTCCGCGGAACTTCCAGATCTCCTCCGGCACGCCGGCGGTCTTCACCACGCAGCCGTCGGGGGCAAGGTTGCCGCGCAGCACGGCCAGACCACCCTCGTGGATCTCCGGATGGTTGATGTCATGAATGGCACCGTTCTCACGATCGGTGTCCAGCGTGTCGAACGTCGTCTCATGTGTCCACGGCTCGGGGGAGATGATATGACCCGGAGCGGCATGGAACAGACGCTTGGCCTCGTCGATGCAGGTGGGGCGCATGATGTCCCACGCGTCGAGCTTGGCCTCGAGCGACGGGTAATCGACGGAATGGGTGTCGCGGTGCAGCTTGCCGGCGCGATCGAGCTCGCCGAGAATGCCGGTGATGCCGCCGGCGCGATGCACGTCGGAGATCTCCCACTTGCCGGACGGGCTGGCCTTGCAGATGCACGGCACGGTGTGGCTGATGCGCTCGATGTCGTCAAGCGTGAAGTCCACGTCGGCGGACTGCGCCATGGCGAGAATGTGCAGCACGGTGTTGGTGGAACCACCCATGGCCACATCCATGGTCATGGCGTTCTCGAACGCGTGCTTGGTGGCGATGGAACGCGGCAGCACCGAGTCATCGTCCTCGTGGTAGTAGCGGTTGGCGATGTGCACGATCTCACGGCCGGCCTTCTCGAACAGTTCCTTGCGGTACTTGTGGGAGGCGAGCACGGTGCCGTTGCCCGGCAGTGCCAGACCGATGGCCTCCGTCAGGCAGTTCATCGAGTTGGCGGTGAACATACCGGCGCAGGAGCCGCAGGTGGGGCACACGGTCTTCTCATAGTTGAGCAGATCCTCCTCGGAGACGTTGTCGTCGGCGGACGCGTACATCACGGAGATCAGATCGGTGTTCTTCTTCACGGTGCCATCGGCGAGCACCGTGGTGCCGGCCTCCATCGGGCCGCCGGAGACGAAGATGGTGGGGATGTTCAGTCGCAGAGCCGCCATCAGCATGCCCGGAACGACCTTGTCACAGTTAGGGATGCAGATCAGAGCGTCGGCGCAATGGGCGTTGACCTGATACTCGACCGTGTCGGCGATGATGTCACGGCTCGGCAGCGAGTACAGCATGCCGGTATGCCCCATGGCGATGCCGTCGTCGACGGCCATGGTATTGAATTCGCGGGGGATGCCGCCCGCCTGCTTGATGGCCTCGGAAACCAGACGGCCCACCTTGTTCAGGTGAACATGGCCGGGAAGGAATTCGTCGAAGGAGTTCGCAATGGCCACAATCGGCTTTCCGAAGTCCTTGCCGTCGACACCGGCGGCGCGATAGAGAGCACGGGCACCAGCAAATACGCGCCCATTCATGAGTTTTGCGGATCGCATTTCTGTCATGGCTCCCATTCAACCATTCGGGACCAACGTAGAGGCATGCTAATGTCGATATATGGAAGGATTTTCACAATAGGTCTTCACAAAACGGACCGTTTGGGGTAAAATCCACTCGCCTAGGAAAGTACTTTCACATATATTCAAGATTTGGAGAACCAATGGCACTTGGTACCAGCCCGGAACCTCAGGGACTTGCAGACCCGCCCATCGACGATCTGATGCAGCACGCCGACTCCAAGTACGCGCTCGCCATCTTCGCCGCGAAGCGCGCACGTCAGATCAACTCCTATTTCACCCAGCTCAATGAAGGCCTGCTGCAGAACGTCGGCCCGCTGGTGGAATACCAGAACCAGGAGAAGCCGCTGTCCATCGCCTTCCGCGAGATCAACAACGGTCTTCTCGAGGAGACGCTCGGTGAGGACGATCTGAACGAGGGCAACTGATCCCCGTCCGATCTTCCTATCATCCCGGATCATTCCGGCCACCGTTTGATTTCCGTTCATTCCCATTCGATCGTCATTCGTTACGGTTTCGCTGCGACACTCCCTATCCGTCTATCCGACGATTTGTCCGTCGATAGTCGACTGTCGATAACGCAGTGAGCTGAATATTCATATGAATATTCACGACGCACTTGCCGAACAAGTGGGCGAAGTGTAGAACTGAACGTCAGGAGCGAACGAACTGAGGGCTCGCGCCACCCGATCCATCCGATCGGGCGGGCACGAGCCCTTTTTTACAGCCTTCCTCCAAATATCAGAAAACAGAACCGTATCATTGTGCTTCGCCGTTGAGCGGGGCGATAAGTCCGGAAAGGAATGATATGTCCAATCAGGAGCGCAAGCTCATCTCCGCCGAATCGGTGACCGAAGGCCATCCCGACAAGGTCTGCGACCAGATTTCCGATGAGATCCTCGACGATCTGCTGCGTCAGGATTCCCAGTCCCATGTCGCCGTCGAGACCTCGGCCGCCACGGGCGTGTTCCTCGTATTCGGCGAGGTGACTTCCGAAGGCTATGTGGACGTGCAGTCCAAGGTGCGCGAGGTCCTGCGTCGCATCGGCTACACCTCCTCCGAAGTCGGTCTTGACGCCGACTCGTGCGGCGTGATCGTCGCCATCACCGGCCAGAGCGCCGAAATCAACCAGGGCGTGGCCCGTCTCAACACCGAGCAGGAGTCCGCGGCCAGCCGCGAGGAGCGCTACGAGGCTCAGGGCGCCGGCGATCAGGGCGTGATGTTCGGATATGCCACCGACGAAACCGACGTGCTCATGCCGCTGCCTGTGTATCTGGCCCACCGTCTCGCCTTCCGTCTGACCGAGGTGCGCAAGTCCGGCGAGGTGCCGCACCTGCGTCCGGATGGCAAGACCCAGGTGACCATCGAATATGATGAGAACGATCATCCGCTGCGTGTGGACACCGTGCTCATCTCCACCCAGCATGATCCAGAAGTCACCCAGGAGTGGCTGCGCGGCCAGCTCAAGGAGCACGTGATCGACCCCGTACTGAACGATGTGCTCGACGACACCGTGAAGCATGACGACTACCGTCAGCTCGTCAACCCCACCGGTTCCTTCGTGCTGGGCGGTCCCGCCGCCGATGCCGGTCTGACCGGACGCAAGATCATCGTCGACACCTACGGCGGTGCAGCCCACCACGGCGGCGGCGCGTTCAGCGGCAAGGACCCGTCCAAGGTGGACCGTTCCGCTGCCTATGCGACCCGTTGGGTGGCCAAGAACATCGTGGCCGCCGGCCTTGCGCACCGCGTCGAGGTGCAGGTGGCGTACGCGATCGGTGTGGCCGACCCTGTCTCCATCAACGTGGAGACCTTCGGCACCGAGATCGGCGGAGTGACCCGCGAACAGATCCAACAGGCTGTGCGCAAGGTGTTCGACCTGCGTCCCGCCGCCATCATCGACGAACTCGACCTCAAGCGCCCGATCTACGAGAAGACCGCCGCCTACGGTCACTTCGGCCGCAAGGACGTGCAGTTCCCGTGGGAGGAGATCAACAAGGTGGAGGAACTCAAGGCCGCCATCTGATGATCGATCGTGCGATTGCGTGATCGTGTGCGATTGCGCGCGATATGTGATCGTGTGATCGTGCGGTAACCGTTCGAATCGGTCCGTGTGCATCGCCGGTAACAACCGGATGATGCACACGGACCGATTTTTCGTTGTCCGCATCCCGTCTTCCCGGGACGCGCGTGATACGTTGGAGGAATGACGGGGACGCATGCCGAACAGCCGGCGCTCGACGGTCTTGCACCGCGGCGCAGGCGCAAGCGTGCCCCGGCGGAGAAGACGCCGGCGTCGCATGATCCCATCGCACGGGTGATCATCGACGTGCAGGCCACACATCTGGGACGGACATTCGACTATCTGATCGATGAGCGGCAGGACGCGGACGCCAGACCCGGCGTGCGTGTGCGTGTGCGGTTCGGCCATAAGCTGATTGACGGGTTCATCTGGGAACGTGCCTCCACCAGCGATACCCCCACATCCTCGCTGCGATTCCTCGAGCGCGTGGTATCCCCACGTGTGGTGCTGTCCGGTCAGATGCGGCAGGACATCACCCGTGTGGCCGATGCCTTCGGCGGCACGCGTGCCAATATCATCCGCGTGGCGGTCCCGCCGCGCAGCGCCAAGGTCGACCGTGAATGGTCGCCGGGGGACAAGGCGGTCTCCGCCCGATGCGCGGAACTGGAGACCATGCTCGCCGAGCCGGTGCTCAAGGGGCTGTCCCGCATCGAATCCAGCTACTCATCTGCCCACGCGCTTGTACAGGCGTTGTACTGCCATTCTTATGCCCAAGTGGTCTGGGACAATCTTCCCGGCCCTCGGTTGTGGGCCAGGGACCTAGCATGGGCGGTCGCCCATACGCTGATGCGTGGCCGCTCGGCGGTCGTGGTGCTGCCCGATATGCGTCATGTCGCCGACCTGTCCCGGTGTCTCGCCGCCTATGGACTTCGTCCCTACGCGCCATCGTCAAGCGGCAACGGCGTATGGTCGGGTGATGTGGCGACACTCGGCGCGTCCATGGCCCCGGAACTGCGATACCGCTCGTATATGGCCGTCGCGTCGGGCGCGGTGCGATGCGTGATCGGCGTGCGCGCGGCCATGTACGCGCCGGTGGAGGGCAACGCGCTGTTCGCCATCGTCGACGATGCCGCATATCAGAACGCCGACGGCCTCATGCCCTATGCGAACGCCCGCGACGTGCTGCGTCTGCGGGCTCAGGCGCATGGCGGCACGTTGCTGGTGGCCGGTCATGCGCGCAGTCCGCAAAGTCAATGGGACGTCGATCATGATTCCAGCGTGGTGGAGGTGACCGCCAACCGTGCGGCGGCCAAGGATCTGACGCCGTGGATCCGGTGGCTCAACCGTGAGGAACTGACACGTCTCGCCGAGCCGGCCATCGGTGCCCGCATGCCTCACGTGGCGGTGGGCGTCATCAACCGTGCGCTGAACAAAGGCGGTCCCGTGCTGCTGTCCGTTCCGCATCGTGGTGCGGGCACGGTGCTCGCCTGCTCCCGGTGCCGGCGTCAGGCGCGGTGCCGCCGATGCTCCGGCCCGTTGCGTGGCATGACCGACGCGGCTCCGCAATGTCTGTGGTGCGGGGCTGCGGCGGTGCACTGGCGGTGTCGGGAATGCGGCGGCGAACGACTGTACGGCGTGCGCGTGGACGCGGAAGGCACCATGCAGGAGCTGCAGGGACTGTTTCGCGGCGTACCGGTTATGATTTCCACGCCGAATCAGCCGCGTGGCATCATCGAGGACGTGGCGTACAAGCCGCAGATCGTCATCGCCACGCCCGGGGCCGAACCTCGGGTGATGCCCATCCGCGGCATGGCGTCGGAGACCAACGGCTATCAGGCCGTGGCGATTCTTGATGCGTGGACCAGCCTGTACGCGCCGGGCATCGACGCGCGCGTGGACGCGTTGACGGCGTGGATGCGTGCCGCCGCCTTATGCGTGCCGCGTACGATCGGCGGTCAGGTGATGCTGATCGGTGAATCCGATCCCGCGCTTGCACAGTCGTTGGTGGTCTGGGATTCACGCATTCTCGCATCCCGGGAAGTGGCGGAACGCACGGAGACCGTATTGCCGCCCAGTGTATCGGCGGCCGTGGTGTGGGGCGATCGCAAGGCCGTGATGACCCTGCTGGACCGTATCGGAGCGTTGACCGGTGACTTGTCCGTGATCAGCGTTCCGTCAGTCGACGAAGCAGACGGTGGCGAGGATGACTATCCGTCCGTGCTCGGCCCGGTGGAGATCCCTCCCGAACCCGGGTTGCGTCGTCAGCTTGACGGCGTGACCGACCGTGTGCGGGCATTGGTCCGCGTGCCTCGGGGGCGCAGCGGCGAGTTGGCGGAACGGTTGCGTACCGCGGTGGCCAAGCATGTGGCGTCCCGTACCGGTGGGGAGCTGCGGTTCAGGATTAATCCCAAGGATGTGCTCTGACCGTGGCGTCATGGTCGCGCCGATACGGCTGACGATCGTGGTGCGGCGTGCCGTGGAATGTCATGGAGCCGTGCTGGCCGATGCTGGCCATTGTGGGCCGTGTCGTCGTCCGTGCGGCGTGTTTCGATGGTTGAGGCAATCACATCCGACATGATCTATGGAACTATGACACGGGACAAGGAGTCGTCATGAAGGGTTGGCCTGGAGAACCGCAAATGGAATATGACGTGCTGGTGGGGAATGGCAACGCCGCCGGCGCGATGGGCAAGCCGATCGAAAACGTGATCTTCGACTTCGGCAATGTACTGATCTATTGGCATCCGGAAGCGGTGCTGCTGCCCCGCTACAGTCAGCGGACCATCGACGAGTTCCTCGATAACGACGTATCCGGCTTCTACGATGCGAATGACATGATGGACGGCGGTGAATCCCCGGAGACGGCGATCGATTGGATGCGTTCCACGCATGGCGACAAGTGGGCCGATATTCTGCGCTACTACGTCGACAACTTCCGCGACTCGCTTACCGGCGTCGTACCGGGTGCCCGCGTACTGGTCAATGATCTCAAGGCCGCCGGATTGGGCGTATGGGGTCTGTCGAACTGGGAGGCGAGCCTGTTCCATGTGGCCGAGGAGCAGTGCGACATCATTCGCGCGCTCGACGGCAAGGTCGTCTCCGGATTCGTGAAGATGCGCAAGCCGCATCGCGACATCTACGAGAAGGCGTTGGAGGAGTTCGGTATCACCGCCGAAGGCAGCGTGTTCATCGATGACAAGGCCATGAACATCGTGGGGGCCAACGAGGCCGGCATCCGAGGCGTGCGGTTCTCCGATCCTTGCAAGCTGCGCGAACTGCTCATCGAGAACGGTGTGAACATTCCCCCGGTGCAGTGACGGGCCGGGCTCACGCAATCCGATGTGAGTCCACATGACGTGAGCCTGCCCAACGCATTACCCTACCCAACTGAATAATGAGAATGACGACAATAACGAAATATCGAAAGGACCAATGTATTGAGGATTCTGTTCTGTGGCACTCCCGAAGTTGCCGTGCCGTCGTTGAAGGCACTTGCGGACGCCGACGGCATCGAGGTGGCGTGCGTGCTCACCCGTCCCGACGCCCCGCGTGGCCGTGGCCGGCGACTGACGCCCAGCCCCGTCAAGGTGGCGGCGCAGGAGCTCGGCATTCCGGTGATCGACGGCAATCCGCGCGACGAGGGATTCGTGGACGAGCTCGCCGCGTTGAACGTCGAGGCCGCCGCCGTGGTGGCCTACGGTCGCATTCTGCCGCAGAACGTCCTCGACGCATTGCCCAAGGGCTGGTACAACCTGCATTTCTCGCTGCTGCCGCAGTGGCGTGGCGCCGCTCCCGCACAGCGGGCCGTCTGGTCCGGCCAGCCGAGCACCGGCGCCACCGTGTTCCGTATCACGCTCGGCATGGATGAAGGCCCGATCCTACTGCAGAACCATACCGATATCGGCGATCGTGAAACATCCGGTGAACTGCTGAGCCGTATGGCGGTCAGTGGGGCTCCGCTGCTGGTGGAGGCCATGCGTTCCGTCGCCGATGGCACCGCCCGGCCCATTGAACAGGCCGTGGACGGCGTGACCGTCGCCGACAAGATCCGCACCGACGACGCCCATGTGACCTTCGACGCCCCGGTGGAGACCATCGACCGGCAGATCCGTGCCTGTACGCCCGATCCGGGTGCCTGGTGCCTGTTCACGGCGGACGCGGCGACCGATGCGGAACCGTCGACGCTGCATATCCTCGCCGCCGTGCCGTCCGGCGACGCGCCCAACGTTCCCACGGATCTTGCTCCCGGCGAACTCAAGGCCGGCAAGCGCAACGTATGGGTTGGCACCGCCACCACGCCGCTGGAACTGCTCGAGGTCAAGGCCCAAGGCAAGAAGGCCATGCGAGCGGCCGACTGGGCCCGTGGCGCCCGACTCGGTTCGGAGGCGCGCTGTGCCTGAATACGTCTCGCGATCCGGCAAACGCGATTCCCGCAGACCGGGACGTTCGACCAACGGGAGCGGGCGGCGTCGCCCGGCGAACAAGCCGCCGGCCGATCCACGAACCGTGGCCTATGATGTCACGTCGCGGGTCTGTGCGTCCGACAGTTTCGTGAATCTACTGCTGCCACGTGCTCTGGCCGCATCGGGTATGGATGCGCGCGGCAGGGCCTTCGCCACCGAACTGGTCTACGGCACGCAGCGATGGCGAGGCATGATCGACGCGGTGATCGCATCCGCCGCCAAACGACGTACGGATGACATCGATGCCGCTGTGCTCGATGTACTGCGCATCGGCGCGTTCCAGGCATTGTTCATGAACGTCCCCGATCATGCGGCCGTCTCGAAAAGCGTTGATCTGGCCCGGTCGAAGGCGGGGGCACGCAGCGCAGGATTCGTCAACGCGGTCATGCACAAGATCGTGGCGCGCAATCGTCAGGAGTGGGAGTCGATCGCGGTTTCGCGCATCGACAAGGACCAGCCGGAGGAACGCCTCGCCGTACGGTATTCCCATCCCGCGTGGATCGTCAAGGAACTGACGAACGCTTGGAACGTCGCCGGCTACGAACCGCAACACGATGCAACGACGGATCCCATCGCCGCCATGCTCGCCGCGGACAACGCCGCACCCGATGTCACCCTGGTGGCGCGCCCCGGTCTGGTGTCCCGCGACGAACTCATCGCGCAGCTGCCCGAGAACGCCGAACACGAACCGGGACGGTGGAGCCCGTACGCGTTGCGTGTGCACGGCGTAAATCCGGAACGACTCGCCTACGTGCGTGCCGGACTGGCCGGTGTGGAGGATGAGGGCAGCCAACTGGCGGCGCTGGCGCTCGCCTATGCGCCTCTTGAAGGCGGAGAAGATTCCGAGGCCCGTACAGACCGAGACCACACATGGCTTGACATGTGTGCCGGTCCGGGTGGCAAGACCGCACTGCTGGGCGCATTGGCCGCCCAACGCCATGCCGTGCTCAACGCCAACGAGCCAAGCGCTCATCGTGCCAAACTGGTGCGCGACAACGTCCGGGCTCTGCCTGACGGCACGATCGGCGATGTGTGGGAGCGCGACGGTCGTGAAATCGGAGCGGATCATCCAGATGCCTTCGACCGCGTGCTGGTGGATGCCCCCTGTTCCGGTCTGGGATCGTTGCGGCGCAGGCCCGAGGCCCGTTGGCGCAAGAAACCGGAGGACATCGTCGAACTGGCACCGATCCAGAGTGCGCTGCTGAATTCGGCGCTTGACGCCACGCGTTCCGGGGGAGTGGTGGCCTATGTGACCTGCTCGCCGGCGCTTGACGAGACCCGACGGATCGTGGACGCCGTGCTCGCCGAGCGCAAGGACGCCGAACGGTTGGATGCCGTCGCGGTGCTACGAGCGGTGAATCCCGCGCTGCCGCTGCCGGCCGTCCCCGGAGACGTGCAGCTGTTCGAGCATCTTCACGGCACCGATCAGATGTTCATCAGTCTGATCCGCAGACGCTGAGACGGACACGGTTCGGCGTCTACGGATCAGCTGTTCAGCTTTCGATGAATCGGTCGATCTGCTTCTGCGCGCCGAGAATGATCAGCTCGGCGTTGTGACGAATCACGATGTCGGTGGAACCGTACTGGAACTCCTCGCCCGGATTCTTCACGCCGATCACGCTGACGCCGAACCGTTCGCGGATCTGCGCGTTCGCGATGCTCTGCCCGCACACGGAGGAGGGGGTGAGCACCTTCACCACCGAGTACGGTCCCTCGATCTCGATGTAGTCGAGGAATCGACTGGCCAACAGGTGCCCCACACGTTTGCCGCCATCCGTCTCCGGACGGAACACATGACTGGCGCCGATGCGCTGCAGGATGCGGGTGTGCTGATGCGACACCGACTTGGCCCACACGTCGGGAATGCCGGCGTCGAGCAGATTGCCGGTGGCGAGAATCGACGCCTCGACGCTGTCGCCGATGGCCACGAGCGCGGCGTCGAAATGCGAGGCGTTGATCTGCTCGACAGCCAGCGGATCGGTCAGATCGGCTTCCATCACCGGAACGTTGCCCGACCAACGGGCCACGATCATCGGGTCCTTGTCCACGGCGAGCACGTCCTCGCCGAGCTCGCCCAGCGTACGGGCCGCCGCCGTGCCGAATCTGCCCAGACCAACCACCAGAATCGACCGGCTTTCGCCGTGCATGGCGCCCATCTGTTCCTTCCCTTTCGTAGTTCCGTGCGCGAACAGTTGCTGCAATGCGGGAATCATCGTCACCACCTATCGAAAACTAACCGACAATGATACTTTCAGCCGGATACCGTACCGCCTGCGGGGGTTGCGGCTTGGAGATGGCGTACGCCACCGTCATCGGGCCGAGTCGACCGATGATCATCAGCGCCGCCAGCACATACAGGGTGCCGGGATTATGCGGGTTAGCCACGCCCAGCGTATACCCGCCCAGACCGAACGCTGAACAGCATTCGAACACGATGTCGGTGAGCGAACGGTCGGTGATGGCGACCAGGATCAGCGATGCCACATAGATCAGCACACTGCAGGTGGCCGTGATGGCAACGGACATGATCACGGTCTGTGTGTGCAGTCGCTTGCCGAACACCGAATCGTCCTTGCGTCGCAGGAACGCGGCACGGCAGACCAGGATCAGCACGGCGAACGTGGTGACGCGAATGCCTCCGGCGGTGGATGCCGAGCCGCCGCCCACGAACATGATCCATGACATGAACAGTTTCGTCTGCTCGCTCACATGCGGCATCCATGAGATGTCGAATCCGGCCGAGCGCGGCATGACGGCCGCCACCAGCGCATGCCAGAGCTTCGATGACAGGTCGGCGTCCTGGAACAGGACCCGATTGTTCCACTCCACGGCGAGGAACCACAGCAGCGACGTGGTGACGATCGACAGCGTGGTCACCACCGTCAGCTTGGTGTGCAGGTTCCATCGTTTGGGGCTGAGTCGCTTATGCGCGCACTGGAAGACGTTGAGGATCACCGGGAAACCGAGGGTGCCGACGAATGCGCTGAGCAGGATCGGCAGACCGACCGACCAGCTGTTGATATACAGGCCGGCGGTGTCTGGAGTGAAGCCGGCGTTGTTGTACGACGCCACGGCGAAGAACAGCGCCTCCCACAAGGATTGCGACAGCTGCCCGTTGTTCAGTCGCAGCAGGGCGGGAAACAGCATGCTGAAGGCGATGATCTCCACGCTGAACGTGCAGACCAGCACCACGGTGATCACCGATCGCACCTCGCTGAGTTTCGATGCGCCAAGTTCGTCGGCGGCAAGCAGCTGTTGGGTGACGCGGATGCGACGGCTGATCGTCATGGTGATCAGCGATGCGAACGTCATGACGCCAAGACCACCGAACTGGATGCAGAGCAGGATCACGGCCTGTCCGAACAGATTCCAGTACGCGGCCGTATCCACGATGACGATGCCGCAGGTGGACAACGCCGATACTGTGGTGAAGAACGCGGTGTTGAAATCGGTGAACTGCCCGTTCCGTGACGTCGCAGGAAGAATAAGCAATACCGTGCCGACGGTGATCAGCACAAGAAAGTATGCGAGGGACAATCGTCCGGGATGTGAGAGCAGGCGTTCGGTCAATGCCCTGCGCACGGACGGAGTCTTGTTTTGCGATGAGAACCCGGATGAGAACCCACGCCACACGGATCGTCTATCGTTGTCCACTTCGACACGCTAACTCTGTAGGACGACAAGAGCCGGGCCGACGATGCGATGTGACGTGGGAAGGGTCTCAGTTCTGATCGATGATGGCGAACACTTGCATGAGATCGCGTTCGTCGATCGCATACGGTGCCGCGGCACGGGTCTTGGGCTTGGCACAGAAGGCGATGCCCACGCCGGCCGCCTGAATCATGGGGATGTCGTTGGCGCCGTCGCCGATCGCCACGGTGTGGTCCATGCCGATGCCGTATTCACCGGCCCAGCGGCGGAGTGCCTCGAGCTTCGTCTCCTTGGTCACGGGATCGCCGATCAGGCGTCCGGTGAGTTTGCCGTCCTCCACCTCAAGCGTGTTCGCCAGACAGTGATCGATCCCGGCGGCGGCCACCAGACGGTCAGCCAACTCATGGAATCCGCCCGAGACCACGCCCACCTTCCAGCCGCGTTCATGGGCGGTACGCACCAGATCCAGCGCGCCCGGCGTGAAACTGGTGCGGTGGTAGACGCGGTCGAGTATCGAGGCGTCCATGCCAGCCAGCAGTCCCACACGTTCGGCGAGCGCCTGACGGAAGTCGAGCTCACCGCGCATCGCACGTTCGGTGATGGCCGCCACCTGTTCGCCGACGCCGGCCTCCTCGCCAAGCATGTCGATGACCTCTTCGTTGATCAGCGTGGAGTCGACGTCCATGACGATCAGGCGCATGCCGTCGACGGGAGCGGAAGTGCCGCCGCCGTCCGTTTCGGCGACGATGGCATGGGCGGCTGTGACATGGTGAGTGGGAGTGAGAGAACCTGTGCGCATTCCACCCATTGTTGACATGCGCGGGGACAATCGTCGTCGTGGGTGGCGGGTCGCGTAGTCTGGTATCAATAACCGTAATTACCGCGTACGGCGGTCAAATGAGACACTAATGAGACGCTGACGGTATGGTCCGATGGGAGGAACTGCGCGGACGATGAACGATGAGATGAATGGGCGGGACGCCGTGGGGGCTTCGCGGTCCGATGATGCGCAGCGGTCCGATGCCCTGAACGACCTGCACGATCTTCAGGACCGGTACACGCGCATGGCCGAGCACGCCGATGTGCTGCAGGCGAAGAACCATGCGTTGGCCCAGGCGCTCAATCGTGCCGGCAAGGAACTGCGTCAGGCCAAGTCCCAGTTGAATTCCCTGGCCCAGCCGCCGGAGAATTTCGCACTGTTCGTCCGCGTGGATTCCAGCCATATCGATGAGGATGGCGTACGACATGCGGCCGCCGAGGTGATCATGGGCTCGCGGCGCATGGTGGTGCCCGTGTCATCGTTGGTGAATGTCGACCGTCTCGCCTGCGGGCAGACCGTGCTGCTCAATGAGAACATGGTGATCGTGGCCACGCGGGATCTGCCGGTCGCCGGTCCGGTTCGTACGGTGGAGGAGACGCTGGCGTCCGGCCGGTTGCTGCTCGCCGACCAGTCGGGGCAGCTGTCCGTGGCGGGGCGTGCGAGCGTGCTTGCCAATGAGGAGCTGACGCGTGGGGACCGTGTGGTGGTGGATCCGTCGTTCTCGTTCGCGATCGAGAAGCTGGCCCGTCCGGACGAGGATGATCTGGTGCTGGAGGAGACGCCCGATGTCTCGTTCGACGACATCGGTGGTCTGGATGCGCAGATCGGACAGATTCGCGATGCCGTCGAACTGCCGTTCCTGCATCGCGATCTGTTCGAGCGGTATGATCTCAATCCTCCGCGTGGTGTGCTGTTGTACGGTCCGCCCGGCAACGGCAAGACGTTGATCGCCAAGGCGGTGGCCCATTCCCTGGCGCAGGGGACCGACGGTGGTTCCGGCGTGTTCCTGTCGGTCAAGGGGCCGGAGATCCTCAGCAAGTTCGTGGGCGAGTCCGAACGCATCATTCGTTCGATCTTCGATCGTGCGCGGCGTCGGGCCGCCGACGGTTCGCCGGTGATCGTGTTCATCGATGAGATGGATTCGCTGCTGCGTACCCGCGGTTCGGGCGTCTCCTCGGATGTGGAGACGACGATCGTTCCGCAGTTCCTGGCCGAGCTTGACGGCATTGAGACGTTGAACAACGTGATGGTGATCGGTGCGTCGAATCGTGTGGACATGATCGATCCCGCGGTACTGCGGCCCGGCCGTCTTGATGTGAAGATTCGCATTGACCGTCCTCAGGGTCCGCAGGCCTCGTCCATTCTTCGGCATTATCTGACCGATGATCTTCCATTGGCTGGCGGGGTGACCGCCGATGACCTGATCGCCGTGATGGTGGGTGATATCTTCCGTCGTGATGAGAGCCGTCATGTGTGCGACATCGCCGACGATCAGGGCGCGTGGACGAGTGTGTATTTCGGTGATCTGATCTCCGGTGCGATGCTCAGGAACATCGTGGACCGTGCCAAGACGGCCGCGGTCAAGGCTTCGATCGAGGCCGGCATTCCGGCGTGTCTCGATGCGGCGATGCTTGGCCGTGGCATCGAGGAGGAATACCGCGAATCGGTGGATTCGATCAGCGGCGTCAATCCGGGGCAGTGGGCGCGCCTCAACGGCATCGAGTCCGGTCGGGTCACCGCCATGATCCCCGTACGGCGATAGACGATAGCGCGCGACGACGGTGGCGCACAACAACGCATACCAAAAGATGGGAGAACCGCAACAATGACTGTGCTTCGTGCGATGGGTACGGAAACCGAATACGCTGTGACCGACAGGGCGAATCCACGGACGAACCCCGTGCAGTTATCGTTCGACGTGGTGGACGGTGCCGCCGACGATGCGCGTCGGCACATCCGCTGGGATTATCGCGGTGAGGATCCGGTCAACGACGCGCGTGGCTACCGTCTGGAGCGGGCGTCCGCCCGGCGTGACATGCTCACCGATTCCCCGCAGTTGCAGGTGATCAACACGATCGCCCCCAATGGGGGACGCATCTATGTGGATCATGCCCATCCCGAGTATTCGGCACCCGAGACCCTTGACCCGTTCCAGGCGTTGCTCTACGACCGTGCCGGGGATCGGCTCATGCTCGCCGCGGCGCGGAAGGCGTCCGCGCGGACCGGCAAGCGCATCGAACTGTTCCGCAACAACGTGGACGGCAAGGGTGCCAGCTGGGGTTCGCATGAAAGCTACCAGATCCTCCGATCCGTGCCGTTCGAAACGCTGATCGCGATCATGACGCCGCATTTCGTCACCCGGCAGATCTACTGCGGCACCGGCAGGGTCGGTTTGGGCGAACGGTGCGAGACGTCGGGATTCCAGCTTTCCCAGCGTGCCGACTACGTGCATGCCAAGGTCGGACTGCAGACCACGTTCGATCGGCCGATCATCAATACCCGTGACGAATCGCACAGCACCGACCGGTATCGTCGTCTGCACGTGATCGTGGGCGACGCCAACCGCATGGATACGCCCGAGGTGTTGCGGTTGGGCGTTACCAGCATGATCGCATGGCTTGCCGAGCACGCCGACGAGGTCGGCTACGATCTGACGTCGCTTGCGCAGCGGATCACTCCCGTAGACCCGGTCGAGGCCATCCACACGGTCTCCCATGATCTGACGCTGCGGCAGGCGTATGACACCGAATCCGGCACTCCCATCACGGCATGGCAGACGCAGGTGCTGCTGCGCTCTGCCGTCTACGAGGTGGCGGCAGGCGTCTACGGCACCGATATCGAAGGGGAACCGCTCTGGCCGGACGACCCCACCACGCGCATCATGAGCATGTGGGGCACGGCGCTTGAGGACACGGCCCGCGTCGGTCACGCCGACGACGACGAGCGCATGGGCATGGACGGCGCGGCGGGCAGGCTCGAATGGCTGCTCAAATGGCAGCTCATGGAGCGGCTGCGTTCCAAGCGTTCCCTTGCCTGGGACGATCCGAGAATCCGTGCGATGGATATCGCATGGGCCGCGTTGGAACCCAAGGCGTCGGTGTTCGAAGCCGTGCGATCCCGTGCGACAACGCTGATCGACGACAACGCCATCGACAATGCCGGCACGCATGCTCCGACGAATACGCGTGCGTGGTTGCGCGCCGAAGTGGTCCGCCGATTCCCCGAGGACGTGGTGGTCGCCTCATGGCGGTCGATCACCGTTCGCGGCGGTGACGGCCAGCTGCATGACATCGACATCGACGACCCCGGCGAACACACCGAGGCCGCATGCCGTACCATACTGGACAGCGCGAAAACCGTGGATGATATTTCCGCGTTGACGAACAACTGAACAGACGAAAGACGATACTATAGTGGCCGGCGAGCCAGAGCGCCGCCGATACGGCCCGGAACCAATGCGCGACAGGCGTATCGGGACGCCGCAGGAAGGAGACGCTATGACAGACAGGGATCTGCGAGAACTCACCGTGAACGTGTCCGAAGTACTCAAGGACGCCGGCGAGTTGGCCCTACAGGATCAGATCAAGCCGCACGATCTCACCAAGGCCGTGCACACCAAGACACGACGTGGCAGCATGTTCTCCTCCGAAGTGGACGAGCGTCTGGTCCGGTACTGCCACGAACGAATCAACGCGATCGAACCGCATGACTGCTGGGAGGAGGTCGGCTCCTACATCAAGCCGGGCGGACTCTACTGGTGCATCGGCCACGTCGATGGATCCATCAACTACGTGCGCAACATGCCCGAATGGACGGTCACCGTCTCCCTGTTCGAAGTGGATGACAACAACGTCGGCGTGCCGATCCTTGGCGTAGTGCACGCCCCGGCACTCGGTCTGACCTACATGGCCGCCCAAGGCAAGGGTGCCATCCGCGTGAGGGAGACCAAGCAGGGGGCCAAGCGCGAGAAGATCATGCCCTCCACCACCGATACGCTCAAGGATTCCGTGGTGAGCTTCGGCATGTCCTATTTCCCCGATGAATCCGCCCGTGCGTTGAAGACCGTGGCCGCCATCGCCGGCAAGCCCGCCGACGTCAAGCGCGTCGGCCCGGTGTCGATGGACCTGTGCAAGGTGGCCGACGGCACGTATGACGCCTACTTCGAGCCGTCCCTGCATTCGTGGGACGTGCCCGGCGTGTCCGCGGGAGCCGTGGTGCTCCGCGAGGCCCAGGGACATATCGAACGATGGGATGGCACCGACGTGGTGTGGGGTGCGAACAACGACATCGTGGCATCGAACGGCCCCATCATGGACGAACTGCGCCCCTATCTCCAATAGACGACTAGAACTGATCGCAGACTCGTCAATTCGTCAATACGAACGTCAATACGAAACTGCATAACAGCACAACACATAAGGAGAGCACATGCCTCAGGAGCAGGAACGCCGCGAACAGTCGGCACAGGACTCGCAGTCGGCACAGGTCGAAGGACAGGAGGCCACGCGCGTGGAATCCGATTTCGCCGAACAGGCGTCCGGACTCGACGCGTTGCTCGACGACATCGAATCCACACTGGAGACCAATGCCGAGGAATACGTGTCCAGCTTCGTGCAGAAGGGCGGCGAGTGAGTGCCGCAGCTACGCGACAGCCGTGACAGTGGCACCGGAGCCCATGCCGGTGCCGAACATGCGACGGGATTCGACCGTATCTTCGGCATCGAGACCGAATACGGCGTGGCGGTGACCGAAACGACCAAACCAGTGGACCCGGGACAGGTGGCGATGACCATGTTCCGGCCCGTGGTATCGCGCTCGCGTTCCACGAACACGTATCTGACCAACGGTTCCCGACTGTATCTCGATGTGGGCAGCCATCCGGAATACGCCACCGCCGAGGCATTGGATCCGCTGGCCGCGCTCGCGCAGGATCTGGCGGGGGAGCG
This sequence comes from Bifidobacterium sp. UTCIF-39, assembly GCF_006408715.1. Taxonomy (NCBI): domain Bacteria; kingdom Bacillati; phylum Actinomycetota; class Actinomycetes; order Bifidobacteriales; family Bifidobacteriaceae; genus Bifidobacterium; species Bifidobacterium sp. UTCIF-39. Next base: position 102,628 of record NZ_JEOG01000006.1, on the reverse strand, counting down.
GGTCATGCGTCGTCTTGCCATCGAGGCCCAGGATGCGTTGCGCAAGACCGATGATCATGCGCGCATCCACCTGTTCAAGAACAACGTGGATTCCGCCGGCCATTCCTTCGGTTGCCATGAGAACTATCTGCTGCGCCGTCAGGTGCCGCTCAACGCCATCGAACAGGAGCTTATTCCGTTCCTCGTCACCCGGCAGCTGTACACCGGTGCCGGACGATTCACCGCCGATCCGTCGATCCCCGACGGGTTTGAGATCTCGCAGCGCGCGGAATTCCTCGATGATGCGGTCTCCAGTTCCACCACGCGTTCACGCCCGATGGTCAACACCCGTGACGAACCCCATGCCGATTCCGACCTGTTCCGCCGTCTGCATGTGATCGTCGGCGATTCCAATCGGTCGCAGACCGTCACCTGGATGAAGCTCGCGGCCACGCATCTGGTGCTGTGCGTGATCGAGCAGGCGTGGCGTGACGGACGTCCGTCCGGATTCGAACGGTTCACGCTGGCCGATCCGGGCGAGGCGATCCGTTCCGTAAGCCGTGATCGTACCGGACGCGCGACGTTGCGGCTTGCGGATGGGTCCATGACATGTGCGCTGACGGTGCAGCGCGCGTATCTGAAAATCGTGGAGGATTTCCTTGCGGACCATGATGTGACGGTGCCTTCGGCCGGCGGCCACGACGTGCTGACCCTATGGCGTCAGGCGCTCGACGCCATGGAATCCGATCGTTGGATGGATCTGGCGTCCTGGGTGGACTGGGCCGCCAAGTTGCGTCTTATTCGCGCGATGTGGCAGCGTGATCCCCGGATGTCGGATGCGCGTGTGGGACAGATCGATCTTGATTATCATGACATCGTCAACGGTACGATCTTTCCTCGTTTGGAACGTGGCGGTCTGATGCGCACGGTCCTTGACGACACCGCCATCGAACACGCGGTGAACAATCCTCCTGCGGACACGCGCGCCGCATTGCGTGGACGGTTCGTTCAGGCGGCGCTTGGACGGGACGTCCAGTTCAGCTGCGACTGGACGCACGTGACGTTGACCAGTCCCGAACGCATGGATGCGGAATTGCTTGACCCCTTCAGCCCCGTACCCACCGAGGCCTATGAACGGGTGCTGGCGGTGCTCTCCTAGCTGGTCATGACCGTCATGACTGTCACGGCTGTCATGCAATACCACGGATAACGAAGCGGATAACGAAAACTCCCGACCGGATATTCCGATCGGGAGTTTCACAAGTCTTTACGAGTCGGCCCCACGAAGCGTGATTGTTCGCTTCCGTAAGGCCATGCACCGTATGGTGTCAGATCACTCGGCGACAGCCTTCTTCAGCAGGGAGCCGGCGGACAGCTTCACACCGTAGCCTGCGGGGATCTTGATGGTCTCGCCGGTGCGCGGGTTGCGACCCGTGCGGGCGGCGCGCTTCACACGCTCGGCGGAGAACACGCCGGTGAGCTTGAGGCCTTCGCCGGACTTCAGGGACTCGACGAGCACTTCCTGGAAGGCGTTCACGGCGGCTTCGGACTGGGCCTTGGTCAGATTGGACTTCTGAGCGATCTTGGACACCAGGTCAGACTTGTTGTATGCCATAATCACATTTCCTTCTATGACGTGGGAGCCCCTTCTTAAGACGGGAATCCCTTGGACCACAACCGATTGTAACGTATCGGATCCGCAAAAACCGCATAAATCGGCAAAATGACGCCCTTTTTACGCCCTTTTCGCCAAACAATCACCAGTGGAATCGGATTGAGAGGCGTCTGGGGCGGATATCACAGCAGACCGTGGACGTTCATCCATTTCATCGCGGCCGCCCCGATCGGTATGCGCAGCCAATAGGTGAGCAGACGGAACAGCAGCGTCGCGGACAACGCCACCGCATACGGGATGCCCACCGATGTGAATCCCAGCGTCAACGCCGCTTCGATCGCACCCAGACCGCCCGGCGTGGGTACGGCCGAAGCCAGTGTATTGGTCAGCACATAGATGAAGGTGATCTCCAGCGGGTTTGCATGCTGTCCCAGCGCCATGAGCGCCGCCCAGAAGCTCAATCCCAGCAGCAGGTTCTGCAACAGCCAGCCGCCCATCGCCGCGAACAGTTTGCGCGGCTGCGACAGCAGTTCCACCAGCTGGCGGGCGTACGACAGCACGATCGGTACAAGACGGTCGATGATCATACGACGCGTGAACGGCACGATCATGGCGGCCGACATCGCAAAGGCCGTCAGACCGATGGCAATGACCAGCGTATTCGTGGGAATCATGCCCGACAGCGTATTGCGTCCAGTAAAGATGCCGATGACGACCAGCAGGCCCGCGATCGTGATCGCCTGCACCGCCAACACCGCGCTCATGATCGCCGTCGCCTTGGCATTGCGATAGCCGATCCTGCGCAGATACTGCAGATTCACGAACGCCGGACCGACGCCGGCGGGCATGGAGACCGTGGTGAAGCTTCCTGCCGCCTGCGAGGCCATAATGCCCGACGTCGAACGTCGATCCGGATCGATGAACGCGCCGAGCGCAACGGCGGAACCGATCCAGGATGCCACGCCGAACAGGAAGCTCAGTGCGGCCATCCATGGATTGGCCTGGGACACGGCGTTGAGGAAGTCCTGCGGCTTGAGCTGGGTGAACACCACCACGGCCGCCACGATCAGCAGCACCAGAGTGACGAACGACTTGACGTTGAACCGTGACAGCGTCACCGATTCGATCGCGCCGCTCTCCTCGTCCGGACTGAATTCCTCGAGTGCATGACGCAACGATTTGAGCGTTTCACGACTCCAGAACTCATCCGTACGGGTGGTTCGGGCCACGGCCACATTCTGCACGAACGGCACCAGACCGGTGAGCGCATCGCGTCCCCAGCTCCGTTCCGCGCAGCGGATGACCCGCCCGATCCCCACACGGCACGACAATGCGGCAAGCATCTGCACCCGATCGATGGCCACGTTCGCCGGCGAGCTGGCGTCATCCCCGTTGAGCCATCCTGCGAGCACCATGCGTCCGGTACCGCTACGGGCGAAGGATTCGGGGGTGATGTTCCGGTGCGTCACGCCACGACGGTTCGCCGCGGCGAGATAGTCCATCACCTCCACCAGATCGTCGTCCTTCACGGTATTCCAGTCACATGGTGTGAAGGATGGGTCGGCGTGAAACACCATGATCGACGATTCTCCGCTTTCCGTGCGCGCATACACGCTCGGCGTTTCCAACCCGATATTGCGTAGCGTGAGCAGAAGATCGACGTGATGATGCGTCGCCTCCGACATCGAACGGTCGCGTCGCAGATCCACGCCGGACGCCATTCGGAGCCACAGCCACAGCTGGGACAGATACCCGACGGTACGGGTCTGCTCGTCGCAGACCGAGATGACGTATCGCTCCCCGGTCCGAACGCGCACGTCGTAGATACGGGAGAACGGCGATAGATCATCGGCGAGTGACAGCCGGCCGATTTCGGCAAGATTGGGGTCGCGGCGCCGCAGTTCGACCACATCGAGGCCGACGCCCGCCAGAGCCTGCACCATCTGCCTGCCCCACACGCCCTTGTTCTGCGTGCCCAGCGCGAATCGGATGAGCAGACCGATCAGACGGCCGATGGCGAACGCCACCGCCACGCCTGCGATCGGATCCACCGAAATGATCATGAACAGCGCGGCGATGGCGATCAGCGTGTTCCATCCCCATTTGACGCTGCCACGCACCCGATGCGGCCCGGCGGCGGTGAGGAAGGCCGACAGGCCGGCGAAGATGTCCGGCAGCAGCGCGCCGCCGATCACGCCTCTGGAGTCCAGAGCCTGAACCAGCACATCGGCGCCGAACGAGCCGATCGCCCAGCTGGCCACGCCGGCCATGGCGAATCCGAGGAACATCGACACTGTGGCCGTGACCGATTGCACCCATTCTCGGCCGAGGATCAGCTGACCGAGCACGGATACCACGATGAGCACGGCGACGATCTGCTGCAGCATCGACAGCGGCAGCTCCACCAGCCAGCCGAACAGCAGACCGGCATGATGCACATCGGCCTCGACGCCCGTGGAAATGCCCCGCAGATACACCGCGGACAACATGATGACCACGGCGACTGCCACCGTGAGGGCCGCATTGACCAGATCGGAGAAGTCATGGACACGCTGCGGGGGAGTGTCGGCAATGGCAACGGCGTCGGAAACGTCGTCGGGAACGGCGACGCCGCCCTCCTGAAGCATGCCCGCCTCCGTCGGTACGGACGCGGGCACGGATGCCGGAGTGGCGGCGTCATCGGATGAACCGGGCGAACCGGCTGAGCCGGATGCGCGACGGGGATCAGTCAAAGTCGACAAGTCGGCTGGCGATTCCCGTGTAGGTGGCCGGGGTCAGGGAGCTCAGACGCTTGGCGGTCTCCTCATCGAAGTCGAGCGTGGCGATGAAGTTCTCCACATCCTCCTTGGAGATGGAATGACCGCGCATGAGCTCCTTGACCTTCTCATACGGGTTGTCCATGCCCTTGCGTCCCTCGAGCGCGGCGGCGCGCATGGCGGTCTGGATCGGCTCGCCGAGCACCTCCCAGTTCTCATCGAGCTCGCGGGCGATCACCACATCGTTCGGGTGGATGGATTCCAGGCCGCCCATAAGGTTGTTGAGCGCCAGCAGGCTGTATCCGAACGCGGAGCCGATGTTGCGCTGCGTGGTGGAGTCGGTCAGATCGCGCTGCCAACGACTCTCCGTCAGCGTGGCGGCAAGGGTGTCGAGCAGCGAGCAAGAGATCTCCAGGTTCGCCTCGGCGTTCTCGAAACGAATCGGGTTCACCTTGTGCGGCATGGTGGAGGAGCCAGTGGCACCCTTCACCGGCACCTGCGCAAACACGCCGCGCGAGATGTACATCCACACGTCCACGGCCAGATTGTGCAGGATGCGGTTCGTGTGGCTGATCGCGCCGTACAGCTCGGCCTGCCAGTCATGGCTTTCGATCTGCGTGGTCAGCGGATTCCAGGTCAGCCCCATGCGGGTCTCCACGAACTCGCGGGAGACGGCGACCCAGTCCACATTCGGGTAGGCGGCCATATGCGCGCCGAACGTGCCGGTGGCACCGTTGATCTTGCCCAGATACTCCTGCTCGGCGATACGACTGAGCTGGCGGCGCAGACGATATACATACACCGAAAGCTCCTTGCCCAGCGTGGTGGGGGTGGCGGGCTGGCCATGCGTCAGGGACAGCAGGGCCTTGTCCTTGTATTCGTCCGCCTTCTCGGCCAGATGATCCACGATCTTCTCGGCGGCGGGCAGCCACACGTTCTCCACGGCGTTCTTGATGCAACGAGCGTAGGAGAGGTTGTTGATGTCTTCGGACGTGCAGGCGAAGTGCACAAGCGGCTTGAGACGGGACAGCTCGGTCTCGGTGCCCAGCGCTTCGGCGGCCTTGTCCAGATAGTCGTCGATGTAGTATTCCACGGCCTTCACATCGTGGTGGGTGACGGCCTCATGGGCTGCCAGCTGCTTGATGCCTTCGGCGCCGAACTGCTCGGGGATGGCGCGCAGGTATTCGATCTCGGCATCGGTGAAGGGCTTGACGCCGCCGACGATCGGGCCGTTGCCCATGCCGTTGGCCAGTAGGATCATCCACTCGACCTCGACGCGCATGCGCTCGCGGTTCAGCGCGGGTTCGCTCATGTATTCGGTCAGCGCGGCGGTCTGCTTGTGATAGCGGCCGTCCAGAGGGCTCAATGCGATTGCGGGGGAGATATCAGTCAGATTCATGCACACCACAATACGTGAAGCCGTACCCTGAACGGCCTTGAAAACGGTGACGGACAATCGGCTGGCGGATCAGTTGGATCCCTGTGCGCCATGCGAGATTTTTCCTCGCCAGTAGGTGGTCTCCTCCAGCGTGCCGTTGATCGTCTGTTTGAATCGCTGCTCGTGATCGTACAACGCCGGTCCGCCCTGTTCCTGCGCGTTTCGATAGGCGGCCTTCATGTATTCCATGCCGTGGGTGAGGAACTTCCTGTTGCCGCTGCCCTCCACGACGGTGCCTTTGTCGGATCCCATGGGCGGGCTGGTACCGCTCACGGTGACCCAGTCGGGATTGCTGGGGTTGGGTGCGCCGTCGAGCGCCGACACCAGTTCGTCCTCCATTTCGACGCTGGTCACCGTTATGCCATCCTTGATCGAATGGTTGGCGATGGGGGAGCCGGCCGTGACCACATGCTTGATGTTGTACTTGTCGGCGAAGTCGGAGGCCATGGTCGCGGCGACGATGCCGCCCTGTGAATGCCCTACCATCGCCACCGGATCGCCGGGCTGGATGCCGGCCTGACGCATGGCCTCGTCGACCATGCGGACGCTGTCGGCAGTTGCGCGATGCTTGTCGCTCATGAGCTCCATGTTGGTAAACCAATCGAACGGCGAATCGATTTTTCCGTCGGTGCCGGGGATGGTCACCATCCATGCCGTGGAACCGTCCTCGCGCCGGTATTTCTGAATGGCTATGGAGCCATAGGGCACGTCGTTGAGCCGCATGTCGTGCACGTTGGTCAGCGTGTCCTCGATGGATCGTGTTTCGCCGATGCCCTTCTTCGGGTGAATCTGCGAAACGGTGAGCTTATTGCCGAATAGAATGTCCTTGATCTTGGACGTGTGCTCCGCGAGAATGCCGGCGGCCTGATTGACCTCGTTGGACTCCTCGAGGCCCTTGAGCGCACGTTCGGAGCGGTCCTGATCGCCGTTGACGATCGCCGAGCCGAGTGCGGAGAGCATACCTTCGTGCAGTTTCGAGGTTCCGGTGATGGCATATATCGGATTGAATCTGCCCTCCTTGATCGAACCGGCGATGGTGCTTCCCATTGCGGTGGCGCCCAGAGCAAGGACTCCGAGACCGGGTTTCATCGTCGTTCCCAATTGCAGTCCCTCGCCGAACAGACGGCGAGCGAGATCGTCGGCCTCGGAATACATCGAATACGCCTCGGTGAGTTTGTCGGCCAGATCCTGCATCTTCTGTGCGAGTACCACCGCTTCGTCGGCGCGTTCGTTGATGTGGTTGGTGACGAGCGAGTAGTTGAGCGACACATGCTGGATGGTCGCGTTGGGTGGATTCGCGGCATCGGTCGGCGCCTCTGGGGATGACGCCTGCAGTTGCGGCATCCGTGCGCCGAATATCTTCGGACAGATCGGCGCCTTGGTCCGGATGGTGAACAGATCCAGGCCGGCGGTTCTCCAATCGGCTCCTACGCGGGCCGTGGGATCGACCATCTCGTTGAGCACTGTGGCCACGGTGCCGAACTCGTCGAGATTGGCGTGGGTGGCGGTTCCCTGACCGCCATAGACGTGGGTTTCGACGCGTGCATTCATATCTGGGCCTCCGCGCTTTCGATGAATCGGAGTGTGAGCTCCGCGCCGTTCTCCGCGGCCTGGGAATATACCAGCGCGCCGTCCACGTCCTTGTGGAATCGTTCTCCCGCCGGCCCCTCCCAGGTGAGGGCCTTCGCCTGGGCGAGGGCTTCGGTCAGATCGCGCGCCATGGTGGCGTGGGCGAGTGCGAATGATGAAATAAGCGCCCGGGACTCCTGGAGGACCGTTGGGCAGGGGCAGCCTTCGAAGATGTTGAGCCCGTTGGCTGCGTTGGAGAGCATGTCGTCCGACTGGTTGATGACGTCGACCGTATTGGATGCGATGTATTGGTAAAGCTGTGTCATGCCGTGATTCAATCACGCCATGACGGATGACCGATAGGGGAATGCGTCAATGTGGTCGAATGGAGCCCCCTGGCCATGCGAGCTGGCAATGTCGGTAATGTCGACGATGTGCGTTGTCATCGCATGCCCGTATTGCCAGGAAGGCTCCCCATCCATCATGATCGTGCCGTAATCTTTTTCAGCCGCAGCACGACGAACGGCACCCTGCCATGATCAGGGATTACCAGGGTTTGGAGGATGAGTCGTCGTTGGAGCCCTCGGTCGTGGATGACGTATCCGGCACGTTCTTCATATCGATCTTCTGCTTGTTCTGTTCAAGCAGCTTGTTGATCTTATCCGTGTCGGACGAGCCGTCGCCGTTATTCGAGGATCCCGCCTGCTGGCCGCTGGCCGTCTGTGCGGAGTCGGAACCGCCGCTCTTCTTCAGATCCGACTCGATCTGCTTGGTCAGTCGCGCCGATTCCGCGGCATTGGACGCGATCGTTTCCCGAACGCCAGGCAGTTGGAGTGCATCGAGACGCCGTGCGTCCGCGAATTGCGCATCGGTCTGCTGCTGTGCCGTGCGGAGCTTCTCCAGATCGGGCGAATCCCTGTTGTAGGCGGCTATCGTGGCGTTAAGCCCGTTCACGGCGGTGTTGTTGGTCGTCAATGCCGACCAGTTCGCCGCCGACACGCCGGCGGCGGCCAGTGCGATCACGGCGAGCACACCCAGAACGATGCGGACGGGAACCGGCATGATCGCCCGACGGTTGTGCCGACGGGGATGGGAGCCGACATGCGCCTTGTGGGACCTATGCGTCCTGTGGGTTGACGTTGTTCTGCTCATAGCAGCCTCCTTGACGTACGCATCCAGGCCACGGCCTCCCAGAGCATCAGCGCTGCCAGCACGATGGCGAACGGCCAGATGGCGGGAACGTTGTGGTCCCGCTGCTTGTAGGTGCTCTGCATGCGCCATTCCTTCGACGTCTGCTGAACGTCACGCTGGTCCAGCGTACGGCCGGCGTCGACATGCACGTAGGTTCCGCTCATCTCGTCGGCGATGGCCTTGAGCGTCTTCTCATCGAGTTTGGAGATGCCGGGCTGACCGGTCGACGGATCGGTGACGAACTGTCCGTCCGCAGTCGATCCGTCGTCGGCGATCTGTGGGATCTGTCCGCCATCCGGTGAGCCGACGCCGATGGTCTGTGCACCATTCACGTAGGCCCTCAACGAGGAGAATGTCCGGCGCGACTTGGTACTGGTCTGCTCGCCGTCGGAGATGTAGTACACAATGATGGCGTCGTCCGGATGCTGGTTGCGGGTGTTCTTCGTGGCCAGCAGCAGCGGATCGACCGCCTTGTCCAGATTCGATCCCGACGAGGCGGACGTGGGCTCCAGCGACAGGGTTTCGGCCCAGTTGTCAATGGCCCGCGCATCAGGGGTGAGCGGCACTTCAAGCGTGCCCGACGCCCCGAATGCGATCGCGGCGAAACTCGCGTCCGGATAGAGCTTGGTGATGCTGTTGACCGCCTGACGGGCGGCATCGATACGGCTCATCGTCTGCTCGGATCCATACTGCGCGTCGGACACGCCCATCGATCCGGTGACGTCGACGGCGATGAACACGTCCGTGGCGTTCACCGCTCGGCTTTCCGTCTTGAGCGTCACGCTCGGGGTAAGCAGCATGACGGCCAGCATGACGGACGCCAGAATACGTCGTGTCCAATCCACCGCGGTGGCATCGGCATAGGGACGCTGTCGCAGCGAACGCACGGTCAGCACGACGGTTAGCCCCACTACGGCCACGGCCAATATGGGGGAGACGATCCAGCCGAACATCGGATCAAGTGTCAGGCCGCGCAAAGCGGACAGGCCGTTGGATACGTTCATCGTCTCAACCTCCCCGCCGTGATCAGGAACGCGGCGAACAGCACCAGCGCAACCGGCACCCAGTACTGGGGGGCATCCACCAGATTCGACTGGTTGCGGTCCTCGTTGTCGTTCTCACGCTGGCGTTCGATCCTGCGGACCAGAGCGTCCACGGAGGATCCGGAATCCTGCGTCAGGAAAATGCCGTTGTGGGCTTCGATCTGGGTCTTCATGTCGGTGGTCGTCTGGTCGTTCACCGATTGCGTGGGGCCGGAATACAGGCCATCCACCACGATCGACGACTTTTCGGTCAGGTCGAGTGCCTGATCAAGCTGATAGACCGGCGTGCCGGACAGCACGTTGTCGGTGGCCAGCACGATCGAGGCGCTGCGGTTCCTGGCGGAGGCGCTCACCGCCGCATTCCCCGTCGTGGAGAACTCGGGCAGCATGGCCGCGCAGCTGATCAGGCCATCGCCGATCAGCGAAGTCACGTCCTTGCGGTTCTGCGTGCCCTCCAGCCAGTCCGACACCTGCTGGTACTGCTTGTCGCTCATCTTGTCGATGCTGTCCTGATCCACCACGCCCTTGAGGATCGTGTTGGCGTACGACAACTGTTGTTTGGCGAGATCGTAGTCGTCGGTAAGCGGGAACACCGTTCTCGAAGTCGAATTGAAAATGCTCAGACCGATGCGCTCGCCCTGGAAATGCTGGATCAGATCCAGATAGGTGGCGATGACCTGCCGGTCATAGGGCAGCGTCGAGCCCGAAACGTCCAGACAGAGGATGATGTCACGGGATGATCCGTCGCTCGATTCGGAATCGACCTTCGACGGTCGTGCGGTCAGCACGATGGCCACGGCCAGCGTCAGGGCGAGCAGTGCGACCGCCAGACGGTTGGTCGCCTTCCACAGACGCCAACGGGCGGAGGTATGTTCGGTGTCGAGGTCGTGATCAAGATTCCACACTGCAGCGGTGTCGGGACGCTCGACAATGTCATGCACGGTTTCCGGTTTGCGTGCGGACCAGCGCCATGCAAGGATGGCAAGCACCGCCAGCACGATGATCGCGGCAAGCGCCCACGGCCATCGGAACGTAATCAGGGACGACATCAGGAGCGCCACCTCTCCACCAGATTCGACACCCATCCCGCAGCTTCATCCACCGAGACGGCACCGGCATGCGACTGGGTCGTCGCATCGGCGAATTCAGGCGGATACAATGCGGAGATCGTCTGTCTGAGCAAATCAAGTCCTTTGCCATTACTACGGGAACGCGGAACGGCATGCAGTTCCGCCAGCGTGTGATTGGTCACATCGCGGTCCAGACGGTCGGACGCGAACCGACGGGCGATGCCGGCCAGTTCGCTGAACGCATCGTCCGTGCCGATCTCACCGGTCTGGAAGCGGAATCGAACGTCCTCGATCTCGGCAAGCCATTCGCTCTTATCCGACAGGGATCGATGCGCGCCGGTTGCGGAGGACGTGCGTCCGCGAGGACGGGACGTCACGATCGCCAGCGCGGCCAGCGCCACGGCGACGACGATCAGCACCAGCATCGCCGTCACATACGGCGTGATGTCAGTGGTCGCCAGAGGTGCGAATCCCTTCGCCGCCATCACCATGATCATGCGACGCCTCCCCTCATCTGCGGGGCATGAACGTTGAGGCGGGGGAATCCGCTTCTCGCCAGCGTGGTGGAGACCAGGGAGATGAATTCATTGAACATCGCCTCGCTCGAACCGCCGCGCACCACGGTGGAACCGGTGCGGGCCAACTCGCGACTCAGTGCCGTCGCGGCGAATTCACGATGCGTTGCGACATCCTTGGCCATGGTGGGTGTGCGGAGGAACGCCGGTACGGCCCGACCATTGCGGGCGTCCACTATGCGATCAAAATGCTCCGTATGGCGGAACGGGTTCAACACCGCCACGCTCACGATGACCAACGGATGCGTCTGCGCCACCAGACGCAGGGCATGGGCCTGCTCCTCGGTCCACGCGGTCTCGTCGGTGGCGATCACCACCAGGGAATACCGGTTGCGGATCTTGCCCGCATAATCGATCAGCGCATCCACATCCCGCGGATGGTTCATACGACGACGCAACAGCCCGTCGAACACGTGCTCGAACTTCGCGAAACCGCCGTTGAACGGCACACGGCGAATACTCTGCGAATCACCCAGCACGATCGACAGATCATCACTGCGGCGCAACGACAGCACGGCGAACATACGCAGCGCGTTGGCCGCCACGTCAATGGCGCGCTCACCACTCGGCGTACGACCGCGCATCTCACGGCCAACGTCCAGCAGCAGCCACACGTTGCCGTTGCTCTCACGCTCCTTGTCCACGATCATCGGACGGGCGGCCCGGGCACTTGCCTTCCAATCGATCAGGCGGGCCTCCTCGCCGGGCTGGTAGGGACGGATGTCGAGATAGTCGTATCCCGCGCCCCGCCGTGCCGACGGATGCTCGCCCTCCAGTGCGCCCAGGGCCCGGAATACGGTGGGCAGGCTGAGCCGCGTTCCCAGGGATTCGATGCGTCGGCGGACCTGATCGGAGGATCTCTCCGGAGCGATCATGGTACGGGAACCGCCTCGATCATCGAGTCGATGACCTGATCGGCATTCACATTCTCCGCCAGCGCCTCGAACGTGAGCAGGATGCGATGGCGGAACACCTCATGGGCGAACGTCTTGATGTCCTCGGGGATCACATAGTCGCGTCCCGCAAGCAGCGCGTTCGCCTGACCGATGCGTGTCAGCGCGATCGATGCGCGGGGGCTGGCGCCCAGACGGACCAGATTCGACAGTCCCTTGATCGGACGGGGGCCTCCGCCGCGGCTGGTCTGCGCCAGTTCGACGGCGTATTTCATGATCGGCTGCGACACATGCACCTTGCGGGAGCTGGCGCGCAGGAATTCCACGTCGGCGATGGTGATGGCCGTGGGGCTGACCGCCATGTTCTGCTGGTCGGTGCCGCGACGGGTGAGCATCTCCAGCATGGAGATCTCGTCGTCCTCGGTGGGGTAGGTCATGACGGTCTTCATGAAGAATCGATCCATCTGGGCTTCGGGCAGATTGTAGGTGCCCTCCTCCTCGATGGGGTTCTGCGTGGCGATCACCATGAACGGCTTGGGCAGCGCGATGCGTTCACCGCCGATGGTGGTGGCACCTTCCGCCATGGCCTCAAGCATGGCGGACTGGGTCTTCGCCGAGGAACGGTTGATCTCGTCGAGCAGTACGAAGTTGGCGTGGATGGGTCCGATCTGCGTGCTCATCTTCTGCGTGGCGAAGTCGAAGATCTGCGTGCCCACCAGGTCCGACGGCATGAGATCCGGCGTGCACTGGATGCGTTTGAAGGATCCGGAGACCGACGTGGCCAGGATCTGAGCGGCCGTGGTCTTGGCCAGACCGGGGACGGACTCGATGAGAATATGTCCGCCGGCCACGAGTGTGGTGATCAGCGATTCGCGCAGCTTGGTCTGCGCGACCAGACCCTGTGTGAAATGCTGACGGATGCGTTCCGCCAGCTCGTGTACGCGGGCCAGATCGTCACGGGTTACGGTGGCGGAGGTGGCGGCTGTCGTGATGGGGGAGGGGACGCTCGGTGCGGGCAACGGCATGTCGGCCGCATTCTGGTGTGAAGGTCGAGGTGGGAATAAAGCCATGTCCTCCACTGTAACGTGTCATGCGACTTTCACGCCGACGGGAGAGCCCAGTCCACGGGTTCGGCCCCCATGGCCACGAGCGCGTCATTCGCCTTGGAAAACGGCTTGGATCCAAAGAATCCGTAGCGTGCGGACAGGGGACTGGGGTGAGGGGACTTGATGATCGCCGCATGCTGCAGCAACGGCTCGAGCGTCTGCGCCTGACGGCCCCACAGAATGGCCACAAGCGGTATGGGTCTGCCTGATTCATCGACCCGGGAGTCCAGTGCGGTGATGGCCGCGTCCGTGATGGCCTCCCAGCCCTTGCCCCTATGGCTTGCGGGCTTTCCAACCTGGACGGTCAGGCACCTGTTGAGCAGCATGACGCCACGCTGGGTCCACGGGGTAAGGTCGCCGTTCGCGGGAGCGGGAACATGCATGTCGTCCATGAGTTCGGTGTAGATATTGCGTAGACTGCCCGGAAGGGGGCTGACCGTCGGTGCGACGGAGAAGCTCAGTCCCACGGGGTGGCCCGGCGTAGGGTAGGGGTCCTGTCCCACGATCAGCACCTTGATGGAATCGAATGGAATGGTGAATGCACGGAGAATGTTGTGGCTCTCCGGCAGGTATCGACGTCCCTGGGCCAGCTCCCCGCGCAGGAAGTCCCCCATGGCATGCACCTGGGGTTCCACGTCCTTCAGGGCGTGGGCCCATCCGGATTCCACCAATTCATCAAGATTCTTGATCGTCATGGCCTCCATCATAGAGGTGGGTGGGAGCGTATTCCGATCATATGGGCGTACGGCTACACTCTTATGTGTTGGAAAAGTATGAGGAGTGACCATGTCTGACAAGCAACACGTCTACCCGGCCGATGACTTCGACAAGCCCGAGCAGGGGCCTGTCGGATTGCATCGTGGTCCGCGGAGCTTCGGTGCACGCGCTTTGCCGTATCTGATCGTGATCATCGTGGCTGTGCTGTGCGGTCTGGGCGTGTTCGTGTGGTTGTCCGGAACGGATCTGCTGCCCGGGTCCGGCTCCTCGTCAAGTGTTTCACAGTCCGTTGAGGCATCGGAGAGCGCATCGGCGAGTGAAACCGAATCGCCGAGCGAGAGCGCGTCCTCCAGTGATACGACAAGCGCATCGCCGTCCGAAAGCGATTCGTCGAGTGCGAACGAATCACCGTCCGAAAGCGCATCTCCGAGCGAGAGCGCTTCGCCTGAAGCCACGGTGGACCGGTCGTCGACCGTTACCGTCCTGAATGGAACCCGTACCAGCGGCCTGGCATCCAGGCGTGCGGCCACATTGACCAGCGCGGGCTATACGTCAGTGGGCACCGGGAACGCCAATCGCGGCAGTCTGCCGTCGACGAGCACGGTATGGTATCGCGATGCCTCGGATCTTGCCACCGCTCAGGACGTGGCGGCGCAACTCGGCATCTCGCAGGTGGCGCAGTCGCAGAACATCGACACGCAGATCACGGTGGTGCTGATGCAGTGACCGGCTGCCGGGCGTCTCCGGGCATTTTCCAAGTCTCCCCTTACGGCGAAAACATTGACAATGGGAGATGTGATAGCTAACAAACGTTGTCTCGGTTACTATAGTGTGAATCGTGCAAGAAGAGATGCACGAACCGTCAGACTCAATGATGTTGTTGTGTTTGTCATGCGTGGGACGGTATCACAACTACAAAGGGAAGCTGTTATGGCAACGGGTACGGTCAAGTTCTTCAGCGCAGCCAAAGGGTATGGCTTTATCACTCCCGAAGGGGGCGGTGAAGATGTTTTCGTCCATTGGTCGGCCATCAACGCTCAGGGTTATCGCACTCTGGACGAAGGGGACAAGGTCGAGTTCGAAGCCGAAAGGGGACCGAAGGGCATGCAGGCCACTAAGGTGACCAAGCTCTGACATCCTGCTTTCCGGCTGGCCCCGGCGCGTGTGTGGTTTGTCGCGCCGGGGCTTTTTTATACCCGTTTCCGTGATTTGCACTTCCCGTCTGATATTTGTCGCGTTCCTGATTTCCTCACGTCCGGCATGCCGCTTTTTCTTTTCCACGCCCATGCTCCGCCTTGCTGATGCTCCGTTGACGATGCGGATCGATCGTGCTCCGAGCACGGCCGCACGATGGTGTTTTTCACGCCACTGGCGTATTCGCCACGGGAATAGTTGGCACTCTTCGTTCGAGAGTGCTAATCTCACTGTTAGCACTCGAAGCGTGAGAGTGATAACGCGTGGTGGCTGACGGCCATGCGTATCACGCGCGAAGGGTGAATACGTAATACAAGCCATTTGGAGGGATAGCAACCATGGCAAAGATCATCTCCTACGATGAGGAAGCTCGCTCCGGCATGCTCGCCGGCCTCGACAAGCTGGCCAACACCGTGAAGGTCACGCTGGGACCGAAGGGCCGCAACGTCGTGCTCGACAAGACCTACGGCGCTCCGACCATCACCAACGACGGTGTGTCCATCGCCAAGGAAATCGAACTTGAGGACCCGTTCGAGCGCATCGGCGCCGAGCTGGTCAAGGAAGTCGCCAAGAAGACCGACGACGTCGCCGGCGACGGCACCACCACCGCCACCGTGCTGGCCCAGGCTGTGGTCCACGAAGGTCTGAAGAACGTGGTTGCCGGTTCCAACCCGATCGCTCTGCGCCGCGGTATCGAGAAGGCCACCGAGGCTATCGTGAAGGAACTGGTCGCCGCCGCCAAGGACGTGGAAACCAAGGACCAGATCGCTGCCACCGCCACGATCTCCGCCGCCGACCCCGAGGTTGGCGAGAAGATCGCTGAGGCCCTGGACAAGGTTGGTCAGGACGGCGTCGTGACCGTTGAGGACAACAACCGCTTCGGCCTGGACCTCGAGTTCACCGAGGGCATGCGCTTCGACAAGGGCTACATCTCCCCGTACTTCGTCACCAACGCCGACGAGCAGTCCGCGGTTCTCGAGAACCCCTACATCCTGCTCACCTCCGGCAAGGTCTCCAGCCAGCAGGACATCATTCACATCGCCGATCTGGTGATGAAGTCCGGCAAGCCGCTGCTGATCATCGCCGAGGATGTCGACGGTGAGGCTCTGCCCACCCTGATCCTCAACAAGATCCGTGGCACCTTCAACTCCTGCGCCGTCAAGGCCCCGGGCTTCGGCGACCGTCGTAAGGCGATGCTGCAGGATATGGCCATCCTGACCGGCGCTCAGGTCGTGTCCGACGACCTCGGTCTGAAGCTCGACTCCATCGACGCCTCCGTGCTCGGTTCCGCCGCCAAGGTCATCGTCTCCAAGGACGAGACCACCATCGTTTCCGGCGCTGGCGACAAGGCCGATGTCGAGGCTCGTGTGGCTCAGATCCGTGCCGAGATCGAAGCCACCGACTCCGATTACGATCGCGAGAAGCTGCAGGAGCGTCTCGCCAAGCTGGCCGGCGGCGTTGCCGTCATCAAGGTCGGTGCCGCCACCGAGGTGGAGGCCAAGGAGCGCAAGCACCGCATCGAGGATGCCGTGCGTAACGCCAAGGCCGCCATCGAGGAAGGCCTGCTGCCCGGCGGTGGTGTGGCTCTGATCCAGGCCGCCAAGAAGGCCGAGGCCGATGTGAAGCTCGAAGGCGACGAGGCCACTGGTGCCGCCATCGTCTTCCGTGCTGTCGAGGCCCCGATCAAGCAGATCGCCGAGAACGCTGGCCTGTCCGGTGACGTGGTGATCGACAAGGTGCGCTCCCTGCCGGAAGGCGAGGGCCTGAACGCCGCCACCAACACCTACGAGGATCTGCTCGCCGCTGGCGTGACCGACCCGGTCAAGGTGACCCGTTCCGCTCTGCAGAACGCCGCTTCCATCGCCGGTCTGTTCCTGACCACCGAAGCCGTGGTGGCCAACAAGCCGGAACCGCCGGCAGCCGCTCCGGCCGCTGGCGCCGACATGGGCTACTGATCCGATAGCATTCGGAACAGTGCGTTAGTCGCATAGCAAAGGCAAAGGCTCCGATCCGTAATGGATCGGAGCCTTTGTTGTGTTGGTTGTGTTGGGTATGAACGATCGGGGATCGTGAGGGATCAGCCGGCGAACAGGCGAGAGGCCTGGGATTCGGCGTCGGAGTAGACCATCGACGCCTGCGAGAGCGCGTTCTGGATGGATTCCAACGAAGCTTCCATCTGCTGCTGCGCCGCACGCCACTGTGAGGCAACCGAAGCGAACTGGGTGGCGGCACCGCCCTGCCAGACGCTCTGCAGCTGGTTGAGATTGGCGTACATGCCGTTCACGGCCTCGCGAATCTGCGTGACCGAGGCGGACACCGCCGCGGATGGCGATTGAATCTGTTCCGAATCCACTTGATATTGGGGCATGATATGTCCTTTCGATATGGGGGTGTTTGTTGTGACACGGGTCGGATGTGATGCCGAACCGTTACAGTTGAGACTATGAAACGCACGCATGTGGAGACAGAGTTTACGAACGATGTGGTCGAATGGAGCCCCCTCGCCGACGGGTCGGCAACGGGTTCCTCGGCGTTGCGAGGCGTGATCGGAACCCTTGTCGCGCTATTCGCCACGATCGCGATGGCCGGTTCGCTCATGGTCGCTCCCGCGCCGGCGGTATGGGCCGACGAGGCCACCGATCAGTCCAGCCAGCCCACGGATCAGTCGGGACAGTCGGCCGACCAGACGGGAACGGGTTCCGAAAACGAACAAAGCGCGGTGACCGTCACCGACAACATCACTGACACTGAAAATCTGCTTGGAGACAACCTGGGCAAGGTGACCGATGCCATCGAATCCACCAAGCAGGAGACCGGCGTGACGGTGAAGCTGCTGTATCTTCCCAAGTTCGCCTCCGGCAAGAATCCCGAGGAATGGGCCACCGACGTGCTCAACTCCACCAATCCGGAGGCGAACACCGTGCTGCTTGCCGTGGCATCGGAGGATGGCAATCTGGTGGTCGCCATCTCCAAGAATTCGGACAAATGGCTGCAGGACGCCGCAGGGGAGATGTCGGCCGCCGCACTGAAGCCGCTGACAGACGGCGATACTCCGGACTGGTCGGGATCGGCCATCGCGCTTACCGATCAGATCAAGGCGTCCAAGACCACGTCCACGCCGACGGCTGCCAGCCATATCGGAGTCGTCGTATTCATCGTGGCGTTGGTCGTGTTGGTCGTCGCGGCCGCGGTGTTCTTCGTGCTGCATAAGAAAGGCCATACCAAGGCCCGTTCCCACGCGGAACGGCAGTTGGCCCGTCGTGAGCGTCGACGTTCACGTCGTGGATCGGATTCGGCCACGAAGAATGGCGCTGCCGATGGTGACAGTGACGATAACGATGATGGAACGGTCGCCGACGATGGACCCGATGACGTCGAATCGTCCAAAGCCGCTGACGATCACCCGGACGACACGCATAATCCAACTAATGACTCAGACGACATTCAGGAAACATCCAGAGGGTGAAGGCATGGTGGAAGCATGAGCAAATCCATTGAGGCATCGATTGTCGTTGTAGATGATGAACCGTCCATCCGCGACCTGCTGGTGGCGTCCCTGCATTTTTCCGGTTTTGAAGTGGCCACAGCGGCCTCTGGTTCCGAAGCCATCGAGGTGATCGAGAAAACCGACCCCGATCTGATCGTGCTTGATGTGATGCTCCCGGATATCGACGGATTCACCGTGACCCGCCGCATCCGTCAGGAGGGCATCGACGCTCCCGTACTGTTCCTCACCGCACGCGACGACACCCAGGACAAGGTCATGGGTCTCACCGTTGGCGGTGACGACTACGTCACCAAGCCGTTCAGTCTCGAAGAGGTCGTGGCCCGTATCCGCGCCATTCTGCGTCGCACCCGTGAGCAGGCCGAAGACGATCCGATCATTCGCGTGGCCGATCTTGAGATCAACGAGGATTCCCACGATGTGACCCGTCACGGTCAGGTGGTGGAGCTCAGCCCCACCGAATACAAGTTGCTGCGCTATCTGATGGACAACGAGGGACGTGTGCTGTCCAAGGCACAGATTCTCGACCACGTGTGGCAGTACGACTGGGGCGGCGACGCCGCGATCGTGGAATCCTACATCTCCTATCTGCGCAAGAAGGTGGATGGCGTAATGTACACCGACGAGGACGGCAACGAACGCAAGGTCGATCCGCTGATCCAGACCAAGCGTGGCATCGGCTATATGATCCGTTCTCCGAAGTCCGCACCGGGAGCATGATTCCGTGACCGCCTCAGGCAAGCCAGTCAAGAAGGGAGCGAAACCGAGCGCAAGCCGTCGTGAGAATCCTCTCATGCGGCATCTTGACGCCGTGTCGTTGTCCACCAAACTGGTCTCGATCATTCTGGTGCTGCTGTTGGTATCCGGAGGCGTGATCGCGTTCGCGGTACGCCAGCTTGTCAGCGCCTATATCATCGACAAGACCGACACCCAGCTGACGAATCAGGCCGGTCTGGTGATCAACAACATCGATCAGCTGCAGCGCACCGACAACAGCAGCACGTTGAACGGCAACATGTACTTCGTGCAGTTCCGTGACGCGGACTACAACATCGAGAGCACGCCACTGGTGCCGAAGCTGCAGGGTAGCGTGGCGTCGGTGCCGAAGCTGCCGGCGTCCGGCAGTCTTGACGGTATCCAGTTCGGACGGCCCTTCACCACGGACGCCCAGGTGCAAGTGGGGGACGGGTCCGTGAGCCGATCGTCATTGAAGATGGCCATGTCGCCATGGCGTGTGGTCGCGCTGCAGTACACGGTCAAGGACCCCGATAGCGGCGGGGTCGTTTGTGGTGTGGCACTGATCGGACTGTCTCTGCACGATATGCAGGACACCCTTGGCATCATCACCAAGTACTTTCTGGTGGTCGGCATCGCCACCATCGTGTTCGCCACGGTGATGGCCACCATCGCCGTGGACCGAACGTTGCTGCCACTCAAACGCATCGAGAAGACCGCGGCGAAGATCGCCAATGGCGACCTGTCACAGCGTGTGCCGTCGGCACCGGAGAACACCGAGGTCGGGTCACTGTCCGCATCGCTCAACCAGATGCTTGCACGCATCGAGCAGAGCTTCCGCGAACAGCAGGAGACCACCGACAAGATGAAGCGGTTCGTATCCGACGCCAGTCATGAACTGCGTACGCCGCTCGCCGCGATCCACGGCTATGCCGAACTGTACAAGATGCAGCGTGATTATCCCGGTGCTCTTGAACGCGCGGATGAGTCGATCGATCGCATCGAGAAGTCCAGCACCCGTATGGCGGCATTGGTGGAGGATCTGCTGTCCCTGGCGCGCATGGACGAAGGGCGTGGCATCGATCTGAATCAGAAGGTCAAGCTCAATGGCATCATCGCGGATTCCGCGGAGGACCTACATGCGTTGGATCCCGAACGCGTGATCCGCCTTGGCAGCGTGACGGTAACCGGATCCGAAGCGCCGCTGGTCGCCGCGGACGGTACCGCACCGGAACCCGCCCGACTCGAATTCACGGAAGGCAAGCTTGAGCCGATCCTGACCCAGGGCGATCCGGCCCGGCTGCGTCAGGTCATTACGAACATCGTCGGCAATATCCACCGATACACACCATCGGACTCCCCAGTGGAGATGGGCGTCTCCGTGCTCACCGCATCCCTGCCGCATGTCGATCTCGGCAAGATGCCGTCCACCGATGTCTCGCTTGACCAGTTCATCCAGGCGGTGCAGGTGGCTGCCTCCACCGGATCAGGTCAGCGGTTCGCCGTCATGAGGGTGATCGACCACGGTCCGGGCATGGCCCCGCAGTCCCGACAGATGATCTTCGAACGCTTTTATACGGCCGATCCATCGCGAGCACGCGAAAAAGGCGGCACGGGATTGGGCATGGCCATCGCACAGTCCGCGGTCAAGGCGCATCACGGTCTGATCTGCGCGTCCGAAACGGATGGCGGCGGTCTGACGTTCACGGTGATCATCCCCATCGTGGAGGTGGAGCCGACCTCGTCGGATGCCCCGCATTCGGCTCCGGCCAACGAGAATCCCTCTGAGAGCGTACAGTCGACGAAGGCTTAGGATAGAATAGTAATTTGGCTTTGTGGCGTAAGCATGCCCAAAGCCGGTTTCCAAAGAGATCGACTGTCGTAATCAGTGAGGTGTATTGAGTATGCCCAGCGGAAAAGTTCGTTGGTATGACGCGAAAAAAGGCTACGGCTTCATCACCGGTGACGATGGCAAGGACGTGTTCATGCCCGCCACGGCGTTGCCTCAGGGCACCACTACGTTGCGCAAGGGTGCCAAGGTGGAGTTCTCGGTGGTCGACGGACGCAAGGGCCCTCAGGCCATGGGCGTGACCGTGGCCGCCCCCATGCCGTCCATGGTCAAGGCGAGTCGTCCCAAGCCGGACGATATGGCCGCGATCGTGGAGGATCTGATCAAGCTGCTCGACGCTGCCGGCAACGGGCTACGTCGCCATCGTTACCCGTCGCAGGCGGAATCCAAAAAACTGGCCACCCTGCTGCGTGCCGTGGCGGATAACTTCGACATTCAGGACTGATGCCTCGTGACCGATAACACGAATGAGGACGTCATGAACGACGTCGAGACGGCCGTGACCGATCCGCGTCTCATGGCGCATGCCGTGGCCTATGAAGTGGCCGATGATGATACACAGGTCGGCGATTTCCTTGTCGTGCATGAGCTGGAGGACGGGGTTTCCGATTTCCGGTTCGCCGCTCATATCCCCGGCTATGAAGGCTGGCAGTGGTCGGTCATGTTGTACCACGATGAGGATCGTGGAGTCTGGACGGTCAGCGAATCATCACTGATCCCAGGTGAGGATTCGCTCATGCCGCCGCAGTGGATACCGTGGAAGGACCGTTTGCTGCCGTCCGATCTGGCGGTGACCGATTCTCTTGGCACGGAGCCTGATGATCCCCGTCTTGAGGAGGGATTCGATTCCGAGGCCGCCGAAGCCGAGATGGCCAAGCCGGAGGAAACGGACGGAGAGTCAGCAGGCGAATCGGACAAGCCGACGGAACCGGGCGAGCGGCAGGATGCCGAAGGACAGCCGGATTCGGATGCCTCTTCGGAGAAGGAGAACGGCGAGCAAGGCGAGTCGTCGGCTGAGTCGGAACCAACTGATGAGACCGCTGCCACGTCTGCCGGTACGGATGAACCTCTCGCCTCAAAGGTTCGTGTGGCCAACGAGTTCGAACTGTCCCGCAGAAGGGTGCTGACCCCGCTCGGTCGGGCGCAGGCTGCGGAACGCTGGTACTCCGGCCCCCATGGCCCCAAGTCGCTGTCCACCAAGACCGCCGATGGCCTGGCATGCCAGACGTGCGGATTCTTCATCCCCCTCCAGGGCGAGCTGAATCTCATGTTCGGCGTCTGCGCCAACAAGTGGAGTCCGGACGACGGTCGCGTCGTCTCCCGGGACCACGGCTGCGGCGAGCACTCCGAGATCGAGCCTCCGGAGCCGAGCAACCTGTGGATTCAGTCCAAGCCGGCCTACGATGACATGCATATCGACATCGTCGAGCAGGCTCCGCGTGAGGAACGAGGCGACATCGAAGCCATCGAGAACGCCGAAGGAACCGAGTCCGGAACCTTTGACGACAACGGCCATTATCTGGGCGTGCGCAACGGCAACGTCATCCTGTTCCTGTCCCAGATGCCCGATCGTGATGACGACTAGTCACTCAGACCAATCCGATTCACTGACTCATGACATATCACACGGCGGTGGCGTCAACGACACTCGACGCCACCGCCATTAATCATTCCGACTGAAAACCGAGCGGACTGAACGGAATGATCAGTGCACTGATCAGTGCACTTCAGTTTCAGTGCACCACGGTGACGGTGCACTCGGCCTCGTCCACCACCTGCCGGGAAACGGACCCCAGGAAGTGCGCGTCAAGACCGGACAGCCCACGCGAACCCACGACCACGCGATTCGCATAACGCGAGGCGCTGACCAATCCCTTGCCGGCGGCGATATGGAAGGCACTGGTCGTCATCGTCACATTCGATGGCAGCTGCACATGTTCCGTCACCGAGGCCAGAATCTCCTCGGCGCGCTGCTGGCCTACCGCGATGGACGGCACCGTGGTCTCGTATCCTTCGATCGCGCCCAGATCCTTCATCTGCCAGCAGAACAGCACATGCAGCGGACGGCCATCGATCGAAGCGGCATGGATCGCGAAATCCAGGGCGCGCTTCGACGTCTTGGACCCGTCGATACCCACCACCACCGGGCGAAGATCATGCCCGGCGAATCCTTCCGGATCAAGCGTGCGCGCGATGCTGTCCTGCACGGATATGGGGGAGTCCTTGTCCTCATCCCCGCGCACCACGGTCACCGGCACCTTCGCCTCCTCGGCAAGGGATGCGGACGATGAACCGAGGAACCAGCGTGCGACTCGATTCAGATTGCGTCGTCCGACCACGATCTGCTGGGAATCCGCGCCGATCTGCAGCAATGCCGTGGACCCGGACGCCTTCACCGAAGTGAGCTTGAGATTCTCCGGATTGAAGTCAATGCCGTTGGCTGCCTTGTCCACCCAGCCTCGCAGCGTGTGGGCGATCTCGTGGCGGACCTTCTTCCATGATTCGTCGTTGTCCGGCTCGGAGCTCGTATCCCATGAGTGGGTCCAGCCGAACACCGCATTCACATGCTGACCGGTCTTGCCTGCCTCGTTCAACGCCCAACGCAAGGCGGCGAAGGATTCGGACGAACCATCCACGCCGACCACGATGTCCTTGAGTCCTTCGTTGGCCGTCGTTCCCCCGTTGATGTGGATGCCATCGTTGGTCATGATGCACCTCCTGATTCACGTCGTCGTACTCATCAGCATAGTCGACGGAGCATTGAAGATGATGGAGCCTTGGCCGTGCCCGCCGGTCTTTTTGCGTTTACAGCGCAATATGTGAGAGCGGAGGAATGTTCGTCACTGCAAATCGGTAGAGTGATACAGAGTTTTATTAGGGAGGACAAAGCATGTTCGAACGGTTCACCGACCGTGCGCGGCGCGTCATTGTGCTTGCCCAGGAGGAGGCACGTGCGCTCCAGCATAACTACATCGGTACGGAACACCTGCTGCTTGGCCTGATTCGCGAGGGTGAGGGCGTGGCCGCCAAGGCTCTGGCTTCCAAGGGAGTCGAGCTTGACGCCACCCGCAAGCAGGTGGAGGAGATGATCGGCAAGGGCAATGCCGCTCCGAACGGACACATTCCATTCACTCCGCATGCCAAGCAGGTGCTCGAATTGAGCCTGCGTGAGGCCCTTCAGCTGGGCCACAGCTACATCGGTACCGAGCATATCCTGCTTGGCCTGATTCGCGAGGGTGAGGGCGTGGGCACCCAGGTGCTCATCAAGATGGATGTGGATCTGGGCGAGCTGCGCACCGCCACCATTGATCTGATCCGTGGCAGCCACGAAGGCTCCGACAGCGACAAGGGCGATCTGGCCAATGCCGGCGGCGTGCAGAACAAGGGCAGCCAGACCGGTTCCGCCATTCTCGATCAGTTCGGCCGCAACCTCACCGCGGAGGCGGCCGCCGGCAAGCTTGACCCGGTCATCGGCCGCTCCAAGGAGATCGAGCGTGTGATGGTGGTGCTGTCCCGCCGCACCAAGAACAACCCTGTGCTGATCGGCGAGCCGGGCGTCGGCAAGACCGCCGTCGTGGAGGGCCTCGCGCAGAAGATCAATGCGGGTGATGTTCCCGAGACGCTGAAGGGCAAGCAGGTCTATTCACTGGATCTGGGCTCCATGGTGGCCGGATCCCGCTATCGTGGTGACTTCGAGGAGCGCCTTAAGAAGGTGCTCAAGGAGATCAAGACCCGCGGCGACATCGTGCTGTTCATCGATGAGATCCACACGATCGTCGGTGCCGGTTCCGCCGACGGTGCGCTGGGCGCATCCGACATGCTCAAGCCGATGCTGGCTCGTGGCGAGCTCCAGACCATTGGTGCCACCACCACCGAGGAGTACCGCAAGTACATTGAGAAGGATGCGGCCCTCGAACGTCGTTTCCAGCCGATCCAGGTGCCCGAGCCGACGATCGCGGAGACCATCGAGATCCTCAAGGGTCTGCGCGAACGGTACGAGAACCACCATCACGTGACCATCACCGATGGTGCGTTGCAGTCCGCCGCCGAGCTGTCCGCCCGGTACATTCAGGACCGCAACCTGCCGGACAAGGCCATCGATCTGATCGACGAGGCCGGTGCCCGTCTGCGCATCAAGCGTCTGACCGCGCCGCCGGAGCTCAAGGAGATCGACGCCAAGATCGCCAAGGTGAGCGTGGAGAAGGACCAGGCCATCAAGGACCAGGACTTCGAGAAGGCCGCCGAGCTGCGAGACCGTCAGGAGAAGCTCGAGGGCGAACGCAAGGAGAAGGAGAAGTCCTGGCGTGAGGGCGAGTCCGACGTGTCCATGACCGTGGATGAGGACGTCATCGCGCAGGTGATCTCCGCCACCACCGGCATCCCCGTGTTCAAGCTCACGCAGGCCGAATCCAAGAAGCTGCTCAACATGGAGAAGGAGCTGCACAAGCGCATCATCGGACAGGACGATGCGGTTACCGCGCTGTCCCGCTCGATTCGTCGTGCTCGTGTGGGCCTCAAGGATCCGAAGCGTCCTTCCGGCTCGTTCATCTTTGCCGGCCCCACCGGCGTGGGCAAGACCGAGCTGGCCAAGGCGCTGGCCGAGTTCCTGTTCGACGACGAGGATGCGCTGATCCGCGTGGATATGTCGGAGTTCTCCGAGAAGTACGCCGCATCGCGTCTGTTCGGTGCGCCTCCGGGATACGTCGGCTACGAGGAGGGCGGCGAACTCACCGAGAAGGTACGTCGCAAGCCGTTCTCCGTGGTGCTGTTCGATGAGATCGAGAAGGCCCATCCGGACATCTTCAACACGTTGCTGCAGGTGCTGGACGACGGTCACCTGACCGACGGCCAGGGTCGCAAGGTGGACTTCAAGAACACCATCATCATCCTGACCACCAACCTCGGTACGCGTGACATCGCCAAGGCCGCGAACACCGGCTTCAACGTGGGCGGCAACACGGAGACGAGCTACCAGCGCATGAAGGATCAGGTCAGTTCGGAGCTCAAGCAGCAGTTCCGTCCCGAGTTCCTCAACCGTCTGGACGACATCATCGTGTTCCGTCAGCTCACCGAGCCGCAGGTGCGCCAGATCGTGGATCTCGACGTCAGGCGTCTCAACGACCGCCTGTTCGAGCGTCACATGTCGATCGAACTGACCGACAAGGCCAAGGACCTGCTCGCGGAGAAGGGCTTCGATCCGCTGCTGGGCGCTCGCCCGCTGCGCCGCGTGATCCAGCGCGACATCGAGGATGCCATCTCCGAGAAGATCCTGCTCGGCGAACTCGGCGATAACGAGGCCGTGTTCGTGGACGCGCAGGGCGAGGGTATCCTCGGCGAGTTCACGTTCACTGGCAAGCCGATTCTGGATGCCGAACCGGCGAAGGAGACGAAGGACGAGTCCGAGTCTTCTGCCGCCGAAGCCGAACCGGTGGGCGTCTCCGACGGTGATACCGGCAAGAACGGTACGGAAGAGGCCCAGTGAACGGCTGATCGACAGCGATCACGATGATTGCATAATCACGGTGATCGCATGATCGCACTGATTGGCAGCGTACTGATTGACAAGGGGTGCGGTTCAGACCTGATCTGAACCGCACCCCTTGTCGTGTTGTCATGGTTGTTGCGTATGCGTCACATGTCATGCACGTCCATGCCGGATTATGCGATCAACGCCAATGCGACGAGACCGGCGAGATAGACGATGACGGCACAGGCAAAGGCGATATCGCGACCTGATACGCGCATCAGCCGGTAATGCGTGCGGTGCGATCCGCCCTCGTAGGAACGGGCGTCGAGCGCCAGGCCAAGATTGTCGGCATGCCGTAGCGCCCCGGCGAACACCGGCACGATGATCGCGGTCAGTGCGCGAATGCGATGCGCCGGCGAGCCTGATTCCACGCTGCCTCCGCGCGCTGACTGGGCGTCGATCACATCCTGCATCTCTTTGGTCAACGTGGGAATGAACCGCAACGCGAGACTCATCGTCAGTGCGATCTCACTGGTATGCATGCCGAATCGCGATAGTGGCGACAGCAGTGATTCAAATGCGTCGGTCAACCGTACGGGCGTGGTCGTACCCAGCAGTATCGCACCGAGAATCACCACCAGCGCCAGACGTCCGGCATACACGAGCGCCGTCCACAAACCGTCATCGGTGATGGGAATCGGTCCGATATGGGCAAGCGGTGTGCCGGTGCGGACGAAGAACACATTGAGTGCGCTCATGATCACGAACAGGGCGAGCAGCACCCGTACGGAATGCAGCACCGACAAGGGCCCCAGTCGTGAAGCGGCCAGAATCGCCGCCACGACGATCGCGGCCAACGCGAGTTGCATCGGCGTACCGATTGCGAATGCGGTGAACATCATGATCAGGAACAGCACCATCTTCATGCGGGGGTCAAGCAGGGCGATGAACGATGGACGTGTCACGACGGGCGTGGCGGCTATGGATGTGGTCGCGTTCGCGGACCTAGTGCGGTCCGGATCGTTCGGCGTCACATCGGAATCAGGGCCCACGGCCATCGAATCCCGGCCGTCGAGCATGATCACGCGGTCGGCGAGCTGCGCTTCGTCGGCGTCATGCGTCACGATGATCACGGTCACGCCCTGCGCCTTGAGATCAGCGATCAGCCTGTGAATGCGCAGTGCCGACGTCGCATCCAAACTGCTCGTCGGCTCGTCCATGATCAGGATCTGCGGTCGGCACGCCAGAACGCCGGCGATCGACACCATGCGCTGCTGTCCTCCGGACAAGGCGAACGGGGATCGGTCGGCAAGATGGGACAATCCCAGCGAATCCAGCGTCTGCGATACGCGGTCGGCGAGTTCGTCCCCGTGAATGCCGAGATTGCGCGGACCATACGCCACGTCCTGCGCCACCGTTTCGGCGAACAGCTGCCGTTCGGGATGCTGCATCACGTATCCGATCCGTTCCCGCAGTGCATGACGGTCGCGGCGGCGCAACGGTACGGCACGCCGACCATTGTCCCGTGCCACTGGGATGTCGCCGATGGTGATGTCACCGCGATCCGGCGTCTCCAACGCGCACAGCAGCCGGGTGAGTGTGGATTTGCCACAACCGTTACGACCCATGATCGCCACGGTTTCACCGGCGTCGATACTGAGACTCATGTTTTGGAAGATGGGGAAATGCTGGTCATAGGCGAAGGAGACATGGGCGAGCGTGACGATCGGGGTGCCATCGCCCGACCGCTTCGGAGAGGCGGCGGACGTCGTGAATACGGACGAGGAGCGCGAATCGTCGTTCGTGACGGCATCGGTCGTCTCCGTCGCGGGGGTCACGTCGTCGATAATGCGGCCATGTTCCATGCGGATGATGCGATCGGCAGACGACGCCTCGTCCTCGCGGTGGGTGATGTGCACGATCGTGACGCCCTGATCGTGCAATTGCGCGAGCACGTGCATGACATCCTTGCGTGCCGTCTCATCGAGCATGGCCGTGGGTTCGTCGAGCACCAGCATTCGTGGCTTCATGGCAAGCATGCCGGCGATGGCCACACGCTGCTGTTGTCCGCCCGACATGCGAGTGGGATTCCTGGCCTCGCTGCCGTCCATGCCGACCTGTTGCAGGGCGTCGGTGATGCGCTGTCTGATCCGTTCGCGGGCGACACCGAGGTTCTCCGGGCCGAAGGCGACATCGTCCTCGGTGACGGTGGTGACGATCTGATCCTCCGGATTCTGGAACACCGCTCCGATATCATGTCGGGCTGCGCGATAGGCGTCGGCGTTGGGCGTATCATCGTGAAACACTGAGTGTCCGAGTAGTTTCACGATGCCGGAATCCGGGGCCGTGAGGCCGGCGATGATCCGTCCCAGCGTGGATTTTCCGGATCCATTGGCACCGACGATCGCCACGCGTTCACCCGGGGCGATGCTGAGATTCACGCCATCCAGCGCCCACGTCGTTCCGCCGTCGTAGCTGAATCGCACGTTCTGTAGCACGGCAAGGGGGATGGGAGTGGTCACGGGAAGGCCTTTCGCGGGGATGGTCGACAAGGGGGAATGCAAAGAACGGTGTGCACGTCGATCGGTTCACGACGTGCACACCGTAGTGTGAAATACCGAAATGGCTAAATGACCCGATTAGCGAACCCTGTTCAGCAGATCGGAGATCGGCTTGTAGATCAGGAAGGTCACAACGCCGTGGATGGCGAACTTGAGCAGGTTGAACGGCAGCAGAATCGGCACGATCATGGCGGCCACCTGGGCAACCGTCATATGCGCGTAGATCGGCGTGATCAGCAGATTGCCCACGATCGCGATGGCCAAAGCGACCACGGCGCCGGCAAGAATGCCTACGGTCGCACCCTTGCGGGTCCTCCAGCGCTTGTAGATCACCGAGGCGGGCACGCTCAGCGCCAATGCCACGGCAATCGCCATGATCGAACCCCATGGATCACCGAACATATGCGGCACGAAACCGAGCACGCTGACGACCACGGCGGCCGACGGGCCGAACGCAAAGCCGGCGATCAGGCAAACGATGCCGGACGGATCGTACTTGAGATACGGTGCGGCCGGGAAGATCGGCAGTTCGATGAAGCTGGTGACCATGGCCAACGCCACGAACAACGCGTAGACGGCAATGCGTTTGGTGGACCAGCGACCGGAATCGGCCACGCCTGTGGAATGGGTATCGGTATGCGAAGATACGCTCATCTGAGCACCTCGTTTCTCTCATCCGGACTGTCACCGTTGGCTCCGGAATCGCACCGGATCGGCCGCTTTCCGCGGCTCGCGGGCTTCGGTTGCGACCGTTGTGAAAACCGATCGTGCCGTTACCGCCAGTGGGGAATCTCACCCCGCCCTGAAACTTCGTTCACGACTGTAGCATAGGAGCCGTCATGGAACAGGCCTCGCGGCGGGTTTTTGATATCGGACGAATCTGGAACGTGATATCAGACCGTTTTTTTCGCGTGGCAGTGTCACAATGGACGGTATGACTGCGCAGAAGATCGAGAACACATCAGCCAAGACAACAGCTGCGGACGGCAGGAAGAACGGCAAGGACAGGAAGGTGACGGACAGGCTCGCCATCGTCGTGGTGACCTACAAGCGTCAGGAACTCCTCAAGACGCTGTTCGCATCGTTCCTCGCATCGACCATCGCGCCGTGGCGCATCGTGATCGTCGACAACGAGCACTCCGACAAGACTCGCGCCATGGTCGAGGAATTCTCCGACAAGGTCACCGCGCAGTGGGGCAAGACGATCGCCGACACCGACGGCAATCTCAACCGCGTGGTGTATGCGCCGCAGACCGACAACCTCGGCGGGTCCGGCGGATTCTCCGCCGGCGTGAAGAAGGCATACGAACTCGGCGCCGAATGGTTCTGGGTGATGGACGACGACGTGGCCATCGAACCCGACGGCATGGCCAAGCTCGCCAAGTGGATGCCGACCCATGACGTGATCCAGGGCAGCCGATACGACTACGACGGCGGCCCGTTCTACTGGCAGTACCATTTCATCGTGCCGCTGGGTATCCCCAACCCGATCGCGC
Organism: Bifidobacterium sp. UTCIF-39; assembly: GCF_006408715.1. Lineage (NCBI taxonomy): Bacteria > Bacillati > Actinomycetota > Actinomycetes > Bifidobacteriales > Bifidobacteriaceae > Bifidobacterium > Bifidobacterium sp. UTCIF-39. The sequence continues at coordinate 71,869 of NZ_JEOG01000006.1, read as the reverse complement.
CGGCCGCATTCGGCCCAGCCGGATACCGTGTGATGAACACCATGTGCTTCGAGGGCGGCCTGTTCCGTCGCAACATCGTGGAGCAGATCGGTTTCCCCGACCCCCGGTTCTTCATCTACTGGGATGACACGATCTACGGGTATCTCGCCAGCAAGGTCACCAATCCGATCATCATTCCCGACCGCGTGATGCGCCGCACCCGCGAGATCGGCAACTGGGACATCGGCGGCCTGCGCCAGCTCAACTCCACATCCGACATGAACCGTTACCACATTCTGCGCAACCGCGGCTACATGGCCCGGTACTTCATGGCGCACGGCGACTACCGTGGCTTCCTGTTCGGCGTGGGCACCATCGCCACCATCGCCAAGGAAATCATCCGTCTGGTGGCCGTGGACCGCGGTCATATCGGCAACGGTCTGAAGCAGATCTTCCGCGGCTGGTGGGACTCCCACAAGCTGTTCCACGACCCCGACTGGCAGCCGATGCCGCCGCTGAAGACTTCTGCGCCAGCGTCATCGACCGCGCCGAAGCGGTGAACGATCGGGCTCGACATGCGCTTCTCCCATCGCGTCGACACGTCACGCCCCAACGCCATCAGTCTGGCCGAGCAACAGGCCCGGCGCGACGGCGTGACCCTGACCAAGCTCAATGATTCCAATCCCACCCGTCACGGGCTGGCGCCGGCGGGCGTGCCCGGCGTGTACGAGGCGAACCCGCGCGGCCAGTCCGCGGCACGACGGGCGCTCGCCGACTTCCTGTCGGCCGGCGGCGCGGACGGTGCTGGCGTCGGTGGTGTGGACGGTATGCGGGATGGCGTTCGCCCGGTCGACCCGGATCGGCTGTATCTGCTGAGCTCCACGTCCGAGGCGTATTCGTGGCTGATGAAGCTGCTGTGCGACCCCGGCGACGCGGTGCTCGCTCCCAAGCCCGGGTATCCGCTGATCGAGTCGATCGCCCGGTTGGAGAACGTCGAGGCCGTGGAATATTCGCAGGTCTATGACGGGTCGTGGATGATCGACATCGCCGAGATCGAGGAGCTGCTGGACGCATCCGCGACGGATGATGAGGCTCCGGACATTCGCGCGCTGGTGCTGATCAATCCGAACAATCCCACCGGATCCTATGTGAAGCCGGAGGAGCGTCGTCGGTTGGTGGAGTTGTGCGCGCGTCACGACGTGGCGATCATCGCCGATGAGGTGTTCTACGATTACGCGCTCGAACCGTTCGACGGCAACGCGCGGCTGGCGGGGGAGCGTGGCGTGCTCACCTTCGCGCTCGACGGATTCTCGAAGATGCTGGCCGCGCCGCACGCCAAGGTCGGCTGGATCCAGGTGTCCGGCCCCGACGATGATGTGGCCGAGGCCATGGCGAGGCTTGATGTGATCGCCGACGATTTTCTTCCGATGAGCGATATCATCGCCGACCGGATCCCTGATCTGCTCAAGGACGCGGTCGCGCAGACGAGTCGTGTGCGGGAACGGACCCGTGCGAATCTAGCCACGCTGCATGCACTGCTTGACGGGGACGAGCTGGGCGTGGTCAATGTGCTCCGAGCGGAGGGCGGCTGGAACGTGCTGGTGCGGTTCCCCTCGTCCATTGACGAAAGCGAACTGGTGTTGTTGCTGATTCACGGACATCACGCCACCGCGCAGCCGGGATTCTTCTTCGACATGACGGCCAACGGATATCTGGCGGTGTCGCTGCTGCCCGAGCCGGACGTGTTCGAGGCCGGTGTGCGCGCCATTCTCGCCACGGTCCGCGAGGCATTGGCGTAGGTTCTTCGCCATACCGCTCGCCATACCGCGCGATGTCGGGCTTCCGGATGCGGCACGACGTGGTCGTCGGTATCGCACTGTCGGTATCGCATCCGGGGTCGTTGGGGCTGAACCATATTCGGCACACCAAATCCATGTTCAGCAATCGGCGTGTCGCATGGTCCATCGCCGTCGTAAACTATCTATCGGAGATAGTTATCTCATATAAATAAAAATCGATCGTGAAGCCATCCGGTCACCAGTGCCGTACATGTTCTGTGGGTATCGGGATATGGTGGATGTCATGGATATCAACCTGCTTGACAGGATTCTGCACGCCATGGATACCGCGGCGTCGACCCGTAATCTGGTGCCCGAACTGCCGAAGGGCGTACGTCCGATACACGTTCGCGTATTGGACGCGCTGACCCGCACATGTGACGATACCGGGTGCTCCCGCGTGTCCGATATCGGCGATGCGCTCGGCATGCGCATGCCCAACGTCACCCGCGCGATCCGCGAGATGACCGATATGGGTGTACTGAGGAAGACGGCCAGTCCCGTCGACGGTCGCGTGGTGCTGATTCGCGCCACGCCGCTCGGCGAGGACTACATCGACCGGTACATCGTCGGTGTCCGTCAGCGCATTGAACGGGAACTGGCGGACACGGTGAACATGGACGATATCGAATCCATGATCTCCACGATCGATGCGATAGCCGCCGCGGTCTCCAGGGCCTGCGGCAAATAGCGTCCGAAATCCATTGACGATCACATCTCGCCTGCGCATCATGCCGGCGTGCTCCGTCATGCTCGGACGCGGATGTTGACAATGTGGAGGATGAGACGAGCATGGCCGAAACACGGCAGAACTCGGAAATGATGAAGGCGCGTGTGGATGTGAAGTACCCCACGCTGGTGATGCTGGGATTGTACCTGGGCGCGTTCCTGGGCATGTTGAGCGAAACGTCGATGAACATCGCGCTACCCAGTCTGATGACGACGTTCGGCGTCCCCGCCGGCACCGCCCAGTGGCTGGTGGTCGGTTACATGCTGGTGATCGGCGTGGTGCTGCCGTTTGTGGGATTGCTGCTGAAGTGGTTCCGTGCCAAAAGCCTGCTGATCGTGGCGCTGGGCGCATTCCTGATCGGTTCGCTGATCTCGGGTTTCGCGCCAGTGTTCCCCGTGCTGCTTGCCGGACGTATGATTCAGGGCGTCTCCACCGGTCTGGTGCTGCCGATGATGTTCTCCGTGCTGCTGGAAGTGTTCCCCAAGAACAGGATCGGTGCCGCGATGGGCACCACCACGCTGATCATCATGTTCGCGCCGGCCATCGGCCCCACCCTGTCCGGATTCTTCATTGGCGCGCTCAGCTGGCGGTGGATCTTCTACTTCTTCGCGCTGGTGGCGGCGGTCGCGCTGGTCTGCGCCATCGTGTTCATGGTCAATCCGTACACGCTCACCCGTCCGCGTATCGACGTGTTCAGCTGCCTGACCTCGGTGATCGGATTCGGTGGTCTGGTGCTGGGTGTGAGCCTGATCAGCGAATTCGGCATGTCGGCCTCGGTCGTGACGATCCTCGTGGCCGGCGTGATCGCCGTGGCGCTCTACAGCCGTCGGCAGCTGCGTATGGATGTGCCCGTCATCGATCTGCGTGCGTTCGCCATCCCGCAGTTCACCACCGGCGCGGTTGTGGTGATGATGAACTTCGGCATCACCTTGTGCGCCATGTACCTCATGCCGCAGGAGATCCAGAACGGCATGGGCGTGCCTGCGGCCATGGCGGGACTCGTGATGCTGCCCGGCGGTGTGATCAACGCTGTGGTGTCACTGCTCTCCGGTCGTCTGTTCGACGCGATCGGCCCGAAGATTCTGGTGCGGAGTGGTCTGGCGATCTCCATCGTCGGCCTGGCGCTGCTCATGGCGGCCGGCACGACCAGTTCGGTGGCGTATATCATCGCCGCCCATGTGGTGCTGATGATCGGCGTGCCGCTGACCATGAGCTCGGCCCAGTCCACGGCATTGGCCGCCCTGCCGCCGCAGCTCGCCACCGATGGCAGCACCATCATCAATACGTTGCAGCAGGTGTGGGGAGCCATCGCCACGGCCGTGGCCACCTTGCTGCTCGGCATGGGGGAGTCCCGTGCGCTCGCCGCCGGAGCCGACTCCGCCCATGCGTTCGTCACCGGTTCCCGTTTCGGATTCGTCTTCGCCGCGGTGCTCGCATGCATCGGCCTGATCGCATCCCTGCGCGTCAGGTCGCTCAGCGCCATGACCCGTGCCGAAAACGTTCCCGACGTGGAGGTCCGGGATCTTGAGGTGAAGCCTGCCAAGGTCCGTCGCTCGGCCAAGGCGTGAGCGCGTATCGAATCAAGATTCGCCGACGGTCGTGTTCGTTCGCGGAGACTGGTCTTCGTCTCCGCGAACGGATGCGACCGTCGTTGTTGTATTGCGAGGTATTGTGCAGGGCGTCCGGTCTTGAAAACGAAGTCGTGGACAGGGCCGGACGCAAGAAATGTTTGTTTTTAATGTGCGGTTTTTCTTCAGGAAACACAGAAACGCACATGGGATTCCGTTCGTGTTCGCGTGTCGTTCGATTCTGTGCGAATTTATGTGTGTTTGCTTCGTTCAAATCGACCGTCATGAACGTATTTGTGAGCTCTTGAGTGCTGATTATGTGAGCTTTGGGCGTTGTCGTCGATTGCATGCGAATGAGCTTGCAAACCAAGACCAGAAAGTGGGACCATGGGTCATGGCGGGGGCGCATGGGAATCCCCCGTATGAATGCATTTCCCACATGGTTCCAAAAGGGGACGGATATGAGCGAAACGACCGGAAACACGTTTACGATGACGGCCACCGAGGTCAAGCATCTGCTTGATGAGGCGCACAACGGGGGATATGCCTATCCTGCCATCAACATCAGCAACCTCGATACCGCCATCGCGGCGATGGAAGGACTGGAGCAGGCGCACAGCGCGGGATTCGTGCAGGTGAGCATCGGCGGCGCCAAGCAGGCCAGCCCCAAGGGCGATCCGGTCGAGGGGTCGATCATCATCGGTCGCATGATGCGCGATCTGCGCAAGAGCCACCACGTGCCGATCATCCTGCACACCGACCACTGCCACGCCGACTACGTGGACACCTGGCTCAAGCCGCTGCTCGTGGAGCTCAAGAAGCTCAAGGACGCCGGTGAGGAGAAGATCTTCGACTCGTTCATGTTCGACGGATCCCATGACGAGATTCACGACAACGCAGCCACCATCAAGGAGCTGCTGCCGATGGTCCAGGCCGTCGACGGCGTACTCGAGGTCGAGGCCGGCGGCAAGTGGGGCGGCATGGAGGACGGCGTCGCCGATCAGGCCGTCTACTCCACTCCCGAAGACGTGGCCGTGATCCAGAAGGTCTTCACCGACGCCGGACTCGACGAGGACGACTACCTGCTGGCCGTCGCCTTCGGCAACGCGCACGGCACCGCCGTCATCCCGCACCTCAAGCCCGAGCTGCTCTCCGAAATCGCCGAAAAGACCGGCGTGTGCAACATGTACGTGTTCCATGGCGGCTCCGGATCGTCCGAGGAGGATGTGCGTGCGGCGGTCAAGGACGGCGTGGTCAAGATGAACGTCGACACCGACACCCAGTACGAGTTCACCAACGGCATCGACGCGTTCCTCGTCGCCGCCGACGGCAAGCAGCGCTCGCACCGCGAAGGCAAGAAGTTCTTCGATCCGCGCAAGTGGAACGCCGCAGGCCGCAAGGCCATGACCGCCAAGGTCGCGCAGGTCGCACAGCTGCTCGGCAGCGCCGGCCACGCCACCGAGGTGACCTACAAGTCAGTGCTCGACCCGGTCGTGGCCTGACATCCAACGGAGGAAACGCGGGCGAACGCCCGCACCCCGACACATCATGCGCCGAGGGCAACGACGTCCGTCGGCGCACGCCCCCAAGGGGATACGGCCATCGTGCGATGGCCGCACCACATACGTACACGGCAGTACACCAAACACCAACTCAACACAGGAAAGCAAACATCATGAAGCCAGGAAAAGCGTATCTTCTTCGTCATGGACAGACCTACTGGGCCGTCTCCGGGCAGCACACCGGCCGCACCGACGTGCCGCTGACCGAAATCGGACGCCAGCAGGCCGTCGAAGCCGGAGAACGAGTGCGCGCCGCCCATCCGCAGCCATTCGCCGCCATCTACTGCTCGCCGCTCAAGCGCGCCAGCGAAACCGCGAGTCTCGCCGGATTCGACGCCGAATACCGTGACGAACTCATGGAATGGGACTATGGCCGTGCCGAAGGTCGCACCCGCGGACAGATCGGCGAAGCGCTCGGTCGTGCCTGGAACCTCTGGTTTGACGGACCGCAGTCCGTGCCGGAGTCGCTGGGGGAGGAACGCGTCGAGACCCTTCCCGACGGCGAACAGGTGGCCGTGCATCTGACTGAAGGCGAAACGATCGACGAGGCGTTCGCCCGCGCAAAGAAGATCGCCGACGAAGCCAAGGCCATCACCGACGAAGGCAAGGACGTGCTACTGGTGGCCCACTCCCACATCCTGCGACTCGTGACCATGGCATGGGTGGATCTGCCCGCCGCGGAAGGTCGCAAATTCGAACTCGGCACGGCGCGCTACGTCGTCCTCGGCGACCACAAGGGACAGGCCGTCATCGAAAACTGGGGTGCATAGGAGATCATGAAGTACAACGACAGCGTGCTGCGCACGCCGATGGTCATCGGCAACTGGAAAATGAACCTTGACCACCGTCAAGCCGGCCAATGGCTGCTGGAATACTCCGGGTCCGGACAGAACTGGGCCCGGCGGATGGAGGAGACCGGCACCGTCGTCAACCGGGTGGAAACCGGCGTACTGCCATCCTTCACCAGCCTGCTGGCCATTCACGATATGGCGCGCAAAACCGACCTGAACGGCGAACTGTTCTTCGGCGCCCAGAACGTAAGTGAACTCGACGCCGGCGCCTACACCGGCGACATCAGCGCCCAGATGCTCGCCGCGCTCGACTGCCGATACGTGCTCCTCGGCCATTCTGAACAACGTCGCTACCACCCCGAGGACGACGAGAAGATCGACCGCAAGATGCGCGTGGTGCTCGACAGCGGCATGACGCCCATCGTCTGCATCGGCGAAACCAAACTCGGCCGCGACGACGGCATCGGCATCGACTACGCGCTCAACCAGCTCGTATCCGCCGTGCGACTCCTCTCCCCGGAGGACATGAGCAAGGTGATCGTGGCATACGAGCCCGTATGGAGCATCGGCACCGGCACCCCGCCGGACCCCACCGTGATCGAATCGGCGCTCGCCGACATCCGCGACTTCATCAACGCCACATTCGGCGCCGACGTGGCGGCCAAGGTGCGCATCCTGTACGGCGGATCCATCAAGCCGGATAACGCGGCGTCGATCATCCGCCGATACGGCATCGACGGATTCCTCGTGGGCGGAGCCAGCCTCGACCCCACCAAGTTCGCCAAGATCTGCCATCGCGTAGCCGAGTCGAGCGTGGTGCGACTGCGCCGCACCGCCCACACGATCTACCGTCCCGGCAAGCGTACCGTGGAGGAGTTCACCGACTCCACGCTGCAGGAGCCGTATCAGATCGTGGCGTCCAAGGTGGCGCAGAACCATCCCGACACCATGGCATGGCGTGCATCCCTGGCCCTGGCCGCCTATCGTACCGTGGGATTCCAGTGGCTCGAGGAGCAGGCGGCGGCCGAACTCGAGGATGCCGCCGACGCATCGGGCACCACATACCTCGGATTCGAGGCCGACGTGCTGCGCGACATGATCTGGTCGAACCGACTGCGCATCATCGAATCGATGATGAAGCTGATCGACGAGCGTCGTATCCGTGGCGTTTTTTCGATCCGCCAGTGGCTTATCGAATGCGACGACTCGCTCGATCCCGACCGGCGTCATGAACTGCTCGCCGAGGAGTTCGCGAACGTGGCATGCATGCGTGCCTACGGCGAGATCGGCCATGGCGTGGACTTCGAAGGATTCCGCAGACCGTTCGTGGCGGGATACCTGCTCAGTGATGTGGACACCCAGAACCGCATGTGGCGTATGCGCGGCATCGACCGCAAACTGCATCGTCCCTGGAAGAGCGGCCGACTGGGACTGCAATAGCGGTGGCCACGTCGTTGACGTCGATCGGCTGACAACGTCAACGAAAATTACCTTCCGTTTGGTAGGTTTTACGGCGTGTCTCGCGCATGGAACGTTCTAACCTAGGGCATGTACGTTTGTACATGCCCTAGGTGCGTTTCACCCATCAATGACGACGGCATGTACCGATCCCAACAAGGAGAGACCCATGGGCAACCTGCTGCTCGCCGTAATCTACGTCGCGTTCATCAGCCTCGGCCTACCCGACGCCATCCTCGGCTCCGCATGGCCGGTCATGTACCCGCAATTCGACGTCCCCGTCTCATACGCCGGCATGATCTCCATGATCATCAGCGCCGGAACCATCATCTCCGCACTCATGAGCGACCGGCTCACCCTCAAACTCGGTGCCGGCAAAGTCACCGCCATCAGCGTCGCCATGACCGCCCTCGCGCTCGCCGGATTCTCCTTCGCACCCGCCTTCTGGGTCATCTGCCTCTGGGCCATCCCCTACGGACTCGGTGCCGGAGCCGTCGACGCCGCCCTCAACAACTACGTGGCGCTTCACTACACCAGCCGCCACATGAGCTGGCTGCACTGCATGTGGGGCATCGGCGCATCCGCCGGCCCCTACATCATGAACTACGCGCTCACCGGCGGCCACACCTGGAACTCCGGATACCGCTGGGTATCCATCCTCCAAATGGTGCTCACCGCACTGATTCTCATCAGCCTGCCCCTTTGGAAAACCCGCAGCGACAACACCGCGGATCCCGGTGCCGACCAGCAGCCCGACACCGCCGACGACACCACACCCCACAAGGCGCTCAGCCCCCTCGACGTACTCGCCATCCCCGGTGCCAAATCCATCCTCGTCATGTTCTTCTGCTACTGCGCCGTCGAAACCACCGCCGGACTCTGGGCCTCCAGCTACATGGTGCTCGGCCGCGGCATCGACGCCGAACAGGCCGCCGCCTGGGCCAGCCTCTTCTACATGGGCATCACCGCCGGCCGCGCCCTCAGCGGATTCCTCACCATGCGCTTCCCTGACCACGTCATGATCCGCATCGGCCAGGTTCTCGTCGGCTGCGGCGTCATCCTCATGGCCATCCCCGCCGGCAACACCATCATCCCCCTCATCGGACTCATCACCATCGGCTTCGGCTGCGCACCCATCTACCCCTGCGTCATCCACTCCACCCCCGCCTACTTCGGCGCCGACAAATCCCAAGCCGTCATCGGCGTCCAAATGGCCTGCGCCTACGTCGGCAGCCTCGCCGCGCCACCGCTTTTCGGCCTCATCGCCAACCACATCACCATCAGCCTCTACCCCTACTACCTCGGCGTCATCCTCCTCCTCATGATCCTCATGCACGAGAACCTACGCCGTACCTTCTCCCACAACCGCGCATAAAACCGATCGACACGGCCCGCAAGCGCCCCCGCCGGTGGTACATTCGTTCATACAGGTTCGCAATGCGGGCCAACCGATCAATCTCGTTGAGGAGAAGACACATGATTGAAACCGCACAGGCATTCGGCATCGACATCGGCGGATCCGGCATCAAAGGCGCTCCCGTAGACCTTGGCGAAGGAAAATTCGCCTGCGAGCGCCTCCGCATCCCCACCCCCGAAGAATCCACCCCCATCGCCGTCGCCGGCATCGTCAAGCAGATCCTCGACCACTACGAAGTCGAAGACGGCACCCCCATCGGCATCGCCTTCCCCGCCCCCGTCAAGCCCGGCCGTCCCCTTGACTTCATGGCCAACCTCGACCAGTCCTGGGTCGGCGTCGACATCAACGAACTCATGTGCGAACAAACCGGCCGCACCGTCCACGTCGTCAACGACGCTGACGCCGCAGGCCTCGCCGAAGCCCAATTCGGCGCCGCCAAAGACGTCAAGGGCCTCGTCATCGCCACCACCCTCGGCACTGGCATCGGCACCGCCCTCATCATGAACGGCGTCCTCGTCCCCAACACCGAACTCGGCCACCTCCTCCTCGACGACAAAGGCGACTCCGAAAAATACGCCGCCGACTCCGTCCGCAGCGCCAAAGAACTCACCTGGAAGAAATGGGGCAAGCGCCTCACCAAGTACTATCACCTTCTCGAACACTACTTCAGCCCCGACATCTTCGTCGTCGGCGGTGGCGTCAGCAAAAAGAGCGACAAGTTCTTCCCCTACATCGACATCAAAACCCCCATCGTCCCCGCCCAGCTCCTCAACGACGCAGGCATTGTAGGGGCGGCCTATTACGCCTCCACCTTCTAGGGCAAAAATCCACACCACGGAGTGTCATCTGCGTTACGGAAGACTCGACGTACCTTCGTACGCCTTCGTCTTCCGTGCCTTGATGACACACGCGTGGTGTGGATTTTTCACTTTGGAGGCTGAGTCATCTGCGTTACGGAAGACTCGACGTACCTTTGTACGCCTTCACCTTTCACGCCTTGATGACACACGCGTGGTGTGGATTTTTCACTTTGGAGGCTGAGTCATCTGCACTGCAGAGCATTTGGCGTACCTCCGTACGCCTTGTCTGCTACATCCCAATTCCTCGTTCTCGTTCAAATCGGAGACGGAACGAGCTGAGATATCGCCGTCACGCATGTGTCCTCAAGGCGCGGCACGCGAAGGCGTACGAAGGTACGTCGAGCGTGCCGCAACGCCGAGGACACTCCGTGACGGCGATATCTCACCAGACGAACCAGGATTGGACGGTGTAAAACACGTTAGGATTCGACGTGATCATCGGGCTGGCACGGCCGGTCATGAACGAACTGACCACCGTCATGAACAACGTCCACAACACCAGTGTGATCACACTCGCCCGAACCAGACGGGCGGTACGAATGATGCCGGGGGAGGCGAGCATCAGCTTCGTCTTCACCCATTCCATCATGATCGGGATCATCAGGATGCCCGGCAATGTGATCAGCCATGAGAAATCACAGACATAACGCCAGTCCAGGCCGCCCTTGTAGCTGACGAACAACAACTCGAATACGCCAAGCGCCAGCGACATGCACGCCAGACCCCACGCGCGATGCCGACGCAGCGTGTGACGCATGGCCGGCATCAGGAACACCAGCAGACACACCGGAATCATCCAGAACAGGCCGCCGATGATCCGCTCATGATACTGCCATGGATGCACCGGCGTATACGGCACGGTCAACCACGGGAACGACCCCGTCATACGCGGCGGCTGGATCAGATAGTACTGCAGCATCTGCGGCAGTACGACCAACGGTTCGCGATATCGGGTCAGATCCACCACCGTGAACTGGTAGTCGTTGCCGAAATCCAGCAACGACCCGAACCGCCACAGGTTATACCAGAGCAGGTCGGCGAACACCACGAACGCGGGCAGCGCCGCAGCAAGATCATTGCGCCACGAGGCGAACACCCGCGGAGGAATCCGATGACCGCGAGTCTGCTCCTTCCACACGCCCATGCGCCAGCGTCTCGGCAACAGCATGCCGATCGGACGCAATATCAGACCGGAGCGGATCTCATCGGCGAAGATCGGCAGGAAGAACAACGCGCAGAAAATGAACGTCATACGGCAGCCCAACGTCAACGCCATGCACAGGGAACCCGCGGCGATCCGCCATCGTGACAATCGATACCCATCGGATTCGTCGCCCCTGCGCGCGCCAAGCCAGAACCATAGGCCCATCATGGTGAACATGAGTGCGGACGCGGTGGGAATCTCATAGAACGACGGGCGCATCCACAGCACCCAGGCGTTCGATCCGCACATGAACGTGATCATCGCCAGTATCGTGGACCCCACGCTCACCGAAGGGAAGAACCGTGTGAACAGACGGACGACGAGCAGCAGCCCGAACACCAGAAACCCGATCAGGAATGTGATCGTGGCCACCGACGCCGGCAGCCACGCCCCGCCCTCGATCCACAACGACGTGATCGCCTGGAACGGCACAAACAGCAGCAACGCCGGAACCACACCAAAATATGTGTACCAGTGGCCGTTGAAATACACGTGATCCCAGTACACTTCATTCGTGCCAGTGGCGAGCAGCCGCTCATGGAACGCCACATCATACGGGTTCTCCGCGGTGAGCAGCTCCTTCGGCACGGGAAGATCCAGCCATGGACGGCCGTGGAGCAATGCGTCGCCAAGCCGGGCGTACTGGTCCATGTCATACGTGTAGGCGAACGGTCGATGGAACACCTGCGCACCCTGCTGGGTGCCGGCCCATATCGTGAATCCGAACGAGATCAGGAACGGCACCGTCGCCAGCGCGAGCGCCGCCCGCTGCCGGCGATCCGTAGTATCCAAAGGCATGGCATACAGTCGGGAACGCGGTCGTAGCGCGATCAGTATCGCCGCCGTCGCCGCCATGACCAGCACACGTACCGGACTGATCCGGAATGACGGATGCACATTCACCATGACCCGGCCGAACGGGAACTGCGTGTTCTGTGCTTCCTGAACCCACAGACGCAGACGGGTGACGTTGCCGTCATACGACCGGTTACGGATCACATGCGTGGCCGCGACGCCATGGCTGACGTCGATCACCTTGCCGGTATGCCACGCGGCGTCATCCGCCGCGTCAAGACGTATCCGTAGATTCCACGCGAACGAATAGCCGGCACCATGCAGGTCGGCTTTTTTCGGCGAGCCCCCACCGAAGTCATACCGTACATACCGCACCTGCTCATTCGCGACGGGCACGTCGATATAGGCCTGTGTCGGATCGACGACGCGCAGTACGCCATCACCGCCCTGAACCAGCCCCGAGCCAAGTTCAACATGCGCAGCGTTCATGGACGTGGGCGAAGGGGCTCCCAGCGACGTCCAGAACGGCAGATTGCCCAGCGTGATCTCGATGATGATAATGATCGCCGCGGCCAGCAAACCGGTGCGATGACGGGTCAGGTGACGCATGATGCTGGTATGCGCCCTGACGGGGGAGTTGGTACGGCAAGTCACACAGCCATTGTAGGAGGGTATGCGACTGGGCGGGCGGTGGCAGACCGTCCTGCAGGCTGGGACGAACCGACTTGTGCAGTGTTCTCTACTGGCATGAAACACGGGCTATGTCGTCAAGGATTGTGACAATGAACGGTATGTCTACTTCATCCTCCAACCGGCGTAATCATGGTCGCAAACGTTTTCGATATGGACGGCTTCTGCACCAGGCCTTGGGGGAGTTGGAAACCATGGCGTCGCGGTTCGTGTCTGGCGGCAATGGCGCCAACGGGGGCGCGGATCCGTTCGAACCCAGTGCCGACACCAATATCAATCCGAACCATCCGAACAGCGCCCCGGGTGTGGGTCCCATGCATGGCGTCGACGGCGGTGTACTCCGTGAACTCGCCTCGCACGCCCGCCGGATCGGCCCTCTGGTCAACCGACGACTGCTGACCGAACTGCCGGGTCTGCCCGACGGGCTTTCCGTGGGATGGGCGCAGTTCCCGCAATCGCACGGTCGCGGATTCTCGCTGGCCGTATTCACGGACCGCAATCATTGCACGCCGATCGCGTTCGTGGACAATAAGGGGCGCGTCTTCGCCGGGCCGGACATCAACCCGGACACGCAGCGCGACGAGCCCGTGTTCCTCTTCGCCAAGGAAAACGAGATCCACGTGACGGAAAGCCGGCTCGAGGGAACCGACCGTACCTGCGTCACCATCGGCAACGACACGATGACCGTGCTGCAGGGCGGCATCGTCGGTCGTGGCGACGACGGCGAGATGATGTGGCTGGCCTCGTGGCTCAAATCCGACAACCGCTACACGCTCGAACAATTGCGCGCCGACCTTCCCGCGGAATTGCGCGCCGACCTCGAATACCGTGACGCCATGGCCATCGCGTTCTTCGCCGTCTACTTCCTTCCGCGCGTCAACGGGTTCATGATCGGATTCGGCTCGGGCAACATCTTCCGCCGGCTCCGGCGCGAAGCCCCCATCGGCGCGATCCGACGCAGCGTCAAGGACACGCTGCAGGCACGGGCCCACGGCATGCGCGTCTCCGGACTCGAGGACCTCTTCGCCGACCTGATGAACGAGGCCGGCGCACTCGACCAGATCGAAGGACTGGAGGCCGTGCACGGCGCCGAGCCGCTGCGCCTGTACACGTCACCCTATTCGGGAGGCTACTTCTTCGGCTGGGACTCCGGACTCGAATTCCCCGCGGCCCTCGCCTCGCTACGCATCGAAGGCAACCTCAACCGGTTCGCCGCCGTCAGCATGTGGCTGGAACGCAATGCCCGACTCGGCGCCTACCCCACCGAAGACACCGTCACCCGCGCCCAGGCGTCACAGCTCGACTGGGCGCTACTGACCAATCCCGCCATCACCGCATTGGACATCGAAGATGCGCCCGGCGAGCAGTTCGATCCCATCCACGACGATGGCACCGCGGCGCTTGCCGCCATGGTGGAGGCCGCGCGCGAGGCCGCCGTGGACACCGCCAACGAATCGCCTGATCCCGTGGCCGCCACCGGCACAAGCGGCACAAGCGGAACGGCCGGTCGCGCCAGTGGCGTCCAGAACGTGCACGATGCCAACGGATCGGAATGGGTGTACCGTCAGACGTTCTCCTCACTGGTGCGACGACTCCGCCTGCCCTACCGTTTCGATGTGGAATTCCGCGCCAGCCTTCAGGACGGCAACATGGCCATCGGCTTCACCACCGCGGGAACGTCGATGATGCCCACCACCCGATACGACGAACGTACACGCGGCTGGGTTGATCTGAGCCAGCCCGACAGGGCCGCCCTATCCACCGACTACAACCTGCGTGTCGGACTCATGCTCGCGGCGCTCGCCTTCGGAGCGGACGATCACGTGGAACGCGTGTCGCTGCATGTGGATTCCATCGGTCTGGAGGAGGCCGTAGCCGAACAGAACTCGGCGATCTCCTCGCTGATGAGCGAGGCCCTGCACATGTTCGAGGACATGCGGTCCGGCAACACGATCGGCAACGCCACCAAGGCCGACCCCAAGGATGGCGACGTCCACGGCAGCGCCGCACGACAGCTGACGGCGCCCGAGGCCGAGGTGCCCACCACGACGGGCGATGACCCCCAGTCCCCAGGAACGGATAACGAATCAACGGAATCCGACCGTCCAGCCGTCGGCGAACCAGACGGGGACGAGTCCGTGGACAGGGCGTTCGAGGACCTCATGAAAGGCGTGGACATCGACGCCGTCGCCTTCTCCATGCCGCAGGACGAGAACGGCAATGTCAACGGCGGTGATGGCGATACCGTGTCGGAGGATGACATCGATCTGTCCGGCAATCCGTTCAACGAGGCCCCGATCGACGGGCAGGACACCAGACTGTCCGACGACGACATCGACACCGACGACCCGATCGCCGCCCTGCGCAAGAACCCCACCGTGCGCAATCTCGTCACCGTCACCTTCACCCGCGAGCGCTTCCTCACCATGATCGAGGAGGAGGGCCTCGCCCGGCCGCAGCACCTGTATCGTGCCTTCAACGCCACCATGGACGTGGACGGTGACGCCGGGCTCAGGCCCATCGACGCGGAATTCGATCTGCGTGACGCCATGTATTCGCCCACCGGCGCGCAGGAGGCGCCCGAACTCAGCGAACAGCGGTTCCCCGAACCGGTGGCCAAGGTTCTTGGCGCTCAGGACACGCTCGAACTGTCCATTCAACGCGTGGACGTGCTGCAGCGTGCGATCAACCACTTCCACCGTCTGGTGCTCGACGATTCGCTCTCCTCCGTGGAGCGTGCACGGCAGGCCATGGACGTCATCCATCGCATCGGCGACCCCGAACTCAACGAGGTGGCCGGCGATGTGACCAGCGCGATCATCGACGGACGGGACACTCCCGAACCGGACTTCGGACTCGCCGACCAGCTTGACGCCGAACGGGTCAAGGCCCGAGACCTGCTGTTCGGCGGCGAGACGCAGAAGGCCGTCGAGGTCGCCGAAGCCGCCGTGGACAAGCTCGATAAACTGTTCGCGGCCGCCGGCGGAGTGCCCCGCTATTTCAACTCGTACGCCGAACGCGTGGTATACAACCGGCTGTTTGCCACGCCCGACGAGAAGACCGTACTGATCCCGGACAACCTGTTCTACGCGCATATGGAACTCGCCGACGTACTGTCGCAGATCTCCGGTCCGGACAGGGCGCTGCCGCACCTCAATGCCATGGTCGCCTATGCCCCCGCCTACCCGCTGTCCCACCTGCGGCTCGCCATCCAGCTGGCCAACACGCAGGACTGGGATTCCGCCCGTGCCGCCTGCCTGAACGCGTTGCGCGTGGCCCTCGACCGCGACGACGCCGCATTCGCCTACTACCGTCTGGCCTACGCCGAGTGGATGCGCGACGATTTCGACATCGCCGCGGCTGCCTACCTGATGAGCGATCACATCGCATCCGGCACCATGGGATCCATCGAATCCGAGCTCAACGAGCTGTTCGCCCGGGCGCGTTCGCAGTGCATTCCGGTGCCGCATACCGTGGATGAGGCCAAGGCCGTGCTGCGTGAGCATGAGATGCCGGTATGGCCGGAGAACGAAGTGGCGTCGATCGTACGTGATGCGGCCCGTGTGAGTGTGGACAACGCGCTGTTCGTGCCGGCGCGCACGCTGTCGATGGCTGCGGCGCGTATGACCGATGACAATGACGGCATGAACGCCATCCAGATCCAGTTCCTGCGGTCGTTGGGCGCGTGACGGCGTCGTAACGACGTGTACGGTGTTGGTTGCGGTCGGCGGAGATGCGATCCCGCCGACCGCAACCGGCTGAGGGGAGCTATCGGTACAGTGGATTCCTGAGGCATGGATTCCTGGGGCATGGTGTTGCGATTTGTGACTATGTCGTGACTATAGTGTTCGGCTATCCATATTGTTCGGCTATACAAAGGACGACGCATGACGAGTGATGACGCGCAGCTGGCCTGGGATCTTGACGGTGACGGCGATGTCGTGGAGGACACGCCGGTGTCCGCCGCGGAACCCGGATCGTTCGAATGGATCGCCGCGCTCACGCAGAGCGACGCCGACGCCTTGCGGCTGGAACGTCTTGACGTCGCTTCGATGAGTTCCGAGGCGGCCGCCAGACTGTGGACCAAGGTGGCGGCCTGGGTGGAGACCGACCAGATCGCCTACTATGTCAACGACGCGCCGGTGGCGTCCGATGCCGCCTACGATGCCCGCATGCGCTGTCTGCAGCGACTTGAAGCCGCGTTCCCGTCCTTGGATTCGCCGCAGTCGCCCACGCATCGTGTCGGCGGCACGTTCTCGAATGATTTCGCGTCCGTGCGGCATCCCTCCCGCATGATGAGTCTCGATGACGTGTTCAGCATCGACGAGTTGCGCGACTGGTACGATTCGGTGATCCGCGACCTCGATTGGCCGGACGGCAAGCCGTTGCCGATGAGCTGCGAGGTCAAGATCGACGGACTGGCGTTGAATCTGATCTACCGCAACGGCGTACTCGAACAGGGGTTGACGCGTGGCGACGGCGTGACCGGCGAGGACATCACCATGAACGCGCGCACGATCGCCAACATTCCGCAGAATCTGGGCGGACCGGCCGACGACATCCCCGACATGGTGGAGGTGCGCGGCGAGGTGTTCATGCGGTTCGACGACTTCCGGGCCCTGAACGAACGCCAGGAGGATCAGGGCCGTCCGCCGTTCGCCAATCCGCGTAACGCCGCCGCCGGTTCGCTGCGACAGAAGGACCCCCGCATCACCGCCACGCGCAACCTCACGTTCTACGCACACGGCATCGGCACGCTCGACTGGGGTGCCGACCATCCGCGCGGAACGCACGACGTGGTGCACAACCAGTCCGAGGCATACGAGCTGTATGAGAAGTGGGGAGTGCCGGTCTCACCGCACAACCGTACCGTCACATCGTTCGCCGAAGTGCTCGACATGATCGACTATTACGGCGAGCATCGCAACGACATCGAACATGCGCTCGACGGCATCGTGGTGAAGGTCGACGATCTGGGACTGCAACGTCGTCTCGGGGCCACCTCGCGCGCGCCGCGTTGGGCGATCGCCTACAAGTATCCGCCCGAGGAGGTCAACACCGAACTGCTTGACATCACCGTGCAGGTGGGACGCACCGGTCGCGTGACCCCGGTGGCCGTGCTCAAGCCCGTGTACGTGGCCGGCTCGACCGTGGCCCGCACCACACTGCACAATCCGTTCGAGGTCAAGCGCAAGGGTGTGCTCATCGGCGACACCGTAGTGGTGCGCAAGGCCGGCGACGTGATTCCCGAACTCGTGGGCCCGGTGCTCGATCGTCGCAAGGGCCGGGAGTCGGAGCTGCGTGAATTCGTCATGCCCGAACACTGTCCGAGCTGCGGCACCCGGCTCGCCCCCGCCAAGGAGGGCGACAAGGACATCCGTTGCCCCAATGTGGAAAGCTGCCCGGCACAGCTGACCGAACGCATCATCAACCTCGCCTCGCGCAAGGCGTTCGACATCGAGCATCTTGGCGATCAGAGCGCCATCGCGTTGACCAACCCGGAGGAGAACCGACCAGATTCCGCCGACACGTATGCGCCGAATCTGCGCGAGATCCTGGTCGGGCCGGGGGAGGAACCCGAACCGTACGAACCGGTGGACGGTCTGCGCCTGCCCGAACCGCAGACCCCGGTGCTCACCAGCGAGGCGGACGTGTTCTCGCTTGGCCTGGAGCAACTGCGCGACGTGGTCGTGTGGCGCGAGGTGCCGATCATCGAGGTGCGTCCGGGCGTGAGCCCAAAGACCGGTCGCCCCACAAAGACGCGCAAGCGTCTGGGCGGCTCCGGACTGTGGTACCGGACTCCGGCGTTCTGGACGGCACCAACGGATGCGAAGAAGATCAACGACAAGACCGCGCCGGAGGAGATCCGCGCCGACTACCCCGACTATGCGGTACCGGCGGACGCGGTGATCGTGGATCATCACACCCGTTCGGTGCGTGGCGGTGGCGTCAGCGAACAGCCGGTATACGTCCGGCCGGGCGAGAACACGCGCAAGATGCTTGCCGAGATCGACAAGGCGAAGCAGGCGGACCTGTGGCGCGTGCTCGTGGCGTTGTCCATCCGCCGGCTCGGCCCTCCCACCGCGCGGCTCATCGCCTCACGGCTCGGCTCACTGGAGGCGATCGGCAAGGCGAGCGCGGAGGAGCTGGCCGAAATCGACGGCATCGGTCCGGAGATCGCCGAATCCGTGGTGCGTTGGTTCACCGCGGCCCGCGATCCCGAGGATTGGCGTGGCCGCATCCTCGCCGCGTGGACCGCCGCCGGTGTGGGCACGCATGTGGAGACGAACACCGCACCGCAGACCCTGGCCGGCATGACCGTGGTCGTGACCGGCTCGCTGGAGGGATTCTCACGCGACTCCGCCAAGGAGGCGATCGTCTCCCGTGGCGGCAAGGCCGCTGGTTCGGTGAGCAAGAAGACCACGTATGTGGTGGTGGGCGCGAACGCCGGCTCCAAGGCGGACAAGGCCGAGGCGCTGGGTGTGCCCATGCTCGATGAGGCCGGCTTCCGGCATCTGCTGGAGACCGGTGAAGCTCCAGCCAAGTCCAGTGACGATTCCGTGACCGTTGCATGAAACCGGCTCGATCACAAGCCCGGAACAGTAGAGAGCGGGAGGATTTCATGGCCGAACGAGACACGCATCCAGCCCAATGGTTCGAAGGTTCGCCGGCCATGCGTCGGATTGCCGCGGACATTCTCGAATATGGGCCCATCGCCCGTACCACGCTTGCGCAGATGCACGATCTGTCCGCTGGCACGGTGTCGCGCATCATCGCCGATCTCATGCATCTGGGTGTGGTGCGCGAGACAGGCGACGCCGACACGTCCGGCGGACATCTGCCGTATGGATTCCAGCCGCGGAAGCGTACGGGGGAGCGGGGACGTCCCCAGTCGGCACTGATGGCGAACGCCAACGCCCGTACGTTCGTGGGGGTGAAGATTCGCGGCGGTGACGCCACCGCCGTGCTGGTCAACGCGCAATGTCGCATGCCCGACGGCGTATCGTCTCATGTGGTGTCGTTTTCCGACCGTTCGCCGTCCGGTGTGACGTCGGCGGTGGCGTCATTGGCGGAACAATGCCGTGAGGATGCCATCCGATGCGGGCTCCCGGAGCCGGTCATGATCGGACTGGGGATCGGCGCCCACATCACCGACGACGTGGTGGACGAGGCCCCCTATCTGTCGTGGATCGAACCGTGCGATCTGTCGTCCATGGTCCGTGAGTCCACAGGACTCGATACGGTGACGAACAACGATCTCGACGCACTGCTCATGTATGAGCACTGGTTCGGTGCCGGAGTGGGCTTGCCCCGGTTCGCGTTGATCACGATCGGCGAGGGCATCGGATACGGACTGGTGGAGGATGGCCGTGTGGTGGATCATCCCGACAAGACGTTCGGATTGGGTGGGCATCTGCTCATCGATCCGGACGGGCCACGCTGCTTCCGCGGCAACGGTCATCGCGGATGCTCGCAATGCCTGACCAATGATTCGCTCGCCGACGAGTATTCGAAGATCATGGGTACGATCATGACGTTCGACGACTATGTGCATGACGCGCGCGCCGGCGTGACCCAGGCTAAACGACTGTTGATGCGTGAGTGCTTCCGTCTTGGTGTGATGATCGGCCTTGTGGCCAATCTGACCATGCCGCTCAAGGTGTTCGTCGCCGGTGAATCCGCGTATGTGGCGGGCATGCAGATCGAATCGGTGCGACAAGGCATCGCCGAATATCGTCCCAGCAGGGCGTCCGCGGTTCCGTTCGAGATCCTCGGCTCCGACTGGGAACGATGGGCGCAGGGTGCCGCCGCCTGCGCGATACGCCGATACGTGTTGGGCCGATAGTCAGCGGACTCTATATACCCTATATATCCTCGAGCCTTCGGGGTCCTGGAGCCTTTACCTCCCGAATCTGGTTTCTTAGTGTGATCACACTAAGAAACCAGAAGCCTGTCAGATCCTTGCAATTGCAACGAAATAGTGTGACCACGCCACGATAGTGTGATCACACTAAGGATGAGAGGGCTCAGATCTCGATCGCCCAGAACAGGATGGCGTTGGCCGGGTGCAGGCTCGGCATGCGCAAGCCGTAGGACTGCAGCTGGGCGCCGCTCATCACCGTGCCGTCGGCGGTCCACCAGCCGAGTGTTGACTGGCTGTTGGTGATCGTCTCACGGGCGGGGGAGGTCGCTCCCGTGACATCCAGACTCACCGGAACCGGCTGGATCAGATAGTTCGCATCCGGCTTGAGTCCCGGAAGACGCACCGGTGCCGCTGGGTACGTGGCCGACGTGGTCAGCTGCGTGAACCGGTAGATCGCCGCCGAACGGTCCGGCTTGACCACGCCATCCACGCGCACCGCCGGATCCGGCGAATCCGTATGCACCATCGTGTCGATCGCGAACCATTCGCGATGCTTCTTGAACTCGGCGATCCATCCGGCCAGCAGATCCAGATTCTCCTGCGGTTGCCTCAGCAGATTCCACTCCACACCCAGATGGCCGAAGAACGCCATCGCCATACGCATCTCCTGACTCGTGGCGCGACGCGTGGAATGCGCGGGCGAATCACCCACATGCTCGCCGATCATTTCCGGCGGCACCAGCAGCGACGTGTACCGCTGAATGTCGGCGCGCTCCACCGGGTCCACGCAGTCCGACGCCCAAATGCGATCCGCGTATTCAAGAATGCCCAGATCCACACGACCACCGCCGGACGAGCAGCTTTCGATCTCGAGACCCGGATGGTTCTCCTTAAGCCTGCGCCAGATGTCATACACGGCCCCGGTCTGCTCATGCACGGCGGGACGACCGGTACGACGACTGCCTGCCTCGGTGACCAGCTTGTTATGATCCCACTTGATGTAGTCGATACCCAGCTCGCCCACCAGCGTATCGATGCAATCGAAGATGTATGCGGCGGCATCCGGATTCGTCAGATCCAGCACCTGCTGGTGACGGCCCTGCATCGGCAGACGGCCGGCGGTGGGGGAGAGGATCCAGTCCGGATGCTCACGGGCCACATTCGAATCCGGATTCACCATCTCCGGCTCGAACCACAGGCCGAACTCCAGACCCACGCCATGCACATAATCGGCCAGCGCCTTGAGACTCTTCGGACCATCCGGCCACACCTCCTGAGCGATCTGCCAGTCGCCCAGACCGGACGTGTCATCGCGGCGGGAGCCGAACCAGCCGTCATCCACCACGAACCGTTCCGCACCCACTTCGACGGCCTTGTCGGCCAGCGCCTTCAACGTATCGAAATCATGGTTGAAATACACGGCCTCCCACGTGTTGAGGATCACCGGACGCGGTTTGGCGCTCAGATTCGGGTGCAGACGACGCAGATGATCATGGAAACGGGCGGCGATCTCATTCAGCCCGTCACCGAACGAGCCATACACCCACGGCGTGGTGTATTCGGCGGCATCAGCATCACCGGCATCACCGGACAGCGTCACCTCGCCACCGAACAGCAGTTCGCCGCCGCCGATCACCCCCGTCGTATACGGCAGACGTTCGGCCGACAGGCAGGAATTGCCGCTCCACCCCACATGCACCGCATACGCCTCACCATGTTCGAACCCAAAACCGGGCACGCCGGCCGTCAGCAGCAGCGACGCGTCGAAATCAGGGCGTCCTACCCACGAACTCTTCTCAAAACGACCGATCGTCAATGGCTGACGCTGCGGGGCACGCTCACGCAAATGATGACCTGTGGTGGTCAGGATCTCCGTGGCGCTCGCCGGCAGGGCGAACCCGAGCTCCACCTTGCCGATCTCCAACGGCTCGGCATCCGTACCGAACAGATTGCGCACGGTGACACGCTGACGGATCAGACCGCCCTGTTCGAGTTCCGCGGTCCACACCACGCCGACGCCCTGTTCGGCGTCCTCGGCGGTCACGGTCACGGTCGGCACATCGCCACACACGCTGGTCGCGACATCGGTCACCGCGAACCGGCAGAACAGTTCCACACCGCCGCGACGGACCACGAACCGCGGTTCGCCGATCCACGACTCCGCCTGTGTGGGCAGCACGCTCGGCCACGCCGTCTCATTCAATGCGCCGGACACCCGCTGCGGTTTCAACGCATCGTAGGCATGCAGCAGCGCGGCATCACGGCCGGACTCCGGCAGCGGACGGCCCCAGTGCGTGATACGCGGCAGATCGTCGTCGGGAATCGTCAGGGCGAACGCCACGTGCGCGTTCCCCTGCTCCATATATACGGTACGGATCGGCGTGCCGTCGGCGGCGGAACCCTCGCCGTTCTCGATGATCGGCTCGGCGGGAATGGGGGAGAACTTCGGCATCGTTACCTCGTTTCCGGGCGCTCGCATCGGTCACGATCCCGGCATGTCGTCACACGTCATGACGTATGCCAGCGGAATACACGGCCTTGCGACTCGCCCAATAAGTGGTATGGGCATGTGGCTGTAATCCACAGTCGTCACGAATCATGATATGGATGGGCGTATTTACTTGTCCTTCCATAGCGTGTTTCATGACGGCGGCAACAAAATACAACGATATCCGTATGGATATCCTGTGCGAATATCTGGAACCATGCGGCGGTTCACGCTAGTGTGACACATGGATTGATGTACGTGCGAGAGATTGCAAGGAGAACGACATGGCGGCTACGAATCCAGCGGGAATGAATGATGTCATCGAACGCAACGTGCGTTCCCGACTGAGCCGGGTCATCGACCCCGAACTGGGCAAGTCCATCACCGATCTCGGCATGATCACCGGCATCGACGTGATGCCGCGCGACGTCATCGACTCCGGACGCAGCGTGGTGGACGTCACCGTGAAGGTAGAGCTCACCGTGGAGGGATGCCCGCTCACGCAGACCATTATCGACAAGATCAACGAGGCCGTGACCTCATACCCGGCCGCCACGCTCATCCCGCACATCGACGTCGGATCCATGAGCCAGGAGAAGCTCACCGGACTGGTTAACGACCTCAAGGCGCAGCGCAAGGAGAACCCGTTCACCAAACCGGGCTCCAAAACCCGCATCTTCGCCATCGCATCCGGCAAGGGCGGCGTCGGCAAATCGTCGGTCACCGCCAATCTGGCCGCCACGTTCGCCGCGCTCGGATACGACACCGCGGCCATCGACGCCGACATCTACGGATTCTCGCTGCCGGCGCTGTTCGGCACGCACGACCACCCCACGAATCTCAAGGGCATGCTCATGCCCGTCACCGCATGGGGCGTGAAACTCATCTCCATCGGCATGTTCGCCGGTGCCGATCGTGCGATCCTGTGGCGCGGACCCCGACTGCAGCGCTCGCTCGAGCAGTTCCTGTCCGACGTATGGTGGGGCGAGCCCGACGTGCTGCTGCTTGATCTGGCCCCCGGCACCGGCGATATGGCCATCTCCGTGGCGCAGGCGTTGCCCAACGCCGAACTCGTGGTGGTGACCACCCCGCAGCCGAGCGCCTCTGATGTGGCCGTACGCGCCGGACTCGTGGCGTTGCAGGTGCCGATGAAAGTGTGTGGCGTGATCGAGAACATGAGCTACTACGAGCACAACGGCGAGAAGCTGCGCATCTTCGGCGAGGGCGGCGGCCAGCGGGTATCCGAACAGCTCACCGCCGCGCTCAAGTACGATGTGCCGCTGCTCGGCACGCTGCCGCTCGAACCCGAGGTACGCATCGACGGTGAGGCCGGCCGACCGGTGGTGCTCAACGAGGACGGCGCGCTCGCCGATACTCCGCTCGCCGCCGAGTTCCGGTCCATCGCCCGGCGACTGATGGAGGCGTGACAGGAAGGAGAGAGACGAGAAAGACAGGGAAACAGGATCGTTAGCGTTCTCCTGCTGGTTTGTCAAGACTTGACAGCCCGATTCCAGCGAAACGAGGCAACGGTTGGCAACAATTTCACCGTGTTGGCAACGACGGTCATACGCTGGGAACCAGCAAGACGAAGTGCTGGAATACGAAGCTGTAACGGTGTTTCGTGATCACTGAAATTCCGCAGCACAGCCGAATGCTCCGCATTTCACCAAGCAGAAAGCAGGAGAACACACCATGACTGACAACAATCTTCCTGTCCTCAACGCCGAGGTCGCCATCGATAAGGGTCTGACCACCGCGGACGCCGCCAAGCGCCCGATCAAGGTCATCCAGTTCGGTGAAGGCAACTTCCTGCGCGCATTCGTCGACTGGACGATCCAGCAGCTCAACAACAACGATCTGTTCGGCGGCAACGTGGCCGTCGTGCAGCCGATCGGCTTCGGCCGCGCCAAGGAGATCGCCGCCCAGGACAACCTGTACACCGTGATCCTCGAAGGTCTGAAGAACGGCGAGCAGGTGCAGTCCCGCGAGCTGATCGACTCCATCGGCAAGAGCCTGTCCGCCATCGACGACTGGGAGGAGTACCTCGCGCTCGCCGACGAGCCGGAGGCCAGGATCATCATCTCCAACACCACCGAGGCCGGCATCGCGCTTGACGATTCCGACACCGCCGAGACCGTGCCGCCGAAGAGCTACCCGGCCAAGCTGATCCACCTGCTCAAGCGTCGCTTCGACAACGGCCTGCCCGGCTTCCTCATCATCCCGTGCGAGCTGATCGCCGACAACGGCGACACCCTGAAGAAGTACCTGCTCGAGCTGGCCGACAAGTTCGGCTACGGCGAGGACTTCAAGGCCTGGCTGGAGAACGACAACAAGTTCTTCAACACGCTGGTCGACCGCATCGTCCCCGGCTACCCGAAGGATCGCGCCGAGGAGCTGTGGAACGAGCTGGGCTACGTGGACAACAACATGGTCAAGGCCGAGCCGTTCCTGCTGTGGGTCGTCTCCGGCGACGCCGAGGCCATCGACGAGGCGCTGCCGGCCAAGAAGCTTGGCATCGACCTGGTCACCCCCGAATCCGTGAAGCCGTACCGCGAGCGCAAGGTGTTCCTGCTGAACTGCCCGCACACCACGCTGGCGTCCGTGGCCCGTCTGGCCGGTGTGGCCACCGTGGGTGAGGCCATGAACGATCCCGACGTGCGTCCGTTCATCGAGAAGGAGATGCACGAGGAGATCATCCCGGTGCTGTCCCTGCCCGAGGACGAGCTGAACAAGTTCGCCGAGGCCGTGCTGGAGCGCTACGCCAACCCGTTCGTCAAGCATGCGCTCGACGCGATCGGCCTGAACTCCGCGGCCAAGTACGTGACCCGTTGCCTGCCGGTGCTGCTCAACAACGTGAAGGATGGCAACGGTCTGCCCAAGCGTCTGGTGCTGGCTCTGTCCGGTCTGATCTACACTTACGGCGGTCTGGCCGAGGGCGCGGTCAACATCTCCGACGATCCGGCTGTGGTCGCGAAGTTCGAGGAGGCCGCCAAGTCGGAGCATTACGCCGAGACGATTCTCGCCGACGCCTCCGTGTGGGGTCAGGATCTCACCGAGGTCGAGGGTCTTGCCGAGGCCGTGCAGGCGAACCTTGACGCGATCAAGGCCGAGGGCATGCGCCCGCTGATCAAGGCGCTGGCCTGATCCAGTCTCCCGCTTGTTTGACTCCTCCCGGTCGTGCCGCATCCCGCGCGTGAAGGCGTGTGTGAGTGTGCGGCACGGCCGAGGGGAGCGCATCATGTTTTACGCGTTCACGCTGTTTTTATACGTTTTATACGTTGAGGAAGGTTGATCATGGATACCATCCATCTTGATCCGCATGACAAGGTGGCCGTCGCCGCCCGCGACCTGAAGAAGGGCGAGAGCGTCGTGGTGGAGGGCCTTGCCGAACCGGTCGTTCTGCTCGAGGACGTCGGCCGTGGTCACAAGGTCGCCATCGAAGACATTCCCGAGGGCGAGCAGATCATCAAGTACGGCTATTCGATCGGTCATGCTAAGTGCGACATCGCCAAGGGCTCCTGGGTGCACACGCATAACACCAAATCGAATCTCGGCCCTGATCTGCAGTACACGTACGATCCGGTGCCGGACGTGGTGAAGCCGGGCAGCAAGCCCAGTGATCTGACGTTCCAGGGCTACCGTCGTGCCACTGGCAAGGTGGGCGTGCGCAACGACCTGTACATCGTGCCGGCCGTCGGCTGCATCAACTCGCTGTGCGACAACATCGCCAAGCAGTTCGAGGCGCTGCATCCGGACCGCGGCGCGTTCGATTCGATCATCATTGCGCATCATCCGTATGGCTGCTCCCAGCTGGGCGGCGATCATGAGATGACTAAGCGCATTCTGCAGGACATCGCCATGCATCCGAACGCCGGCGGTGTACTGGTGGTGGGTCTTGGCTGTGAGAACAACCAGATTCCGCAGTTCAAGTCCGAGATGACCCCGCTCATGGGGTGCTGCGGCGTGGACTCCGAGCCGAGCGACGAGGTGATGAAGGATCTGCAGGACGGGCTCGTGTACGATCCCGACCGCGTGAAGTTCATGATCTGCCAGCTCGAGGACGACGAGTACGAGACCGCCGCCAAGCTGCTCGAGCAGATCAACGAGGTGGCCCTGCATGATCGTCGCGAGCCGATTCCGATCAGCGAGCTGACCGTGGGCGTCAAGTGCGGCGGCTCCGACGGGCTGTCGGGCGTGACCGCCAACCCGCTGGTGGGCAAGTTCGCCGAATGGCTTGCCGAGCAGGGTGGCAAGGTGGTCCTCACCGAGGTGCCCGAGATGTTCGGTGCCGAGCAGGTGCTGATGAGCCAGGCCAAGGACGAGCAGACGTTTGAGGACGTGGTCAAGCTCATCAAGGACTTCAAGGACTACTTCCGCAAGTACAATGAGCCGATCGGCGAGAACCCGTCCCCGGGCAACAAGGCCGGCGGCATCACCACGCTGGAGGACAAGTCCCTCGGTTGCATCCGCAAGGGCGGCAAGTGTCAGGTCACCGACGTGATCGCCTACGGTCATCAGGCCACCGAGCCCGGACTGACCCTGCTGCAGGCGCCGGGCAACGATCTGGTCGCCTCCTCCGCGCTGGCAAGCGCCGGCTGCAACATCGTGCTGTTCACCACCGGTCGCGGCAACCCGTACGGCACGTATGTGCCCACGTACAAGGTCGCCACGAACGTGCCGCTTGCCACCAAGCATTCGCGCTGGATCGACTTCAACGCCGGTCGTCTGCTCAGCGAGCGCATGGAGGATGTGCTGCCCGACTTCATCGCCGATGTGATGGCCACCGTCAACGGCGAGGAGATCACGCGCAACGAGGAGTACGGCATGCACGAGATCGCCATCTTCAAGGACGGCATCACCGAGTAGTCGTATCACTGATTAGCTCATGCTCACTACACCTGATAATCATCCGGTGCAGTACCCGGCAATGTGAAAGGAGCCGCCATACCGGATTCGTGCTTTCCTGTGATCGGTTGATCGCACCCCGGGCTGTGTGCCTCGGGGTGCGATTTCGCATACCTGCAGAACGATGACGGCCGCACCGGAGTCCTGGACGGCACGGAACCGGAATCGTCGTCACCTCATTCGGCATTCGGATGACACGACACGTCGACTGTGCCGTATCGGAAAAGTGCGCATGCCGCTCGCATTGCGCATACACTGGGCACAAAGACGTGCCTGAATACAAGACACTAGTTGTTATGGAGTGGAAATGAACAAGGTCACGATTCGCGATGTTGCGAAAGCCGCCGGAGTCTCCCCATCTACCGTCTCGCGTGCATTCTCTATGCCGGGACGGGTGAGTCCGGCCACCACGAAACGCATCTTCCAGGTCGCCGACGAGCTCGGTTACCATGAGATCCCGGTCGAATCAAGACCGTCCAGCGGCCACAAGGGTCTGGTCGCCATCATCGTGCCGGATATGACCAATCAGTTCTTCACTGACATTGTGCGCAGCGTGCAACAGGAATGCGCCCGTCAGGACATGGGCCTGCTGGTGAGCGAGTCGTGCGAGTCGGCGTCCATGGAACGGGTGGCGTTCGATCGTGCCGTGTATTACGCCGACGGGGTGATCTTGGCGTCCAGCCGTATGCCCGATTCCATGATCCGCAAATGTGCGCAGGTCAAGCCGGTGGTGGTGACCAATCGCATAATTCGAGGAGTCTCCAGTGTGGTCACTGACGTGTCGCAGGGTATGCGGCAGGCGGCGACGCATCTCAAGGGGCTCGGCTTCGATCGTCTGACCTATCTTGACGGACCGGCGCATTCATGGTCGGCGGGCGTGTGCTGGACCGAACTGACGCAGGCGTGCAGTGAGGAGGGACTGAAGATCAAACGGTTCTGGCCGGGCGTGCCCACATATGAGGGCGGCTTCCAGATGGCCCGCGAATATCTGAGGAACCCGACCGGTGCGGTGGTCGCCTACAACGACATGATGGCGCTCGGATTCATCGCCGCCATGCGCAAGAACGGATATGAGTGCCCGCGCGACTATTCGATCATCGGCATCGACGACGATATCGTGGGCCGTCTGGCTTGGCCCGCGTTGACCACGATTCACCGGTCCACCCGTCTGCTCGGTTCGCAGGCCGCGCGTACGCTGCTGGCGCGGTTCTCGAAGGGTGAGATGGGTACGCCGGTGCAGAGCACGCCGACCAAGTTGGTCATTCGTGAAAGCACCGGTCCCCGCAGCATCTGACGATGTCGCCGCCGGGCGACGAGTCCGGTGTTCCGAGGCGCGGGACCAATGGTGGTGTTGACCGGCAATGGGTGTAAAAAAGACTCTGGAAAACAGCGTCCGTTTTCGCTCGGGCGTGCACCGTGTTCCATGACGTGCCACGGAACATTTCCGCAGGCACGATGGATTGTCATGAGGAGAGGACTGACATGCCGCTGCCCACACCGCCGGAGGATTCCGGTTACGAACGTTCCACCGCCGACGATCTGGCACGTAAGGCCGGCACGCGCGAGGAGGACTTCCCGCAGGCCGACGCCTACTGCGCGCTGCTCGACCAGCACCACGCCTGGGGACTGCCGTTCAACGGCTATGCCAACGCCGCCGGATACGGATACGTGCAGGAGCCCACGCTCGGCATCGCCCAGGATGGATGGGATTCGCACGAGGCGTTCAAAACCCTCAGCTGGGGAGCGCAGACCGCCGTCGTCTACCGCAGCCTCGAACGTGGCCATGACATCGACCGCGAGTCCGCGCGCAACTTCCTCAAGCACGAGCGTGGCATCATCATCCACGGCAACCAGCCGTACTAAAACGTACAGCGCGGCTTACTGGCATACGGCACACCATACCGAATACCGTACCGGTCTGCGGCCGTTACCGCTGCATCGGTCCTACGCCGCGTCGTGTGAGGACGTGAGATCGTGCTTCGTCCAGCGATCGGTGCGGTAGCGTAGCCAGAACAGCAGTCCGCGTACCGCCCATTCGCTGACCCAGACCGCCCAGAGACCGACGATCTGATAGTTCAGCACCACGCTGACGAGATAGCCGATGCCGATGCGGTATATCCACATCGATGCCAGTGATGCGATGGTGGCGTAGGAACCGTCACCTGCGGCGCGTAGCGTGGCGGGGTATATGCACTGCAGTCCAAACAGCAGTGGATACCCTATCAGTGTGAAGATGAACAGCGTCCACAGTGTACCGTGGATCTCCGCGGGGGCATGGTAGTAGGACGTAATCGCCCAGGGGAACAGCGCCAGCAGCACGAGACCCACAAGCGCGGATGACAGTGCTCCCACGATGATGAACGTTCTGGTGATCTTTCGGGCGTAGGTGACATTGCCGCCGCCGATGCTGGTGCCAATGATCGGCACGATCGCTATGGACAGCGCGCGGATCGGCACCTCCTGCAGACGGCTCCACGATCCGATGATGCCGTTCGCCGCGATCTGCAGCGTACCGAACGGCACGATGAACATCTGAATGATGAGCTTGCCGCCGTTGAAGAACAGATCCTCAAGGGCGAACGGCAGACTTACCATGATCACCTGCACGGTCCCCGTGCCGTTGATCCTGAACAGGGTTCGTAGGTCCAACCGCAGTTCCGATGCATGATTGCGCAGCATCGCGGACGCCACCAGCGCCCCGATGAGCTGTGAGAGGCCGGCGGCCCACGCCAGACCGGTCACACCCATATGCATCAGGATGACGAACACGATATTCAGTGCGAGATTCGACCCGTTGGCGACCAACGACAGAACGAGCGTGATCTTGGTTCGTCCGAGTCCACGCAGCAGTCCCGCGACGCACATGTGGAATCCGCGCAGCGGATAACTGACGAGCAGGCCGAACAGGAATATATGAATGTACTCAAGCACGTCACGGTCGGCGGAACCGAATAGCAGACCGATCAGCGGATCCTCGAAAAACAGCACCACGACCGCGTATAGAACCGTCGCAGCGAGCATGACCTGCAGCGACGACGACGTGGTTCTGCCAAGCCCCTGATGATCATTGGCTCCGTGATATTGCGAGATCAGTACGGTGGCACCCAGAGCGATGGCGTTGAACGTGCCGATGAGCAGCCAGTGCAACGATTCGGCGGTGTTCACCGCACTGATCGCGGCGGGGCCGCTGGTGCTGATGATGCCGGTATTGCAGAAATCCACGATGGTGAGGAAAAGCGTATCCACGAGCACCGGGTAGGTGAGCGTGTAGATGTCCCGCGCACCGTACCCGCCGCCGCGGAACGCGTCCAACAGATGCTGGACATACTTGGATGACGCGAAGTCGTGATGATGCATGATGGGCCGGTTCCGATGGATCAGTCCTGCAGCAGTGTCATGCCGGCTATGGACACCCGTGTGCCCTGACTGCCGAGACGGGTACCGTCCTTCTTGTAGAACACCGAGGCATCGCCGGTGACGCGTACCGTCGCGGTGTATGCTCCCTGTCGCAACGGGGGGCTGACGAACAGCAGGCCATGGTTGCGGGTCGGCGTGTAGCAGTCCACGAGGGACGAGAACACCGTGCCGTCGTCATCGGCGATGTCGAGTTGGGCGTAGCCGCCGGTGCGGTCGGCGTTCCCGATGAGCGCCAGCCGCCGTTCGTCATCGAGTTGGAACCTGACCGTGGTCTCGTCTCCGGGAACGTCCGAATCCAAGGCGGCATCCAGTACTTGGCCGTCCCATGGCAGAGGGTTGCCGGTGCGCGGATCCCACGTCTCCATATACTCAGGCAGGGCGATGCGTCCGTTCTCGCAGACCAGCGGCAGCCAGACCTGACTGGCGCACGACACCTGATGAGGGAACGACCAGCGATCGCCCATATACATCGGCACTGTCCGTCCATCGGCCAGCGTCAGCGGGAAGATGAACGAGCACTGCGAGTTCCAGGTGCAGGTCCCCTCGGGGGCGAACGTTCCTTGAAACGTCCATGGCCCGGACGGGGACGGTGCCGTCAGATAGTAGTTGTCGTTGCGATCCCAGCTCGTCTTGTTCGAGAACATGATGGCATAGGTGCCGTCGTCCATGCGGGTCATTGCCGGGGATTCCCCGTCCGGCGCGATCTCGTGTGCCACGAGTTCGTCGGCGTGCAGGTAGTCGTTCGACAGCCGGAAGATGTCGCCCTCATGCAGTAGCAGGTAGCCGGTGCCGTCGGTGTCCTGGAACGTGCCCATGTCCCATCGGCGGATGGGCTGGCCCTGATAGTCCAGCGGGCCGAGCAGTTGGTATTCGCCGTTGACCGTGTCGGAGACGGCGACAACGATCAACGGGTCCCGGTATCCGAGATCGTCGGCGTGGGCGAACATCACAAACTTTCCTGTGGACGGGCATCGCATGACCTTCACACGTTCGCCGATGCGGTCCGGTCCCAGCGGGCCGTCAGCCTGCATCGGCAGTGCGAGGCGTTCGACATGCCAATGGACCAGATCGGGGGAAGAGTAGCAGGAGAACCCGATGAAGTGGTTCCGGTCGTCGGTCTTGTACTCGCCGAGGAGATAGTAGACGCCGGCATCCTCCACGATGCAGGCGCCATGGGCATTGACGGGCCGTCCTTCGTCATCGAACCAAGGCGCGCCGTTGAAGATGGCTGAATGTGTCATACAGTCAGGTTAGCAATAAATTGAAATCTTGTAGATTTTTGCAATTCTTTGCAAAAGGAAAAGACGAGGATAGTTGTTGGTCGTGGTCAAGCGTTGTGAACATTGGTATATAGGGGATATTGTCAGCTTGCAAAAGAAAGAAAAGAATGAAATAATGAACATGAGTTCATATACTGTGTGCGTTCATGCCGAACCGATGTCATGGATGCACACATCGATCGATGGAGTTGCCTGTGGTTGGTCCGACTTTGCAGGATGTGGCGAGACGCGCCGGCGTTTCCATATCCACCGCCTCTCGTGCGCTTAATGATGGCAAGGTGAAGGCTGCCACCAAGCGCCTGGTGGCGGACGTCGCGAACGAACTCGGGTATGAGGCGCCGCGCGCCTCGGGATTCGATCTGGCCCGGCAACAGCGGTCTGAGGATGGGCGGGGACGTATCGGCGTGGTGGTGTCCCGCTTGGGCGTGTATTTCGATGGTGCCCCTCTGGCCAAGGCGTTGGATATTATTCAGGGTGCCGGATTTCGCGCGGTGCTGGCGAACATCGAAGATCGGGATAACGCCCCTGAGAAGATCATTCGCACTGTTGCCGCGGATTGTGAAGGCATGCTGATCGTCTCGCCGAGGGTGGGGGATGATGTACTGCGCGATGTCGGGGCGATGACGACCACGGTGGTGGCGAACCGCAAGGTCGAAGGCCTGTCGTCGGTGTTTCTCAATGAGGCTTCGGGAGCGGTGCTGGCCTTGCGTCATCTTGCGTCCCTTGGGCATCGGGTGGTCGCCTACACGACGGTCGGTGAGCGATATTGGTCAAGTGCCGTGAAGGGATTGTCCCTGCGATTCACCGCCGAGCGGCTCGGCATGACGGCGGTGCACCTTGGTGACGACTTCGATACCTCATATCGCAGCGGTCTCATGGCGGCCGATGCGTTGCTGACCGAGCCCGGTGTGACGGCGATGATCGCCCATGACGAGATTCAGGCCGTCGGTGTGGTCAATTGTCTGACCGATCGTGGGCTGCGTGTGCCGCAGGACATGAGCGTGGTGTCCATGAGTGACAGTTCGCTGTGCATGGTCTGTCGACCTGCGGTCAGTGCGGTGGACGCCCGTCAGATCACAGTGATGTCGGATGCGGCGACGATGGTGTTGGGTAATATTGAGCAATCGCGGTCCGGAGGGGTTCCGGCCCGGGTCAGGCATGTGGCCATATCCGAGACATTCAGTATTCGAGGCAGTACCGGCCCGGCTCCGCAATGCGTCGGATCGAGATGAAAGGACAGGCACGACTATGAATTCCCCCACGATTCTCGATGTGGCACAGGAGGTCGGTGTCTCGGCGTCCACTGTCTCTCGCGCATTGAGCGGAGGCAAGGTCAAGGCTTCGACCCGACGCATGGTGCTTGAGGCGGCGCAGCGGCTGGGATACAAGACCGCCGATGGCGATCAGGGCCATTCGATCAATCGTCGCGGCAGCATCGGTCTGCTGACCACCGATATCCAGAACTTCTATACCGTCGACCTGTTCAAGAGCATCATTCCGGAGGCGCAGTCGGCCGGATACAAGGTGGTCGTCGCCGACATCAATGTGGCGCTGGGGCGCGATCAGCTCATCCATGACGTCAGGGAATCCACCGATGGCATGGTGGTGGCCGCGGCACGCATTGAGGACGACGACATCCGCCGGCTGTTCGACCCGGAGACCACGGTGCTGGTGAGTCGACAAGTCGAGGGGTTCTCCTCGGTGGTTGTGGATGATTTCTCCGGCATGTTCCAGTCGGTGCGTCATCTGGCATCGTTGGGTCATAATCGCGTGGCATATCTGGGCGGCGACGACCATTCCCGTTCCGACAAGCGTCGTCGGCAAAGCTTTGAGGACGCGACCGGGCGGTTCAACATGGAATCCCTGATCCTCGGCCCGTTCGAGCCGTCGTTCGAAGGCGGGGTGAACGCCGCTGACGCCCTGATGATGGAGGAGGATGTGACCGCCGTCATCGTGTACAACGACCTCATGGCCTCGGGCGTGCTCAACCGGCTGATCGAACGTGGCGTGGACGTGCCGGGCGAGGTGAGCCTCATCGGCGTCGACAACTCCATGCTCGCCCAGGTGTCGCGACCCAAGATGACGTCGGTCGCCATGCGGCAGAACGATGCGCAGATGGCGTTGCGCATGCTCCTGTCCATGCTGGAGCAGCGCGGTTCGGACGGCTATGTCTTCAGCCCGCAGACGATAGGGGCTCCCGAATCATTGATCGTTCGTGACACGACAGGGCCGGTTCCCGGTCGTGCCGATCAGTGACGATAATGACGATGGCACGGTAATGACAATGGCGGTGTCCGGCAACGATGTCGGACACCGCCATATGAATTATGGCCGTCGCGCGCGGGGTTTACATCCCCGCGTACGCTCATCGGAGCGTCAAGACTCCTCCGCGATCATCTGCTCCACCACATGTCGTGTGATGTGCTCAACGCAGTGGTAGAGGAAGAAGAACACCAGACCGGTGCCGAACAGCAGCATGAACCACGGCCAGTGCAGCATCATGCCCATGTAGATGGCCAGCACGATCATGGCTAGTAGGGCGAACGGCCATTTGGCTGCCGTAAGAAGGAATCCGTTGCGCAGGATCGCCAGATAGTGGGCGTTCGGAAATTCGACGACGAGATTCAGCGCCGTCATATGCGCCACGATGGTGATCGCCGAGAGTGCCATGAGCACCGCCGCGACGATGCTGCCGTTTGGCGAGGACAATGCCAGACACAGCGCTTCGACCAGTACGGCGAGGATGGCTCCGAACATGAGCGATGTGATCAGCGAACGCCCGAACAGTGAGACGTAGGCACGCAGATAGGGCCTGGCCGTACGATTCTCCTCCTCGACGCTCCAGTAGGGGTCGGCCACGGCAGCGATGGATTCATAGGTACGGTTGCGCCGCAGTCGCACATCGTCGTTCTCGCCGTATCGCATGATCGGCGAGTCACGGTAGGCGGCGAACGCCGCGGCCAGCGCGGGGGAGGAGATCGTATAGGCGATCACGGCGACCAATGCGAGCATGGAGATCGACAGTGCCGAGAACGAGTCGGTGAACATGACCACGATGTTCCACGGCAGCGTGGTGGTGATGAGAATGATGTCAAGAATGAGGAACGCGATGATCGACCTTGATATCGTGTTGAAGCTTTGGGCGATTCTGATGAACATAACGGTATGATATCAGCTTTTTGCAAAATTTTGCAAAAAATGCAACTGCGGTCA
Source organism: Bifidobacterium sp. UTCIF-39 (assembly GCF_006408715.1). NCBI lineage: Bacteria > Bacillati > Actinomycetota > Actinomycetes > Bifidobacteriales > Bifidobacteriaceae > Bifidobacterium > Bifidobacterium sp. UTCIF-39. Next base: position 35,810 of record NZ_JEOG01000006.1, on the reverse strand, counting down.
TTTCTTGGTAAATTCTTGCATGACGATGTGATCGTCATAATACGTCCGCTATGGCGGTGTGGCCTGATAGCAGAATGGAATGAGGGATGATGACGATTCGATATACGATTCCGCAGCAGACGGGTGCGATGTTCGATCTGGCGTTCGATGATGACGGCCGTCTGACAGTCCTGCGACATCCAGACGATCCCCATCGGATGAACTGGGTGAAGGGGCGTGACGACGACCATCATTGGGGTGACGTGATCTGCGCCGCACGATTCGGGCGAACCAAACCTGCACCATTGGACGTGACGGTGGCGCGAACGCTCACCGAATCCGGCCTGCGGGAAACCATCACGTTCACCAATCCGGACAGTCACGATCTCTATCTGCAGGACGGCATGCTCGGCATCGTGCTCGCCTTCCCCGACTACTACGAGGATGCCGACATCACGCTCACCCAATGCTGTCATACCCACCTATGGTGTGAAGGGTCAAGCGCGTACATTCAGGCCAAACGCATGGGCGGCGGTCCCCGCAATCTCGGCCTCGCACTCACCCGCGGCGAGCTCGACGGCTACAGCGTGCAACGGAATTTCGAGCATCTGAGCAACGACCGAGGCGCGTTCGTCGTGCATCCCGCCGACATGATCCTGCATCCCGGCGAATCATCCGTGCTGGAATGGGAACTGTTCTGGTACGACGATGATGAGGATTTCCGTGCCCATATTGCACGCGTTCCGGGCTTTGTGAGCTTTGACGCCGATCGGTATGTGGCATTCAAGGGTGAGAGTGTGCATCTCCGTGCCGAATGGTCGGACGCTGACGGCGATTCCGGTGCGCGACGGCTACGCGTGACCGAAAACGGCATCGTCATACCGTTCCGGCACGACACCGGTGCCGACGGCGCGAATGATGGCAACGGCACTCATGAAGCCGACGCCCATGAAATTGTTGACGTAACCGTGCCCGCCGACCGATGCGGCGAGCGCCGATACTGCGTGGACGTGAATGGCAGGAAATCGGTGGCGGTCGTCGACGTGCTCCAGCCCCTTGATGATCTCGCGTCCCGTCGATGCCGGTTCATCGCCGAACTACAGCAGTGCCATGACGTCGACAGTCATCTGGACGGAGCCTATCTTGTCTACGACAACGACCGGCGAATGCAGTATTACGGCCATTGGAACGACCACAACGGTGGCCGTGAACGCGTGGGCATGGGGGCGATGATCGCCCGGTATCTGCAACGGCATTCCGACGATGGTCTGCAGTGCAGTCTCAGTCGGTATCTCGACTACGTGCTGCGTGAACTCGTCGATGAGACTACGGGCGAGGTGTACAACGATATGCCACGCGACAACTCGTACCGTCGGCTGTACAACTATCCATGGATGGCGACCCTGTTCATGGATGCGTACCGGGTCTACGCTGATCCGGTATGGCTCGACCGCATGATCGCCTGTCAGCGACGGTATTATCAGGAGGGCGGCGAACGGTTCTACGCCATCGGCATCCCCGTCTACGAATCAATCACCCTGTTGCGGGAAGCGGGGCGTGAACGGCAGGCCGACGAACTGCTGTCGCTGTATCGACGTCACGGTGACCGACTGGCGGCCAACGGACGGCATTATCCGGCGCACGAGGTGAACTATGAGCAGAGCATCGTCGGGCCGGCAGCGTCGGTCCTGACCGAACTGTTCCGGTTGACGGGGGAGCGTCGATACCGGGATGAAGCGGCCGAACAGCTTGAACTGCTGTCATTGTTCGACGGGCATCAGCCGCATTATCGGCTCAACGAGGTGGCGTTGCGCCACTGGGACGACTACTGGTTCGGCAGAATGCAGCTGTTCGGCGACACATTCCCGCACTATTGGAGTGCCATCACCGGCGATGTGTTCGCCCAGGCCGGGGACATCGATGCCGGGTATGCCGCCCGGGCACAGGCGAACCTACGTGCCGTGCTGACGCTCATCCATGACGATGGTTCGGCCACGTGCGCCCACGTGTTCCCTCGTACGGTGAACGGTGTGCGTGCGGCCTGCGACGACCCGTGGGCCAATGATCAGGACTGGGCGCTGTATTATGCGCTCAAACATGAGGATGTGGTCACGGGTCGCGCGTGATCGATTCAGCGGGCCAAGGTCTCCAAGGCGCGGTACTCCTGTTCGCTTACGGGCAGAATCGTACCGTGCCTTTTTTTGAGCGTGCCGAAATCGACATCGCTATATGCCCAATCCGTAGCGTCCGCACTGTCGAGGTTCGCGCTGCGGAACGCGATGTAGCCGTCGTGCTCCGCATGCCGATCGGCGATCAGACCGAACGGCATCGAACGACCGTCCACGATGGCGTCGGGGGGATTGAACCGGAACAGTTCCGGCCCCTCCAGCTCATGCGACCGGGGCTTGCCTCCGCAGATATCGTTGAACGACGGCGCGAAGATCGCGTCAAGATCCGCGACGAACGACCAGGAATTCGCATCGCCCGTCTCATCGGCGAAACGGGGTGCCACCGACACGGCGTAAGGATTCCTCGCCCGGTCGATGTGAATGATGCCGTCGCCGGCGCTGGCGCGGTAATACCAATCCCCGACGCGCATCATCGTCACGTCGATGCAGGTGCGCTCGCGGTCCACCCATTTCACGGGAGTCGTGATCGATCGGAAATCCGTCGTCGTGGCCAGATACATGTTCTGCGGGTCGCCGATCGTATTGTCCGGTTCGCTCAGTGTGGCCCAGTACAGCATATAGTGTCCATGCCGTTCGTCCCACATCGCCTCCGGCGCCCACGCGTAGCCGGCGTCGGGAATGGATGACGCCACGTCGAGCAGCCACGGCTCGTCCCAATGCGCCAGATCATTGCTGTGCCAGACGACCAGCGACGTGCTGCCACGATATTTTGCGTCGGAGGTCGCCCAGTCGCCGCCACGATGATGGATGCTCAGGTCGGTGGCGATGAGAAACGCACCCCGGCCGTCCGGTTCGCGCACGATATAGGGGTCCCGCACGCCGCGCTCGCCGAGTGGGCTGCGTAGCACTGGATCGCCGTATGCGCGAAGGTCGTGCCAACGCAGTCCGTCGCGACTGAGTGCGAAATAGATCTGTTCGTCGTCGGGAGTTTGCTCCGTTCCAGTGAAATGGGCGAACAGATATCCATATGGTTCATCATGTGTCATTGTCATGGTGCTCCTTTGCTCATCTGAGGCGATTGCTTGAAAATACTGGGCTTTGGTCGTATGCGTCTTCGCTGGGACCGTGATCGTAGCCTCCCTGTAAGTATAGGTTATTTGCAACAGAGTGAATGACCGAATGCAAAAAAATGACACGATTTGAAAAAAATGAAATACATGTGTATTCTGATCATCAAGACAAGGAAGATGACGCAACGGTCACGACCTCGTCAGACGTAGAAGGGGACGTAGTGGTTCCCCGCTCGTCATTATGAAGAGAAATTCAAAGGAGAATACTATGAGGACGTCCATCAAGAAGCTTCTCGCAGCCGGTGCTGCCGGTGCGATGCTGTTCTCGCTGGCAGCCTGCGGCAACGACTCCGCCTCGTCCGACGATTCCGGCCCGGTCACCATCCGCTTCAACTGGTGGGGTTCCGACACCCGCGCCAAGGCGCAGGAGAAGGTCATCGACGCCTTCGAAAAGGCCAATCCGAACATCAAGGTCGAAACCGAGACCTCCAACTACGACGATTACATGACCAAGCTGTCGACTTCCGCCGCAGCTGGTGATCTGCCCGACGTGATGACCATGATCGACCCGTTCATGAACGACTACATGGATAACGGTTCGCTGCTTGATCTCAACGAGGTGTCCGACAATCTTGATCTGTCCAAGTTCTCCGATGACACCTTCGCCGGTGCCACCGGCGACAACGGTGAGAAGTACGGCGTCTCCATGGGCGTCTCCGGCCACGGCATGATCATCAACCCTAAGGTGTTCGAGAAGTACGGCGTCGAAGTCCCCGACGATGAGACCTGGAGCTGGGACGACTTCGAAAACGCCGCCAAGCAGATCTCCGAAAAGTCCGGCGGCGAGGCCGTGGGCTACACGCTCGACATGACCGAGCAGATGGCGAACCTGTGGGTGCGCCAGCACGACGAGGCATTCGGCACCAAGGGCGATCAGGCTGTGGCCTTCAAGACCAATACGCTCGCCGACTTCTTCACCATGGAAAAGAAGTGGATCGATGAGGGTGCCACCAACACCGCCGATCAGGCACAGGAGCTGTTCGCGGCAGGCAACGCTCCGGAGCAGCAGCTCATCAGTCAGGACAAGGCCGGCATGACGGTGATCTCCATGAATCAGCTCAGCCAGTTCGAACAGGCAGCCGGACACGAGCTCAAGCCGGTGCTGTGGCCGGGTGAATCCCAGGCCAAGGACCGCGGCGGCTGGACCAAGCAGGGCACCTTCGTCTCCATCAGCGCCAACACCAAGCACAAGGAGGCTGCCGCCAAGCTGGTCGACTTCCTGGTGAACAACGAGGAATCCGCCAAGATCATGGGTCTCGACCGTGGCGTCCCCGCCAACCCGGATATGGCCAAGGTCGTCGAGGGACAGCTGTCCGACTCCGACAAGCGCTTCGCCGACTGGGTCGCCAAGAGCCAGAAGGTCAACACCCAGGCATACATCCCGCTGAACCCCGGTGCCGCCACCGTGATCACCGACGCCTACGGACGCGCCCACGAATCGGTGATGTTCGGCAAGGCCAGCCCGGCGGATGCCGCCAAGACCTTCAAGTCCGAAATGGATCAGGCCGTCACCAAGTAGGGTCCACGACCGAATTCCATTCCATGAATGCATGACGGGTGGAAGGCCGAATCATTCTCCGTCCATCTGTCACATCTATCCGGTGCCGGACTTTCCCCGACCATCCTCCATTGGAAGTCCGGCCACCCACTCTTTTCCATTAATCCCAAAGATTCGTCAATACAAGAGGATTCCCATGTCAGTGTTCAAACGTGCGCCGATCGCGGTGCGACGCGAGGAACGGGCGGCGCATATCTTCATGCTGCCTTGGTTCCTTGGCGTGATCTTCATCACTCTGGGCCCGATGATCGTGTCCATCGGCCTGTCCCTGACCAAATATCGACTGATCGGCAGTCCCAAGTTCGTCGGACTCGACAACTATGTGAAGATGCTTTCCGATGCACGCCTCATGCAGTCGCTCAAGGTCACCTTCCTCTATGTGATCGTCGGTGTGCCGCTGGCACTGGCTCTGGCGCTGCTGCTCGCCGTGGTGCTTAACAAGGGCGTCAGCGGACTGTCCTTCTACCGTTCCGTCTATTACCTTCCTTCGCTCTTCGCCGGCTCCGTCGCCATCGGTGTGCTGTGGCGTCAGGTCTTCGGTGCGCAGGGCATCATCAACACCGTTGCCGAATGGTTTGGCATCAATTCCATGGGCCATTCCTGGGTGGGCGACCCGAAAACCGCAATCTGGACGCTGATTCTGCTCCATGTGTGGACCTTCGGTTCCTCGATGATCATCTTCCTTGCCGGCCTGCGCCAGGTGCCCCAGGAGCTCTACGAAGCCTCGGCTCTTGACGGCGCCAACAAGTGGCAGCAGTTCTGCCACGTCACCGTGCCCGTGCTCACGCCGATCATCTTCTTCAATCTCGTGATGGGCATCATCAACAGCTTCCAGAACTTCGCCCAGGCGTTCGTCGTCTCCGGCGGTACCGGTGGCCCGACCGATTCAACCCTCGTCTACGCGCTCTACCTGTACCAGCAGGCATTCGGATCCGCCCGCAACATGGGCTACACCGCCGCACTCGGCTGGCTGCTCGTGCTCATCGTGGGCGTGCTGACCGGACTGAATTTCCTGTTCTCCAAGAAGTGGGTGCATTATGCCGACTAATACCGCAACCGCAACACATGCCGTTCCCGTGGCCGAACGAAATGGCATGGACCCCGTACTCAAGCGCCGTATCGTGGCGGTCGTCAAGCATGTGATCCTTCTGGTAGTGGGATTCGTGATGATCTTCCCGCTGCTGTGGATGGTCTCCAGCTCCCTCAAGGACGACGCCGACATCTTCCGCAACATCAACCTGATCCCCACCGACTGGGATTGGGCCAACTACAAGGAGGGCTGGGACGCGCAGTCCTACCCGTTCGGCCGCTACCTGCTCAACTCGCTGATCATCACCGTCGGCGCAATCATCTGCAACATGCTCAGCTGCTCCATGGCCGCCTACGGTTTCACCCGACTCAAGTGGCGTGGTCAGAACGTCGCCTTCGGATACATGCTCATGACGCTGATGATGCCGATCTACGTGATGATCATCCCGCAGTACATCATGTGGTCCAAGCTTGGATTCCTCAACACCTTCGTGCCACTGATCCTGCCGAAGTTCCTCGCCACCGAACCCTTCTTCGTGTTCCTTATGGTCCAGTTCTTCCGCGGCATCCCTCGATCCCTCGACGAGGCGGCCAAGGTGGACGGTGCCGGCCCGTTCCGCATCTACTGGCAGATCCTCATGCCGAACGCCCTGCCTTCGCTGGCCACCTGCGGCATCTTCTCCTTCATCTGGACGTGGAACGACTTCTTCAGCCAGCTGCTGTACCTGACCAAGCCCCAGAACCTCACCGTGGCCGTGGCGTTGCGTAACTTCGCCGACGCCACCTCGGGAACCAGCTGGGGACCGTTGTTCGCCATGTCCACCGTGTCCCTGATCCCGGTGTTCATCGTCTTCCTATTCGGTCAGCGGTATCTGATCGAGGGATCGGTGACCTCCGGCCTCAAGTAGTAGCGACACCCCCATCTCGTTTCCTTCACTTCCTTTCCAGGGGTGCCGGTCCGTGCCATCACGGTTCGGAACGGCACCCTTTTCCATGCCCGGCATCGGATATGCACGGGGAACGGATGCGGAAGGGAATCCTCCATCAGCAAAGGAACTGTGATGTCCATTCATCTCAACTGTGATACTCGCATCATCACATCTGATCTGGCGACGGTGCCTGAATCAGTCCGCTACGCCATCGAAGACGTTGAACGCGATCTTGCCGCACGACTCGGTCGTTCCACCAACAGCGTGACGACACACGGCGATGCCGGCATTATTCGTCTGCGCACGTTGACCGCCAAACCCGCGGAGGCCGCCGTACCGGAACGGTATGCAATCCGGGTGCAGGACGGTGACCTGCTGCTCGAGGCCGGCGACGATCTTGGATTCATCCACGGACTGTATGCCATCAGCCGAACCGTACTTGGCGTGACCGATCTGTGGTTCTGGAACGATCAGCACATCGAACCGACCGCCGCCATTGAAATCGTCGACGATTTCCGCATCGAATCCAAACCGGACGCCGTACGGTACAAGGGATTCTTCATCAACGACGAGGTGCTGCTTGAGGACTGGTCGGTGAACAACGATCCGGAATTGCCGTGGCGTCGCGCCTTTGAAACCATCCTGCGTCTGGGCGGCAATACGGTCATTCCAGGGTCCGGGCAGCGAGGTGAACCGCATCTGGCGCTTGCTCGCCGCATGGGTCTATACATCAATCAGCATCACGCCACCCCGCTGGGGGCGCAGATGTTCTCCGAAGCCTATCCGGGCGTAGAGCCCAAATGGCCCGAGGAGCAAAACCGATTCGAGGCATTGTGGCGCCGGGCGGTGGAGGCGAACCGCGATGGCCGTACCATCTGGACGTTGGGATTCCGCGGCCAGGGAGACAAGCCGTTCTGGGCCTCGGACCCCCGATACACTACCGACGAGGCGCGCGGACAGGTGATGAGCGAGGTCATTCGTCGACAGTATGATCTGGTGCGTGAGCTCGATCCTGACGCTCCCTGCAGCGTGTACCTGTATGGGGAGTCCATGGACTTGTACCGCAAGGGCGTGCTGCGCTTCCCCGACAACGTGATCAAGATCTGGTCCGACAACGGATTCGGGCGTATGGTCAGTCGCCGTCAGGGCAACGACAATCCTCGTATCGACGCCATGCCTGACGCTGCCGATACCGGGCGTAACGGCATCTACTATCATGCGTCGTTCTACGATCTGCAGGCGGCCAATCACATCACGCCGCTGTGCGTGAATCCGAGGGATATGGTACGAGAGCTGGAAGCGGTGTTCGCCCGTGGCGGCAACGACCTGTGGATCATCAATTCCTCGAACATCAAGCCGCATGCGTTCACGCTCGATCTCATCGCCCGGCTGTGGCGCGAGGGACATGTGGACGTCGACGCGGCCGAATACGAGTATGCCGCACGATACTTCGGCGGTGGACTGCACTCGCCGTTGTGCACATTCTCCCCGTCCCGGCAGGATAGGGATCCCGAGCCTCAACTGGATGACGAGGCCCCGAATCTTACCGTCATCAGGTCAGTCGTCGATGGCATCGAAGGCTACTGGAAGGCGGCCGTGTCCTACGGTCCGAACTGGGACGACAAGGCCGGCGAACAGTTCTTCAACCATGTGCCGCGCATGCTTGCCGTGCAGTTCATGCGCGACCGTGACCACGCCGACCCCGACCTTGCCTGGATGTGCGACCTCGGTGGCGTTGATGCACATGATCTTGCCGATCAGGTGAGCTACTACCGTGCGCTCTGCGAAGAGGGGGCAACACGCTACCGCGCACTTGACCGCGTGGATGAGATCGCCGCGTTGCAGGCGGAGGAGACCGACGTGCATGCGGCTCGACTCATCCGAGACTCGGTGCTGTTGCAGGCGAGGCTGTACCGTCATTGCACGACGGGTGCCGCTCTGACCTGCCGCGCCCTGCAGGACGGATTCGCCGACCACTGGCGTCACGCCTTCTACCATGCCGGTCTTGCCCGCGAGGAGTATCTCGCAGCCGATCAAGCCATGAGATCCCGCGAACACGGCAAATGGCACGGATTCTGGCGCAACGACTGTCTCACCGACGTCAAGCAGACCGCCCAGGTGCTTGAGACGCTGATGGGATATCTGCGGGCGATGGGCGACGGCCCCCACTACTACCAGTGGAAGCGAGACTTCCTATATCCCAAGTGGGAGAAGGATGTCATGGTGATCATGAACATGGAGAACCATGAGACCGATCAGCAGATCTTCGACGCGATGAAAACCGCCTGGCAGGACTGACCCGATCGTGCGAAACTTGGTTCGATCAGCCGAATGACGAAGGCCGCGCGACGACTGGCAGGAATCGCACGGCCTTTCGTAGTGCAAGACATCTCGAGGAGAATGAGTTCGTGGCAACAGAAACCGAAACCACGCCGGCATGCGTGTCCGATGTCGATATCAACGCCCGCGCCGACGCCGATACGATGACCGTGTACTGGACCAAACCCGACAATGCGACGAGTGACGTCATCTATGAGATTCACATGCGCGAGGTCGGAGACAACGATCACGGTCCACGCACTCGTCGCGTGTCCCACACCCACTGCACGATCGACGGACTCGAACCGGAACGCTCGTACGACATTACCGTGGACATGCTGACGGAGACGAGCGGATCCAACCCGGACCGCATACCGTTGGGACGGCGCACCTTCACCACCGGCTCCGACAAACGCCTGCTCGACGTGACCGGCAGCCCCTACAACGCCACCGGTGACGGACGCACGCTCAACACCGCCGCCATCCAACGTGCGCTCGACGACTGCGGTCCCGGCGACGCCGTGCTCATCCCCGAAGGCGTATTCCTCACCGGCGCGTTGCGCATGCACGCCGACACCGAACTTGTGGTGGCACACGGAGCCGTATTGCAGGGAACCGCGAACCCCCTCGATTATCTTCCTATGCTACCCAGCCGGTTCGAAGGCATCGAACTCGACTGCTACGCCAGCCTCATCACCATCGGCCACCTTGACCATAACGCCGGAGCGACATGCCGGAACGTCGTCATCCGCGGCGGCGGCACCATCGCCGGCGGCGGCCGGGCCCTCGCCGAAGCCGTCATCGAACGGGAACGCGGACGGGTGGAAGCCGAACTCACCGTAACCGGCCAATCGCTTGACGACTACGAAAAACCCGAGACCATACCCGGCCGGGTACGCCCACGACTGATCACCGTCGCGAATGCCTCAAACGTGGAATTCGCCGACGTCACCTTCGCCAATGGTGCCAGCTGGACCGTACACATGATCTACTCCGATCACATCGTCACCCACGGATGCACGTTCCGCTCGCACGGCGTATGGAACGGCGACGGCTGGGACCCCGACTCCAGCGAGGACTGCACGATCTTCGACTGCGACTTCGACACGGGCGACGACATCATCGCCATTAAATCCGGCAAGAACCCGGAAGGCAACGTGATCGCCCGCCCGACCCGACGCATCCGCATCTTCGACTGCCGGGCATCCGAAGGCGGGCATGCGCTCGCCATCGGTAGTGAGATGAGTGGCGGCGTCGAGGACGTGGACGTGTGGGATTGCGATCTGAGCGGACTCTGGTATGGGGTGGAGGTGAAAACCACGCTGAAGCGAGGCGGCTGGGTGCGCGGTCTGCGCGTGCGTGACACGGTGATGCGACGTGGGGTGATCCGTGCCGTGCCATACAACGACGACGGCATCGGCGCCGATACCCCGCCGGTGCTTGAGGACTTCCGGTTCGAACGCGTGCGGTTGCTCGGCGGTCTGCCGGATGATGTGGACGCCGGGGCTCCGCGGGAGGCCATCCACATCCAGGGGTTGCCAGCTCCGGCAACGCCGATCCGCGGCATGGTGTTTCGCGATGTGACGCTCGGCAGCGCGGACGACGAATCCGGCGCCTACGACATCGTGGCGAACCGCTGCGAGGGACTGGAGATCCGTGGAATCCGATGCGTGGCATATGGCGCCGCATATGGAAAGGCGTTTTTGGAAAGAAGTGGCGAATGATTTCATGTCGCGGATGACGCGCGGTAGCATGTCACCCGTATTCGCGCACGTGCGCACGAGGACATGAGAGGCAAAGAAGGGGTGACCGGTGAGATTCCAGTCACGCGTATTCCATTCACACGACTCACGTCGTAAATCACACGACAAGATCACATTCGGCGATGCGCTTGGATTCGCCATCGGCGACGTCTACGGCGGCGGCAGCGCCATTCTCACCGGCACCTACCTGTCGGTGTTCTGGACGCGTTTCTGCGGATTCGACATCGGCACCGCGCAAAGCATGATCGGTGCGGCGGCCATGCTCAGCGCATGCTCGGCCATCATCTTCGGCGTGCTGTCCGAACGGTTCTACCTGTTCCGGCTCGGACGACGCTTCGGCCGTCGGCGGTTCTTCGTCATGATGGTCTCGCCGCTCGTGCTGGTCACGTTGCTCATGTGGATCCCCGGCATGCCCAAGGTGCTGTATTTCTTTGTCTACGTGCTGTACGTCACGCTGCAGCAGATGTTCGGCGTCTGCTACTCGTCGCTGCCCGGCGAGATGACCCGCGATTTCGCCGGGCGCTCGCTGCTGTCGACCGTGCGCATGTTCGTCTCCGGCATGTCGGGCGTGATCATCCCGTTCGCCGCCACGGCCATACTCACCTGGCTGGGGGAGTGGCACGCCTACTCGTATCAGACGTTCGTGACCATCATTACCGTGGCGTTCGCGATCGTCACGTTCACGTCGTCGCGTTTGACCTGGGAGCTCACCCCCGAGGAGGCGGGATTCGGCGAGGCCGAGCTCGCCCGTCGACGTGCCGCCAAACATCGGCGCAGCGCGCGTGAGATCATGCAGGCGATCGGTCACGTGGCCGCCGAGTACGCGACCACGTTCCGCATCGCCACGTTCCGCGTGCACATCACGCTGTACCTGATCTGCCTGACGCTCATGGACATCTTCACGCAGAGTTTCGTGTATTTCGTGGTGTTCGATCTGGGCAAGACGGCCGCGTTCGCGTCCATGCTGCTGTCGTTCGCCGTGATCGCCGAATTCTTCAAGCCGCTGTGGGGATGGCTGTTCGTGCACATCGGCCCTCGCAACCTGTATGCGGTCGATTACACGGGCGCGCTCATCGGTCTGGGATTGTTGTTCGTCTCGTGGCGTTTGGAGCCGGTGCTGCCCGAAGGCGTATGGACCGCGTACGTGATCGTGTCGGCGATCATCTGGTTCGTGTTCCGCTCGCTGGCCGGCACGGTGCCGTGGCTGGTGTTCCCGTTCATTCCCGACGTGGACATGATCGTGACCCGGCGTAATCGCGCGTCGATCTTCTCGGGCATCACCACGTTCCTGCGATTCATCTTCTCCGGGCTCGCATCGATGGGCGTGGGCGCGTTTCTCGCGTTCTCCGGGTTCAAACCGGATCAGTCGGGTGCCCAGTCGTCGTCCGCGGTGAACGCGGTGGCGTTCGTCTGCTTGGGATGGCTGGCGATCGGCTTCATCATCGCGTTCATCGTGTCCCGCCGGTTCACGCTCGACCAGCGTAGCGACCTCATCGTGCTGCATGAGATCGAACGGCTCAAGGACGGCGGCAACAAGGACGATGTGGAACCACATGTGCGTGAGACCGTCGAGCGGCTCACCGGCCAGCCGTACGAACGCTGCTGGGGTGGTGTGTAGTTGCGCTAGTCGAGATGGAACACTTCGCGCAGATCCTCGCACACGGGGGAGTTGTCGGGATTCGTCGCCATCACCGGAGCCATGAAATCCCACCATTTGCGGTTGATCGGCGTATCCGCGGACTGCGCCCAGAGGTCCTCGTCCTCCACCTCGATGTAGCCGAACAGCGTGTTCGTTCGATCGTCGAATGCGATCGTGTAGTTGTGCCCGCCGTATTCGTGGATCATGGCCTTCATCTCCGGCCAGAGTTCGTTGTGGCGCTTGGCGTATTCCTCCACCATGCCGGGGTATAGATGCATTGTGAACGTTTTGCGGATCATCGGTCCTCCTTTGGACGGTTTGCGTGATCGGGACGGCGATGTCGTCTCCTCCGCATCGTAGGCAGAACGGAACGCGAACGAACCCGTGCCTAAATATCATGAATTGTCGGACGACTATCCGTTCTTGCCTTTCCTGCCGTAATTCGCATACGATGCCGATTGCTGTGAGGCGGTAGACTGTCGATAGACTTTTCGAGGAAGTTGTTGTGCTATCGGTTGGCGTCATACGACGACACCATGCAAAGGATGTGCGATGAAGAAGGTCACGATTCGTGATGTGGCGAAGGCAGCCGGCGTCTCCCCGTCCACCGTCTCCCGTGCGTTGAGTGCCACGGATCGCGTGAGCTCGGAGACCACTCGGCGCATCGTCGGTGTGGCCGAGCGTCTGGGATACAAGCTGCCGTCCGCCGAGGAGCAGACTTCGGCTGCACGGCCCGATTCGTCGAGCCATCTTGTGGGCATCGTCGTGCCTGATGTGACCGACCAGTATGCCGCGGCCATCGTGCACAGTGTGGAGAACGAATGCTTCGGACACGGCTATGGTCTGGTGATCGCCGAATCCCGTGACAGCGTCGCCTGGGAGCGCATGGTGCTTGACAAGACCATGAGCCTGGTCGACGGCGTGATCATGGTGTCGCCCAAGATGTCGAACCCCATGCTGCGCGACTACGCCGAGGACCATCCCTTGGTGGTTACCAACCGCAACGTGCGCAACGTGACCAGCATCGTGGTCGACATCTCCACCGGCATCGGTCAGGCGGCTGACCTGTTCGCCGTGCGAGGCCGTACCAGGGTGACCTACCTGTCCGGCCCGAACTCCGTATGGTCGTCCGGCGCTCGATTCCGCGAACTGCAGTCGGCATGCGAGCGCAAGGGGCTTGAGGTCGTGCAGCTGTGGCCCGGCGAACCCACGTTTGAGGGCGGGGCCGCGTATGTGGACAAGTATCTTGAGGATCCCACCGGTGCCGTGATGGCGTTCAACGATGCGATGGCACTGGGGTTCATGGCACGTATGCGTGAACGGGGTTTTGAATGCCCGCGCGACTATCTGATCGTCGGATTCAACGACGACGTGACCGCGCAGACCAGCACGCCGCCGCTGTCGTCGATCCGCATGTCGGCGAACGCGCTCGGCGTGAACGCCACCCGTCTGCTGTTGCGGCGCATGGCCGGGGGAGTGACCGAGGATTTCGCGTCGTACGCCGCGGTGCCGTCGTCGCTGGCGGTGCGTGACAGCCTTGGCGGATTCCACGGCTCATCGGAGGAGTAGGAACGATGTGTGTGATCGAGCTTGCCATGCCCACGGTGACCAGGCCGTATCGCGCCCAACTGGCGTCGGCGGTGATCTCGTCCGCACGGGCAAGCGGATATCGGGTCAATGTGGTGGCGTATCAGGACGACTACGGTCTGTCCGCGAACGACTATCTGGAAACCCGCCGTGGAGCGTGCGACGGCATGCTGCTCTATCTGGTGGGCGGCGACGAGGTGAATCCGAACGCGTTCCGTCAGCCGTTTCCGATCGTCTGTCTGGGATTGTGCCCGACGTCGGGCATGGTCGATCAGGTCTTGGCCGACAACGTGGCGGATGGGCGTAACATCACCGATTTGGTCATTCGCAAGGGTAGCCGACGGCTGGCGTTGATCGGCCCGCAGGGGGTGTTCGACGGGCGTGTCGTGGACCCTGCCGTTCGCTCCCGTGGCTGGGATCGTGTGCGCGGCGTGCTGGAGGCGTGCCGCGCACACGACGTGACGCTTGATCCGCGACTGATCGGCGTGACCACGTCCGGGTGGACGATCGGCACCGGATACCGCGCGATGATGCAGGTCGCCGACTCCGGCGTGGATTTCGACGGCGTGATCTGCCTGGACGACCCGCTGGCCATCGGCGCGATGTTCGCGCTGCGCGAGCTGGGCCGATCCATCCCCGACGACGTGCAGGTGGTCGGCTTCGACAACGTGTACGACGCCGCGCACATGGTGCCGCCGCTGACCACGGTGGACGCGAACCTCGAATGGATCACCGGCGCCGCCGTGGATCTGCTCGCCCGACGCATCCACGATCCCGTGGGCGAGCCGCTGTGCTTCCAGCGTGAGTCCCCGATCCTCCTGCGTCGATCCACGCGCTAGCGTTTGCGGCGGGGCGCTGGCTGCTTCCGCTCACTGGTGTCCCTTGCGGCGTCGCGGCGTGAGCGCCGCCGGGCCATGCTTGCCGATCGCGAAGCATAGGGCGCGCATTCCGCCGATTCGCGGATTCGGTCGGCGTCCGCGGCCGATGCGATTCATCTGCAGTTCGAACCAGCTGATGACGAGGATGCCGCCGAATGCGCGGTCAAGAGCCTTGAATCCGGTGGTCACCCACGGCAGGTCGACGGTTCCGTTCCAATGGTCGTGAATGATGCGATTCGGCAGATCGGGGACGAGCGCCAGCGGCCGCGCGATGCCGATCATCTGAGTGATGCCCTCGGTCAGCGCGAGCTCCATGTCGTGTGCGCTGCGGAATCCGCCGGTCAGCGCCACCGGGACGGAGATCTCCCCTTTGATGCGCTTGGCGAATTCGGTGAAGTATACACCGCGTCGATGGTCCTCGATCGCGCCGCTGTTGGTCTGGATGACGGGTTTTTCCAGTGTGCCGCCGGAGATGTCGATCAGATCCACGCCGCGCTGTTCCAGCTGTTTCATGACCCAGATGGATTCATCCTCGTCGAAGCCGGCAAAGGCCCCCCGTTCGTCGACCTTCACTGCGATCGGCACGTCGCTGGAGTTGAGCTTGACGGCAATCGGGAATTTCGGGCCGACGGCCTTGCGCACGGCATCGAACACCTCGAATAGGAATCGTGCGCGATGTTCGATGCCGCCGCCGTATTCGTCAGTGCGCCGGTTGTCTTCGGGGGAGAGGAACTGGCTGATGAGATAGCCATGTGCCGCGTGGATCTCCACGCCGGTGAACCCGGCTTTTTTGGCGATACTCGCCGTTGTGGCGAAGCGGCGCACGATGTCGTGGATCTGTTCGATGGTGAGCGCGGTCGGTTCGGCGAAGAACCGTCCGTATTCGCCATTGAGCTTGCCTCCGCTGGGCGCGTATGGGTGCTGGTTGATGGTGATGGGGGACTGCCGGCCGGGGTGATTGATCTGCATCCAGCAGTGGGCTCCGTTCCGGGTTCCGGCGGCGGCCCAGCGGCGGAGCATGTCGATGTCGCGTTCATCCTCGACGGCCACGTTGCCCGGCTCGCCGAGTTGTGTGCGGTCGACCATGACGTTGCCGGTGACCAGTATGCCGGTGCCTCCGTCGGCCCAGGTGCGATACAGATGCGCATGCTCCTTGGTGGGGGCGCAGTCGCGCCCGGCCATCGCCTCGTTCATGGCCGACTTGTAGAAGCGATTCT
Organism: Bifidobacterium sp. UTCIF-39; assembly: GCF_006408715.1. Lineage (NCBI taxonomy): Bacteria > Bacillati > Actinomycetota > Actinomycetes > Bifidobacteriales > Bifidobacteriaceae > Bifidobacterium > Bifidobacterium sp. UTCIF-39. The sequence goes on along the minus strand of NZ_JEOG01000006.1, from coordinate 19,653 downwards.
TTACCGTGACGCCGCAGGGCAGGGTAAGGGGTTCGGCGACGTTGGGGGTGTGCTGGGTCATGGGGTCCTCCGTTTCATGTCATGTGACTGGTAATCAGTTGACCAATCTTTTGCAACTGTCTAAAATTTACGATAATTCAAATTTTGACATTTGTAAAATTCTGGACGATGGGATAGGGTGAAACCATTGTCATGCATGGCGACACGCCGAATCGTTGGGTGTGCCGAACACAGGAGGGAACGTATGAAAAAGGATCTGGATGCAAAGCTGTCGCGCGGCACCGTGCGCACGCTCGAAGCCTTCTCCGGTGCGATGATGGAGCTGTTGCAGACCAAGCCGCTTGCGTCAATCAGCATCAACGAGCTCTGCGAGCGCAGCTCATACCCGCGCGCCACGTTCTACAACTACTTCGACGATCGCGATGATCTGCTGAACTACTGCTGGATCGCGTTGTCCGGACGGATGCGGATCGACGATCTCGAGTCGACGGAACCTGCGCGGCGCGTGGATGTCGCGCTCGACATGATGGCCGATGTGCTCGAGGGCAATGCGGCCATGCTGGAAGGCGTTCTCGATCACAATCCGGTCGGCGGTCCGATGTTCGCCAGCCTTCGTGCGTTCATTACGCGCCGTTCCCGCGAGCTGATGCGCTCCTGCGTTGATGCGGAGCGGCATTCGCTGCCTGTGGAACTGGTCGCCGACCATTATGCGAACGTCCTGATGCTGGTGCTTGAGTGGTCGTATCTGCGTGGTCATGGACTTACGCGGTCCGAGCTCCACGGATATGCCCATGCCCTGCTTGACGGCGTGGAGTGATTCCGTCGGGAGGGGTGGCGGGGTGAGCTCGGCCGGGGCGTTCTGACGATGGATGCTGGCCTGGGCGGATCGGGGAGCCGTGTTGCACGGCTCCTTTTTGTTGCTTCAGTAAGTGTGAAAATATGCAACGAAATAAAGAAACGTTCTTCTGAATATGCAACTAATGTCGAGTGTTGTAAGGGCTTTTCATGACCTTGCGTTTGGCGTGACCTGTGATTATTGTTGGAATATCAATGGTTTCAGTGATGAAACATGGATGTTTGAATACGATAACAAAAACAATGAAAACAATGGCAACAAAACATATCGATTCGATTTATGCAACATAGGATTGCAACCAACAACGGCACGGTCGCCGCGAAGACAACAAGCGTCATGCAACGATGGCATGCGGCGCAGCGGCGGATCGTTCGTAAGGATTTCAAAGGAGAACACATGGCAGAGAACACCGGCAAAAAGCGTCGGATCACGCTGGTCACACGTCTCGGCTACGGCGCGGGCAATCTCGTAGGCTCCGGCGCGCTGGCGATCAGCGCCTCATGGCTGACGATCTTCTACACCACCTACTGCGGCCTGACCATGGCCCAGGCCACCTTCATCTACTCATTCGCCCTCATCGCCGACGTTGTCATGAACCCCATCGCCGGATTCATCTCCGACGCATTCAACAACACCTGGCTGGGCCGTAAATTCGGTCGCCGCCGCTTCTTCATCCTGCTCGCCGTCCCCGTGCTCGGCGTACTCAACCCGCTCATGTGGATCGTCATCCCCGGCGCATTCTGGTACTACTTCGTGATCTACCTGTGCTACAACCTCATCTACACGATGGTCATGATCCCCTATGACGCCATCCCCGCCGAAATGACCTCCGACTTCAAGGAACGCACCTACATGTCCGGACTGCGCTCCATCTTCGGCAAGGGCGCCAACTTCCTCACCGCATCCCTGCCCGGCATCTTCTTCGTCACCTTCGGCGAGAAGAACCCCATGGCATTCTTCTACATGGGACTCGCGTTCGGCGTCATCATGGCACTCGCCATGCTCTCCGTGTACCTGACCACATGGGAGCGTCCGGTCGACGCCACCACCATGGAGAAGGTGGAGAACCCGATCGAAGCCGTCAAGAAGCTGTTCGTCGACATCTTCTCCACGCTGCGCATCCGCACCTTCCGCCATCTGCTCGGCATGTACCTGTTCGGCTTCGGCGCCGAATGGCTGTTCAACTCCACGTTCTCCTACTATGTGGTCTACGTGCTCATGCTGCAGAAGTCCAATGCCTCCTGGTGGCAGTCGCTCAGCCCGATCCTGCAGGTCGTGTCCACCGTGGCCGCGATGGCGCTGGTCGCCAAGATCGGCTTCCGCAAGCCGTACATCATCGCCGAATGCGTGATCGTCACCTGTGCCATCGCCTACGCGTGCTGCGGCATCTTCCACCTCGACGCCGCGTCCGCCGCCGGCATGGTCGCCATCACCTCCATCGTGGTGGTGTTCGGTCTCGGCACCGGTGCCGTGTACTACATCCCGTGGCAGACCTACCTGTTCGTGGCCGACGCCGACGAGATCGTCACCGGACGCCGTCGCGAAGGCACCTTCTCCGCCGCTATGCACCTGTGCGGCAAGCTCATGAACTCCGCCGTCGTGGCCATCCTCGGCATCTCTCTGTCCGCCGCCGGATTCATCGAATCCACCGCCGACAAGCAGGTGGCCGCAGCCGACCAGCCGGCGGCGGTGCACACCACCATCGTCCTTGTGCTCATTTTCGGCGTGGGTGGACTGAGCCTGCTCGGCATGCTCTCCGCCAAGCTGATGAAGATGGACAAGAAGAACGACGAGATCGCCATCGCCGAATGCGCCCGCATCGCCGCAGGCGGACGCATGGAGGACGTCGATCCCGAAGTCAAGCGCATCTGCGAGGAGCTCACCGGCGTGCAGTACGAGATCTGCTTCGGCCACAACACCATCGGCAATCACACCCCCGAAGAGCTGGAGCGCATCAAGGCAGAGCTTCCCGAGCGTCGCAAGATGAACTTCGGCGTGAAGCCGACGCAGGTCGAGGAGGTCTGATCCACCACGGCCGCGCTCACACACGTGACTCATAACTGAATATCCGTACAACTGAATAACCATAACCGAATACCTGACGACCGGCGGTTTCCCTTCCATTTTCACCTTTGCCGCCGGTCGTCATTTTGCCATACACGTCCATCGTGTCGTCCATCGTAGTGTTCGTCGTCCAACGAAAAGAGGCATCGGAATGGGCAGCTCCCGCATTCTCAACACCTACATCCATCAGCTGATCGAAACCAGCACCCCGCAGGCCCCGGCATGGAACATCGAGAAGATCCGCGCCGGCAAGCCCAACACCTGGAACTACATCGACGGATGCATGATCAAAGCGCTGATCGAACTGTATGAGATCACCGGCAAGGACGTCTACCTCGACTTCGCCGACCGATTCATCGACTATTTCGTACAGGACGACGGCACGATCAAATACTACGATCCCAAGGAATACAACCTCGACAACGTCAACGCCGGCAAAACCCTCCACCAGCTGTACGCCATCACCGGCAAGGACAGGTACCGCAAGGCCATGGACGTCATCCGCGGGCAGCTCGAGCATCAGCCCCGCACGAGGGAGGGGAGCTTTTGGCACAAACTCATCTACCCCAACCAGATCTGGCTCGACGGCCTGTACATGGCACAGCCGTTCTACATGCAGTACGAGCTGAGCTTCCGCGACGGGCGCGCATGCGCCGACTCGATCCACCAGTTCGAGGTGGTGCGCGAACTCATGCGCAACGAGCGCAACGGGCTCTACTACCACGCCTACGACTCCTCGCGCAAGGAGTTCTGGTGCGACCCGGTGACCGGACTGTCCGCCAACTTCTGGCTGCGGGCCGAAGGCTGGTTCGCCATGGCGCTCATCGACACCTGGGAGCTCATGCCCGCGAGCATGAGCGGCGAGCGCGACGTACTGCGACGCATGTTCGTCGAACTCATCGACGCCATGCTGCCGTATCAGGATCCGGGCACGGGCATGTGGCATCAGGTGATCAATCTGGGGCGAATCGCGCCGAACTATCTCGAAACGTCGGGCTCTGCGATCTTCGCCAACGCCATCATGAAGGGCGCGCGACTTGGCGTGCTCGACGAACGCTACTACGACTACGGGCGCAAGGCGTTCGCGGGCATCTGCGACACCTGTCTCAGCGAGGAGGACGGCAGACTGACGCTTGACAACATCTGTCTGGTGGCGGGGCTGGGCAACACGGACCATCGCGAGGGCACGTTCGACTACTACATGCGCGAACCGAAGGTGCGCGACGATGCCAAGGGTGTGGCGCCTCTCGTGCTTGCCTACATCGAGACGCTGCGGCATGGGAAGGAGGCTGGCTGAGTCGCGGCGGGTGGGCGGGGTGCCACGCGCGGGCGTGCTTGGTGGGCGTGACCGCGCGTGCGCTATACGCTACTCGTGTGCGGCGAAATGCACCACGTCGGTACTGTCGTTGCGGCTGAGGAACTCCTTCGTCGTCATGTGGAACTCCTGCTTGAAGCATCGCAGGAAATGCGTGTACGAGGCGAAGCCGCACTGCCGGTAGACGTTCTGCGCGCTGCCCGACTCGCGCAGCAGCTCCTTGCTCCGCAGCAGGCGCTTTTTGAGAATGAACTCGTGCAGATTCAGGCCGGTGTTCTTCTTGAACTGGCGCGACAGGTAGTACTTGTTGATGTAGAACCGGTCGGCGATGGCGTCGAGTGAACAGTCTCCGGCAAGGTTCTCGTTCACGTACTCCATCACATTGACGATCAGCGACGACACTGGCTTGCTGCTCGGCGTCACGTCATTGGCGGAATTCGCCATGGCCTTGTTGAGTTCCACCATGAACTCGAGGAAGCGCTGCTCGTATGCCAGATCCGAACCGTAGGAGCCATCCGGCTGCTCGTCGAGTCTGACGATCTGACGGCGCAGCACTTCGGGATCCATGCGGATCACGCGGCTGGTCGGCTTGCCATTGTCGTTGAAGCAGGTCGTCAGATCGGTGTTGGCAGTGGAGCGGGACGTCAGGAACTCGTCGCGCACGTAGATGTAGGCGCGTTCGTAGTAGTTGCTTGACTGTCGCACGATGTTATGCAGATCGTTGCTGTGGGCGAAGGTGACCGTGCCGGGTTCGGTGGCGTACTCGTTGCCGCCCAGATGGAACACGCCGGTGCCCTGCAGCACGCAGTTGATCTCGTGGAAGTCGTGGTAGTGCAACTGCGCGTGTTCTACCACCTGGGAGTCCACATGGTAGATCTCAAAGCGATCCGAGATCATCGAATTAACGATCACCGCGCGTTGCGGTCGTTCCTGTTGCGCCATTGCAGTGCCATCCCAACTGGTTAGAAGTAACGGAAAAACTATCATAAATGATATATGACACTGCAAGAACCGATAGGAATTCAGCAATATCTGTACAGCATTACATAGCTGAGGCTTCTGTGAGAGTCTACGATCGAATCATCTGCCGGATGCTGTGACTCACTGTGACTCGATAATTCAACGTGTAGCCAAATGGATATGGAGGTTCCAATGATCAACTTCGGTGCCCGTGGCCATGACGTGACCGATGCCGATACCGTGGAGAAGCTCGCGGCCGGGCTGCGGCGCTATGGCGTGCACAATGTGCAGCTCGCGCTGCCGCGTCAATTCCCCGATCTTGCCGATGCGGCCAAGATCAATCCGGGCATGGGAATGCGCTTCCGCCGCGTGTTGGGCGACGCCGGCGTGGACATCGCCGTGCTGGGATGCTACATCAACATGACCCACCCCGATGGTGAGACTCGGGAGAAGCTGCTGCGGAAATTCGAGACGTATCTCGCCAATGCTCGGTTCTTCGGCGCCCCCGTGGTGGCCAGTGAAACCGGATCCGTGGACGCCGATCCTGGGCGGTTCACCGAGGAGAACTTCACCGAAGCCATGTACCAGAAGGCCTTGTCGGCGATCCGGCGACTGGTGGACGCCGGCGAGCGGTTCGGTACGATCGTGGGCATTGAGCCGGGTGCCAACCATCCGATCCACGATCTGGCATCCACCGAGCGTCTGCTGACTGATGTTGACTCCCCGTATCTGGGCATTGTGTTCGATCCCACCGCCTACACCACGCCGACCGGACGCACTGTGGACGGTCTCGACCAGGTGGAGCTGACCGGACAGGCCCTTGACCGGTTCGGCGAGCGCATCGTGGCGGTGCATATCGATGACTTCACCGTGGATGAGGCCGGTATTCACCGGTGCAACGTGGATGAGGGCGCGATGGACGTGCGCGGTGTGCTGGAGCTTGTCGCCAAGGCCCGCCCGTGGGTCCCCGTGATCCTTGAACAGACCGAAAACGAGGCCATCGCCCGCACCGTCGAGCGGTATGGGGCGTTGTGAGGTCAGTCGTGAACGGGCGGTTGCTGGGTTGGAGTGGATTCTGGCCTTTCTGCTTTTGTGCGATTGCGCGTGCGCGGGAATCTGCTGGCGTGAGTCGCCTTCAAGCATTGGGTGAGACCGTTTCGGATTCGAAGACCGGGGCTTCTCTGCGGATACGCCGAGCCGTATCGAACGCCAATTAGGCACGACGATTCATGCATGACTCTTCTCTGTGGGTATGCGGAGCCGCTCTTTGAGGATTGTGGCGGAGTCTTTGTGATCATTGGCGATGTGATGCGGTGTCGTGATCGTGCTGGACGGAGCGGAGGATGGGAGTGGGATGTGGCGTGGCAGGGAATGATGATTTTCGATATTTTTCGTTCTCTGCCAGTCGGCGTGGCAGAGAACGAAAAAACGGAGTCTTTTCCTCTTCTCTGCCACGGATTGGTGCCACAGAGCGCGACAGTGACGTATTTCTGCATTCTCTGCCACAACTGCTGGCAGAGAATGATCCACGGGGCTCTTCCGCTATTCCCTGCCACGAGAGATCTCGCCGCATTGATCATAAAGTGAGATGGTATCCATATGTCGATACCAATGCGAGGAATACCAGCCTTGAATTGCTTGAAATGATCCTTTTGGATTGGCAGAGAATAATAAAAACCCTCATTGTCGTATTCTCTGCCAGAGGCCGTGGCAGAGAACGTCGGAATGCGTCTTTGCTGTATTCTCTGCCACTGCAACTTCACATACCGCGATTTCACATTCGACCACATTGCCCATCCGGTGATGACATCCGACGATTGGCGTGCATACGGTGGCTTCATGATGACCACAATGAATGATGGAGGCGGATATGATCGTGGCAGTGCTGCCATGAGCGTATCCCTGGCCGACCGTAGACAGGATATGATTCGACGTTGCACGGATGCGGCGAAGAGCGCCGGAACCACGATATTGTTTGGCATGACGACGTCGTTGGTCCTACAGGCGGTGCCGGTGCCGTCGGGCGTCGCGTTTGCCAGTGGAGGCGAGGAGCGATTGCACACGGTCTCGAGTTCATGGGACAAGCGTGTGCGAGGTTTGGGTTTGCAGGCGCACGTGTGGAAACGGCTGACCGCCGATTCGTGCATACGTATCAATCAGTATGTGTATGCGCTTGATCTGATCCACACCTGGGCACAGATGTCATCGCGTATTGCGCTTGTGGACCTTGTGGCGTTGGCGGATGCGGTGGTTACCACACTGTCCCGAGACCGTGGAACTCCCGACACGGACGCTCATGCCATTCGTGACGCCATGATCGAGTTCGTGAACAATGGTGAGCGGTTTTCTGGAAAACGCAACTGCATCAAGGCGCTGGCCTTATGTCGAACCGGAGTGATGTCTCCGATGGAGACGTTGGCCAGATTGTATTTGACGACCTACGGGATCCCGGACCCTGAAACGAATTTCGTGGTTCCCGGTGCCACATTCCAGTCCGGGGTCGAAATGACCCTGGATATGGCATGGCCCGACGTCAAGGTCGCGGTGGAATATGACGGTGACCAGCATCGTACGGATAAGACACAATGGCGACGCGATCAGGAAAAGCGGGAATTGCTGCGAAGTCAGGGATGGGTGGTGATGGTCATCACTGCAGACAATCTGTGTGATGACGGTGCACGATCCCTGTTCGCGTTCATGGTCGGCAGATATCTGGCCACACGAGGCATGTATGTGAATTTCCGCCTGACCGCAATGCCATTGTGAATGTGCCGGCTCAGGACTCAGAATGCAAGGAGGGTGAGCAGCTGGGAGACGATGCGGCGGGCGAGACGCTCATAGCCGGCGGGGGAGTAGTGCAGGCCGTCGGGCATGTAATGGGGCTTGTGTTCCGGCAGCAGCGGACTGATGCCGGAATCGTTGAAGAGGTCGATTACGGGAATGCCGTACCGGTTGCTTATGGCGCGCAGCACCTGAACGTAGTCGGCCTCCACCAGTCCCAGCCCGTTGGGGGTATCGAATGCAGGCAGTGCCTTGGCCGGCACTCCGCCGGTCTTGCAGGGCGTCATGACCACGATCTCGCCATGCGGATACATGCGGACCAGTCCGCGCAGCAGGGTGTCGACGGCTCCATGGAAGGTGTGCACGTCGGTGTCTCCCTGCTCGCCGAGCGGCACCTCGCGGTTGAAATCGTTGACGCCGCCGAGCACCAGCACGATGTCGGCGTCGCGTTCCATCGCTTCGTATCGTTCGATGAAGCTGTCATCGCGATCCGCCTTGACGCCGATGCGGGACCCCTTGACGCCGTAATTGCGTACGGTGCCGGCTCCGAGCAGTCGCTGCAGGTGAGCGGGCCACGAGATGGCGGGGCCGCCGTCGCCGGTACCGATGTCACCCCACGTGGTGGAATCACCCAGACAGTTGATAGTGGTGTGAGCCCAATCCCGTGTCAGAAGATGGCCTGATGTTGCGGAGATCCCTGCTGCTGCGATGGTCATACGACTCTCCAATCCTTGTGTTGAATCCTTGTCTGCCGGGTTTCTCGTCCTCATATGGTCGGACGCGTGATGTGCGGCGATGCCGATGCGGGATCCGATTCGGCGATGGCGTCCCATACGCCGGCCGGGTCGAAATGGTGGCCTCCTTCGGCATGAAGATGAATCAGCCGCGCATCCTCGCCAAGAACATGATAGGCATTCCGGATGATGGCCACCTGCTCATCGGCATTGACGATGCCACGAGCTCCATTGAGATGATCCTCGATGCAGGATTGCACGACCAGCGGCCGTGGCGCAATCAGCGATCCGATATCACCCATGTCCACCAGGTTCCATAGTCCAGGTACATAATTGCAGCTGCAGTTGTCATTCATCGTCAACAGCGAATCCCGCACCCCGTACATGTACCCGCTGATGAACGCGCGTCGAACGCGATCATCGAGCGCGGCCAGCCACAGGGTCTGCATGCCGCCGCCGGAGAATCCGAAGCAACCGAGCGACGCCATGTCCCCCTCTCCGCGCTCGGACACATAATCCACCAGACGCATGAGATCCCAGGTAAGCATGCCGGCAACGGTCAGCCCCAAGGGTTCGGCCATATGCGCCAGCTGCGCGCAGGTGCCGCGCAGGAACGAACGCTCATCATCGCGCTGGAGTTTCCGGTCACGGCGCTCGCCGAAGCCACGCGCGTCCGGGCACAGCGTCACATATCCACGAAGGGCGAGCTGCAGTCCATAGTCGTAGTTGAATCGTTGAATGGCATCGTCGATCGCGGGAATTCCACGCACGCCGGCCACGCTGTACTTGCCGCCGCCCTGATGGCCATGAGGGCAGATCCAGCACAATGCCTTCCCGGTATCACCGGCGCGTGGACGGGCGGGGATCAGCACATAGCAGGGCATCCATACGTCGGGCTCGACTTGAATCAGGATCTTCTCGCGGGTGATATCGACGTATTCGCCAGCATCGTTGGCAGCACGAACCCTGCTGCGTTCCACTAGCTTCGGACTGAGCGGACAGGATTCCATACGGTCCAGTCCGAGCAGCAACCATAGCCGCGTGCGCAGATCGTCGCGCCAATCCATCCACTCCTGCGCCATCGTCTGTGTCGCTGTGTTCTGTGCCGCAGTCTCCCGTGTCGCGGTCTGCGCCATAGTTCCGTGGAATGCCGCCTGTCGGCCCACTTGGGCAAATCGCCGCAGTAGTCCAGGCAGCGAGTCGTAATACCGATCGATATGCAACGTGCGGCCGTTGCCATGCGAATACTGGTCTCTGCGCTGTCCGCCGGCTTCCGGACGGCCGGGCTCGTTGCCGTTCATTCGCTCCTTCCCACTCATCGGATCCTTCCCGCTTCCCCCAGCACATGCTCGGGCGAATACCATGCCAAGCCCGCCGGATCATTCGGCAAGGTCCAGCCCGGCCAACGGTCGGGACTGAATCCTGGCCCATGCAATCCCAGACCGGAGAACCGTGACGTGTCATGAGCGCGCGGCTTGTCCCAATCCCACCAGCCATCGGGATGAATATGCGCACCCAGCTCACAGTCCACCAGCGCCACCCGCGCGAAATCGCGCCACGGACGTCCCAGATACACCGATCCCGGAGCACATCCGTCAGCCGTGAACCGGCATCCACGAAACACATACCCGTACACCCGTCCCTCGGGAGTCGACGCCGCCGTGACATACCCATTCACATCCATGCCGCGGTTCAACGACCGGATCTCGCAATCCTCGAACATCGCCGTGGCCCCGCCGAAGATGAAATCCACATCGCCGGCGATCAGACACCGCCGGTACCATTGCCGCCCGACCCGACGTGGAGCGAACTGCTTGGGACCGATGAACCCGCCGCGCTGCAGTTCCTTGGGTGGCAACGGCCCGGTGAACAGCGTGTCCTGGTGGCCGAGAATGCGGCAGGATTCCACCAGCAGTTCGTCACCATCCGCGTACAACGCGATCGCCTGCCCGACGTCACGACCGTCGCCGGCATCGTTGGCGACGGTGAGATTACGTAGCGTCACATGATCGGCGTCGACAAGCATCGTGTAGGTGCGGAACGTTCCCAACGGCGTGCTGTCGTTGGCGTTGCCAATCGTGCTGTCGGTCGTGCCATCGTTGGCGTTGCCAATCGTGCCGGTATTGGCGGGCATGCGGGCACCAATTCCGAGCACGATCGTGGTGGCGCGCGGATCATCGCCGACCAATGCGATATGGGGAAGCGTGACCTCCACACGCTCTCGATACACGCCGGGCCGGATGCGTATCGTGATCGGTTCGACCGCGGGCCGTTCCGCCACCCGTCGCGGAACCATCCCGTTTCCGTTGTGCTCGCGCGTTGCGGCCGCTCGATGCAGGGCTTCGGTGATGGTCACGCAGTCACCATCACCGTGTTGTGACACCACGATCGTCGTGGTGTCACGATCGGTGCGGTTGTGATGATTCGTGATTTCCATGAACGGATCTCCTTTGCTGGTGAACATGACGGTAGTATGTGACGGTGATGGCGGACGGGGTGACGGCAGTGGGCCGAGTTTGTCAGTGCCGGTGCCGCCAGTACTGGTGCGATGCGGATCGCAGGCTTACAGTGCCCGGATCCAGTTGGCGGCGAGCTCCGGCCAGTACTGTACCTGCGGTTCCACGTGATCGTGGTCGGGCATGGCGGTCGCCTCCGTGCCGAGTGCGATGCCGTGGTCGCCCTTGGGGAAGATGTGCAGTTCCAGCGGAATGCCGTGGCGATGCAGTGCTCCGGCGAACAGCAGGCTGTTTTCCATGGGTACCGTCCTGTCGGTGGCGGTATGCCAGATGAAGGTCGGTGCGGTGTCGCCGTTCACGCGGTTTTCCAATGACAGTTCCGGTTCGAGGCTGGTGTCGCCGCCGGTGAGATATGTGAAGGAACCCCGATGGGCGAATTCGCCGGACGTGATCACCGGATATGACAGGATCTGCGCATTGGGACGGATGTCGGCCGTGGTGATGTCATGCAGTCCAGTGATGCCAAGTCCGTTGGTGTCGCCGGCGTCGTTGGTATCGCTGCCGTCAACGGCATCGTGCGTGCTGCCGAGTGCTTTGTTCAGTCGTTGCATGATCCATGGTTCGTTCCACATCGTGCCCAGACATCCGGCCAGATGCGCACCGGCGGAAAAGCCGCAAAGAATGATCCGGTCGGGATCGATGCCATGATCCTCGGCGTGGGTTCGGCACCATGCCACGGTTGCGGCGAGCTCCAACAGCGACTGAGGCCATACGGCGGGGGAGACGCTGTACCGCAGCACGCATGCGTGGAATCCCTCCTGATTCATGCGCAGGGCGATCGGTTTCCCCTCGCGTGTGGAGAGGTGATTGTATCCGCCGCCAGGGGTGATCACCACCAGCGGTCGGGGAGTTCCGGTCGATTCGGTCGCGGTACCGTCAGCCGGATCATTGAGGAAATACGTGGTCAGTGTTGCACCGTTGCCCAGCACGGGCAGGGTGACGGCGTGCTCGATGGTGGAATGCGTGGCGGGGGAGTTCTTGATGGAGTGATCGGCAAGGTTCATGATTGTTCTCCGTTGAGGTTGATCGTTCCTTGTGAGGATGGGTGCTGAGGCCGTTCCCCGTCAACAACCTATCAAGGATCGGCGTACAACGGTCGGGAGCTGATGGCTGATCGTCGTCGACGTCATCCATGACCGTGATCTCACGCGTAGTTGCGGTCATGTGCAACATGGTGAAGTCGAATATTGCAGGTTCGGCGCACCCGCGACTGCAACGGGCACGCCGAACCATATCCGAAGGATTTCGGTCGTCCGCCATCATGCGGCGGGCTTGATCTCCTCCTCCTGATAGCCGATGGTGTTGTGCGCGAAGCACTGCTCGTACGGCAGACCGGACAGTTCCTCGCACACGGCCTTCACCTTGGGGTCCACATCCTTCATCAGACCGCCGGCCTTCACACGCTCCACCTCGCCGGTGACGATGTCGCAGGTGTCCTTGTCGATCTTGAGATTACGGGCGAAGAATGCGGACAGCACGAACATGCAGCAGCATCCGACAAGCAGGGTGAGCGAGACGGTGATCGGTACGGTGATCGGCTGCTCCACGGTCTGACCATCCTTGGTGCTGATGAAGCCGGACGCCAGCAGCAGGAATCCGAACACCGTGGTGATCAGACCCTGAACCAGCTGGTTCACCAGACGCTGGGCGGAAGAGTAGATGCCCTCACGGCGACGCAGCGTGATCAGCTCATCAATGTCAGGCACGTAGTTCAGCGGCACGTCGGGCAGGTACTGGAAGCCGGCGTAGAAGAACTTCCACACGGCAAACACGATCGGGTATGCCACCATCACTGCGGCTACGGGGATCATGTCGGTGAACTGACCAACACCCAGACCGATGAACACGGCCATGCAGGTGGCGGCGCCAAGCACGGCGGCATACCACGGCTGGTGGAAGCCCTTCTTGGCCAGCCACGCGATCCACACGGCGATGCACACAATGGCCACGACCTTGCCCGGCGTCTCGGACGCCGAAGCAAAGGACTTCGGAATGCCCAGCGTAAACACAATGAAATAGCTGTAGCAGGCGCTCCACACGTTGGCGGCGAACTTGGCGCTCATCTGCACATACAGAATGCGGCGGAACGAACGGTTGCGGAACGTGGAGAAGATATCGATGAACAGCTTCTTGATGGCTTCTCCCACATTGGCGATCTTCTCCTGCGCCACCTCTTCGGGTGTGCGCTCCCACGTGCTCAGGTAGACGCCCAGCAAGGCGATTACCATGATCGAGGCGTTGATGCAGGCGATGATGAAGTAGGAATGCGGGTTGTTCTCGCCGAAAATGCCGAAGCCGAACGCCACCAGGAACGCCATCAGGAATCCGGTGACATTGCCGAACAGATGCTTGGTTCCGGTCAGGTAACTGCGTTCCTCGAAGTTGTCGGTCATCTCGATGGTCAGCGGTCCAAGCGAGGTGGATGCGAAGGAGTAACCGATGTTGTACACGATGTAGCACAGCAGATAGTAGCCAAAACCGAACGGTGTGACCAAGAAGATCAACGGTTCGGCGACCATCATCGGAATGGCAAGCAAAATCCAGAATCGACGGCGTCCGAATCGGCGTCCGACCCTCGTGTTGTAGAAGTTGTCGGAGATGAAGCCCATAAGCGGTGCCAGTATGGCATCGAGATAGATCGCGGCCGAAGCGATGATGGCGGCCTCACCGGCGGACAGGCCAGCCTCGGTGGAGATGAAAAGCACCATATAGGTGTGGGTGAAGGTCAGTGCGCCGGAACTGAGCATGCCGCCCATACCGAATCCGATGCGCGTCCACAGTGTGATCTTCCGCTTCTTGCCGATTTTGCTGAACATACGGTGTTCCTCTGTGATGGTTGTAGTTGTGCTGTGTGCTGGATGCACGGTCGTCTATGACCGCGCGCGTCATCCCGGCTTCTATGCCGAATCGGATGACGCCCGCCCGGACGGGTGACGCAAACGGTCAGACGTCCGGACAAGATTGGTGGTGATGACGACGTCGATATCAATAACCGATAGAGACGTCGATGGTATTGGTCGGTAGCGGGATTGCGCTACCGACGTCACTTCTGAATGGAATGCGTCGTAGCGTTACCGTTCCACGTGATCCACGTTGGTCAGCTGCAGTTCGTCGCCGTCCTGACCATCGATCGTCACGTCGTCAAGCACCAGGCGCTCCACGTTCTGCGCGATGATGCCCTGACGCACCATCGGCTCCACGCCGCACGCCATGGCGGGTCGCGCAGGTTGTGCATCCTGCGCATACGTCACATGCACGTTGTGGAATTCCGCGCGCCCGACCTTGCTCTCCGGCAGACCGGTGATGTACGTGGCCGCCGCATGACAGTTCGTCGCCTCAATGTCATTGAAGATCAACGACGCCACCTTCGGCGTACGTTCGTCGACCGGACGCGGGCCGCGATCCTGCACATACTCCGTCTTGCCGTCAACATCGCAGTAGTAGAACGAGTTGACCACGAACGGCGTGAGCACCCCGTCCATACGAATGTGATCGAAGGTAATCGCCTCGTAGACGCTGTCCTTGCCACGACCGCGACGGGTCTTGATACGCAGCCCGCGGTCGGTGCGTTCGAACAGGCAGTTGCGGGCGATCAGGCCGCGAATGCCGCCGGCCGCCTCGCTGCCTAACACCACCGATCCATGACCGTCGTGCATATAGCACTGGTCGATCAGCAGATTGCGGCAGGCGGGGCGCAGTTCGCGCGGCATGCCGATCTTGCCGCTCTTGACCGCGATGCAGTCGTCGCCCACCGAGAAATGGCATCCCTTGATCGTCACATTCGTGCAGGATTCCGGATCGAGACCATCGGTGTTGGGGGAGACCTTCGGGCCCTCGACGTTCAGACACCAGAAGCCAAGATCGCGCGACAGCACCGGATGAATGTTCCAGCTGGGGGAGTTGCGCACGGTGATACCGGCGAAATCCATGCGCTCGCAGTCGCTCAGGAAGATCATGCGGGGGCGGGCGGCGATGCGGATGGTCTTGGGATCGTGCCACCAGTTGTCATCGTCGGCGTTGGCCCCGCCGTCGATCACACCCCGGCCGTACACGGTGACGTCGTGGACCGCCATGCCGGAGAGGATGCCGCAGAACATGGGCATGCCCTCGCCCTCCCAGCGGCCCATGGGCAGCATGTTCGTGCCGGCATAGCCAGCGCCGGGCTTGCCTTCGACGGTGTCCGGCAGGTAGGCGAGATTCTCACGATCGTGACGGGCGCGAAGCGTGGCTCCCTCGGCCAGCTCGAGCGAGATGCCGCTGGTGAGGAACAGGTTCTTGATGCGGTAGTCGCCGGCTGGGATAAGTACGCGACCGTGTGCGGGGCAGCTCATGATGGCGGCCTGGATGCTGATCGTGTCGTCGCGCTCGCCGTCTCCCGCCGCGCCGAAATCGCGAACGTTGAGGGTGAACGTCTCGTCGTCGGTGACAAGGATGCCGCTTACGGTGGTGACGGCTTCGTTTCTTGTTTCAGTATTGTTGTTGCCTAAATCGTCCGCTGTGTTGTCATTGGTTTCGTTTGTGCTGCATTCGTAGCGGATCGAGTAGGTGGTCAGCGGCTCAAGACCGTCGATGTATGTCTCCACGGTGTCGGTTTTGCCGTAGAATTCGTCGTTGATATAGATATCCCAGAGATTTTCGGTGTGGTACACGCTGTCTTCCGTGATTTCGACAACGGCGGCACGCGCGCATTTCCATACGACATTGAGCTGCATGACCGTATCCCTTTCCTTTCGTCCAGCGTCATCGCATTGAACGTGCAAAAAGTGTTGCACAGTGATATATCACTATTGATGGCATCAATGTATTCCTATGTTGCAGAAAATAAAATATTTGTTGCCAATGTTTGCCGGAAATCAGATAACAAAAAGACCGCCGCGCCCCTTCAGGGCACGACGGTCCTATAACCGATCTGCAAAAGCTGAGAAGAAAGTGTCGTGTCTACATACCTGTACCATGCCCATACCCGACGTCGTGCCCCACCTAGCGTTACGTGGGCCGCGCCATGTGTTACGTGGGCCGTCGGCGGCCCACGTAACACACACGCTAAACCGTTGATATTGCAACGATTTCCACGCAACGTTATGTGGGCCGCCGACGGCCCGCGTAACGCTACGTACGATGTACCGCGGCCCACGTAACGGTATGGCGGGCGGCAGGGCCGCGGCGCGTGAGATGGCGGCGTGGCGGCGCGGGGCTCAGTCGGTGAGGCTGAGGATGTAGTCCTTGATGTCGCCGTCCTTGGCGTTGGCTTCGAAGAGTTCCTTGAAGTGCTGGCCGGCGAAGGCGCCCTTGACGAGGGCGGGGTCGAGGTCCTTGTAGATGTCGACGAGGGGTCGGTAGGCGGCCTCGCGTACGGTGTCGAGGATCTTCTTGTTGGCCTGTTCGGGTACGACGCGTTCCTTGGGGTAGCCGCTGCCGGGCTCCTCGAGCCACATCTGCTCGAAGATGTACTTGAGCTGGAGTTCCTGTCCCCATCCGTTCTTTAGGGCGAAGGGGATGGCCATGGCGTTGCCGTTGTTGATCTGGGCGAACGTGTAGGCGTCGAGGGGGTCCTCGACGTGGCCGCAGATGACGCCGGGGAAGCTGTTGAGGGCGAGCATGGCGCCCTCGCCGGTGCCGCATCCGGTGACGACGAAGTCGGCGGCTCCGGTGTTGAGCAGGGCGGCGGCGAGGATGCCGTTCTGCACGTAGGTGAGCTGGGCGTCGTCGTCGGCCGCGTACATGCCGTAGTTGTCGACCTCGAAGCCCTTCTCGTCGGCGACCTTCTTCAGTGCCTCGTAGATGACGCCGTTCTTCGCGGCCTGGCTGTTCTCATTGATAAGCGCGATGCGCATGATATGTTCCTTTGCTGATGTGACTTGATAAGTGGAATGGCGTGATTACCGTCCGTTTCCCGTTCGATGTGCGGGGTCCGGGCCGGAATGGCTGTTCGGATGACGTGTGCGGTTTCGGCCGTCGCTTGGTGAGACCGCACGGGGTAGACGAGGCGGCTGTCGCCGTGCCCGCATGGTGATTGTTTGGATGATGCGTGCGTCGTCAAGGCGCGGAGGGTGAAGGCGTACAAAGGTACGTCGATCCCTCCGCAACGCAGACGACGCTCCATCATCCAAACAATCACGTCATCACGGTTGCTTGCCGATGTAGGCGAGAATGCCGCCGTCAACGTAGAGAATGTGTCCGTTGACGAAGTCGGATGCGTCGGAGGCGAGGAACACGGCGGGGCCCTTGAGGTCGTCGGGCGTGCCCCAGCGGGCGGCGGGGGTCTTGGCGATGATGAACTGGTCGAAGGGGTGGCGCGAGCCGTCGGCCTGGCGTTCGCGCAGGGGCGCGGTCTGCGGGGTGGCGATGTAGCCGGGGCCGATGCCGTTGCACTGGATGTTGGCCTCGCCGTATTCGGAGCAGATGTTGCGGGTGAGCATCTTGAGTCCGCCCTTGGCGGCGGCGTACGCGGATACGGTCTCGCGGCCGAGCTCGCTCATCATGGAGCAGATGTTGATGATCTTGCCGTGGCCCTTGGCGATCATGCCGGGGATGACGGCCTTGGACACGATGAACGGACCGTTGAGGTCGATATCGACGACCTGACGGAAGTCGGCCGCACTCATCTCGGTCATCGGGATGCGCTTGATGATGCCCGCGTTGTTCACCAGAATGTCGATGACGCCGTACTTGTCGTTGATGTCCTTGACCATGGCGTTGACGGCGTCCTCGTCGGTGACGTCGCACTTGTAGCCGTGGGCGGTGATGCCGAGGGCGGCGTAGTCTTTTTCGGCCTGTGCGATCTTGGATTCGTCGCGATCGTTGAATACGATTTCGGCGCCTGCCTGTCCGTAGGCGGAGGCGATGGCGAAGCCGATGCCGTATGTGGCGCCGGTCACCAGGGCGAGCTTGCCCTTGAGGGAGAAGCTGTCCATGGAGAATCCTTCTGCCATGTTTCCTTCTTTCTGTTGTGGCGGTTGGTGTTGTTTTGGCTTGTTGTTGATGGCTGGTCGTTGGTTCGTCGTTGAAACTCCCCTTGCGAAATACACAATACTACGCAGGTGTTGAATATTTCGTTGCCAAGTTTTGTTGCATGATACTACGCAACAAAACGGTATTGTGCAACTATGGGGTAGTCCGTGAGGCGTGTCAGCAGAACGACACGAGGTACTCGGTGAAGGCGAGCACGGTGAGGGACTGCCCGTATGGCATTGCGGTTTTGTCGATGGTGCGGTAGTAGTCGAGGTCGTCCTCAAGACCGGTGCCCACGGAGACGTTCTGCACTTCGCCGTGTTCGTCGATCTGCCCGAGCAATGCCTTGATGGCCTTTTCGGCGACGGCTGCGTATTTCGGGTCGATGTAGCGGCGGTGCACGGCCTTGAGGATGCCGTATGCGATGCCGGCGGTGGCGGAGGATTCCACGTAGGAGTTCGGGTCGTCGAGCAGCGTGTGCCACATGCCGGACTCGTCCTGTAGTTTGGCCAATGCCTCGACTTGACGGTTGAGTAGGGTGATGAGCCATTCGCGCATCAGATCGCCCTTCTTGAGTCCTGCGATCTCGATGAACTCGGGGATGCCGATGGTGATCCAGCAGTTGCCTCGTGCCCACAGGGCTCCGGCGTAATTGTCGCGGCGGTTGAAGTTCCAGCCGTGGAACCACAGTCCGGTTTTCTTGTCCATCAGGTATTCGGCGTGGATGAGGAACTGGTACTTGGCCTCTTCCACGTAATCCGGGTGGTCGAGCAGGCGGCCGATCTTGGTGAGCGGCATCACCGTCATCATGAGGGTGTCATCCCACAGCTGTTCGTAGTGGGGATCCTCGTAGGTGATGTGCGCCATGCCACGTCCGGTGGTGCGGGGCATGTCCTCCATGGCCCACTTGGCCCACTGATCAAGGTAGGGCTGGAATCGGGTGTCACCGGTGTCCTCGAACAGGCAGCCCATGGCGAGCAGAGGAGCCATGGTGTTCACGTTCTTGGATGGGGATCCCTCGGCGAGGGCGTTGTCGAACCAGTCGGTGACCACCTTGCGTGCCTTGGGGTTACCGGTGAGCTTGTAGTTCTTGTAGATGCCGTACAGGCCCACGCCCTGCGGCCAGTTCCAGACCTTCCAGCTTTTGTCATCGACGACCACATCGCCGAAGTGGAGCAGGAACTTGCCGTCGGCGTCGTTGATGGTGGTGAGGTTGTCGATCATGAGATCGATCTTGCTCTGGATGAGCTCTCGTGTGGGCTTGTCTGTGGTGGTTTCCGTCATCGGGATTCCTCTTTCTTGGTATCGACGTTGATGCCGTTGGTACGTGTGACGATTTTCAGTCTACGAATGTCGTCGATCGCTGAGTAAGGATAAATTGACAGTTTTTGACATGAGACTGTCTATATTTGCGCTATAGAAGAGTCGGTTGTAAAAGCTCTCATTGCAAAACTACTGAATATTGATACACGATGA